>JABDJL010000076.1 GCA_013002505.1 Lysobacterales bacterium | reverse complement strand
GACCCCAGCGCATGCACGTCTACCGATCCGGCGTCGGCGATGCGCACAACCTGTCGCGTTTCGTGCGAGAGGTAAGGGAATCGTGCAGCCAGTAGTCGCCGGTCGGTGATGCGGGTAAGACTTGCCCGGACACCCTTGTCATCGCTTTGTGCACCTTGGAACAGGTCACTGTTTCCCTGCTGGCTGACAAAGTCATAGCCCGTCTCGGAGATTTTGAACGGGTTGCCGGACTCCCTGGCGACTTGCAACATGAGTTCATGGCTGCGCGAGCACAGATCGGCCATGCAGCGCTGTGGCCAGTAGGCGCGGAAGTTCTCACCCGACTTGCTGGTGGTGTAGGCCATCGGCGGGCCGCGGTCGACGAGCAGGACATTTCGCCGGCTTTTCGACCTCGCCAGGTAATATGCCGCGGCGATCCCGGCAATCCCGGCGCCGACGATGACGGTATCGGTTCGCTGGTTCAAGCGCGGAATACTCCATCAGGCAGAAATGCAAGTGTAATCACGTCGGGCATCGCCCGCCATTGATCGCCGGCTGGCGTAAATTGCTATGCTATGCGCCTGTTCGGCCAGTACAACAGTCAACCACCACAGGATCCAATATGCCCTGGTATCGCAAACTTCATTGGCAAATCATCATTGGCCTCGTTCTCGGCACGATTTACGGTATCTTCGCAGCTGCCAATGGCTGGTCAAAGTTCACCTCTGACTGGATCGCGCCCTGGGGCACGATTTTCATGAACCTGTTGAAATTGATTGCCGTGCCGCTGGTGATCGGGTCGCTGGTCAGCGGCGTGGCCTCGCTGAGTAATCTCAGCCGGCTGTCACGCATTGGCGGTAAGACCATTGGTATATACGTGATGACCACGGCTGTGGCAGTCACGATGGGGCTGGTCATCGTTAACCTGGTCCAACCGGGCAAGGCGGTCCCCGAGGAAACCCGCGTCAGTTTGCAGGAAGCGTATGCCGAGGAGACTTCGCAGCGCGACAGCGCGGCGAACGTGGCGCGTGAGCGCGGGCCGTTGCAGATGATCGTAGACATCGTTCCTGATAATTTCCTGGCGGCGGCGTCTGAAAACCGCATGATGTTGCAGGTCGTGTTCGTCTCTTTGCTGTTCGGCATCGGCCTGATCCAGTTGCCGCATGACAAGGCCAAACCCTTGCTGGAAGTGTTCGATTCGCTGGCGGACGTGGTAATCCGGCTGGTGGATGTCATCATGCTGATGGCGCCGGTCGGTGTGTTCGCCTTGATTGCCGGAACCATCACTTCGGTGGCCGGGGATAATCCTGCGCAAATCCTGTCACTGCTCAGTGCGCTCGGCTTTTACATGGCCTGTGTTATCGGCGGCCTGGCGATTCATGTGCTATTGACCTACGGCGTAATGCTTAAATTCCTGACGCCGCTGACATTCAAAGAATTCTATTCGGGTATCGCGCCGGCCCAACTGGTCGCATTCTCAACCAGTTCCAGCGGCGCGACCCTGCCGGTGACCATGGAGCGGGTCGAGGAGAAACTCGGTGTGTCGGAGGAGATTTCTTCTTTCGTATTGCCGCTGGGTGCGACCATCAACATGGACGGTACGGCCATGTACCAGGCCATTGCAGCGGTGTTCATCGCCCAGGCCATGGGGCTTGACCTGAGCCTGGCCCAACAGGTCACCATCGTATTGACCGCGGTGATGGCGTCAATTGGAACACCGGCAGTACCGGGCGCCGGCATCATCATGCTGGTGATAATCCTCGAGGCGATCAACGTGCCGATCCAGGGCATTGCTTTGATACTCGGCGTTGACCGCGTACTCGACATGTTGCGTACCGTGTGCAATGTCACCGGTGATGCAACCGTCAGCACGGTCGTGGCGCAATCAGAGGGCCAGCTTGCGCGCGTCGAGTTGAGTGAAGAGGGCGATCGTATTCGCATCAAGCCGACGCTCGAGTAAGCAGCTTCGGCCGCTTTGAGCGGCGAGGAGAACAGCGGGTGACACGCAGGTTATTTTTCCTCAGTGCCATTATCCTGGCTTACCTGGCGGCAAGGTCATGGGAACAGCGCCCGGTTGAACAACCGGCGGGCGTGCTGGTCAGGGACGCGCCGCTGCAACTGACCCGGCAACGCAGTGCCTTGCAGGTCGGAAAGTTTTCTTTGCAACCCCGTGCCAGTTTTGAAATCGAGGCGCGGGTGCTGTCCACGCGCCGCTACTATCTCGGACGCGGTGCCAGCCTGGCGCCGCTGGACCTGGCGTTGGGCTGGGGACCGATGTCTGATGGCCGGATTCTGCAGCATCTTGACATCTCTCAAAGCGGACGCTGGTATCGCTACAGTTTCGACCTTTCAGCGCCGGTTGATGCGCAGGAAATCAGCCGTCACAGCGCCAACATGCATATGATCCCGGCCGGTTCTGAACAGGAAAAACAATTAAAATCACTGAGGGTGGGAGAAATTGTCAAAATACGCGGTCTATTGGTAGACGTAGAAGACCAATCAGGTTGGTCGTGGCGTACATCTCTGAGCAGGGACGATACAGGTGCAGGCGCCTGTGAAATTGTATATGTTGAGTCACTGAGCCTGGTGAATTAGATACCAGGACCTGGGATTGGATTGAATCACGTAAAACCGGGG
>JABDJL010000060.1 GCA_013002505.1 Lysobacterales bacterium | reverse complement strand
GTCATGCGTATCCAGGGCCAGCCGGCCTTCGTAGAAGTTCAACAAAGGATGCGATGGGCGTAGATCGCGCGCCTCCACCAGGTCAGAAGCCGCGGCCTCGAAATCCCCGTGTCTGCGGTAAAGCTCGCCGCGCTTGAGCAATACGTCGACATTGGCCGGGTTTTCTTCAAGTTGACGGTCGGCCTGCTGAATCTGCGCGATGAGATCCGGGTGCGCTAATACCGTGGCCGTCCAGCCGGCCATTGAAACCAACAACAGGGCGCAGCGAAAATTACTCAACACTGAGTGAGAACGGGTGTGCGGACGAAATAACGTCAAACGTATAGACCCCGCCTGGCATGACCTGTACCTGCTGCCCCGTGGTCAGGTCGGTCAGAACGGCATTGCCAAATGCAAGCTCATCTCCTGTCCAGCTCAATGTAACCTCGGAAACACCGGACGAAGCCCTGACTACGAAATCCCAGCTGCCACCAAAGGCTCCGGAGTTTCCACGCAGATCTCGTGAATAGCCCCATTCGACTGGTGGGAACAATGGGTTGATGAACAGGATGGTGAGGTAGGGACTGGCGTGCGGCACCCACTCTTCCAGGTCGCGGGCATCAAGGCCGTCCTTCGCATCTGATCTCTGTCCCAGCATGTTCCCGGAATCGCGCAGGTCCGTAGCCGCGGCAATCAATTCCATTGCCCAGCCAGACCGCTTGCCACCGCCTTTGCCCTTGCCACCTTTTTTCAGTTGACCTGGCGAGGGAGCCGAAGCCTGGTCATAGACATCAGCCACAGCCTGCGCTAGCGGCGGATCTGAAGCTGCCGCCGGCAGGCTGATTGAATCGGCGCGGTGCGAGCGCACCCACATGGCCTCCCACCCGGATAACGAGTCAGCGCCGGTGCCGTCGTACATCTGGTAGCTGCCTGAGACGTACTTGTACATGACGTGCCATAAGCTGCAGCTATTGTGCACGTCGGGTGTTTTCTCGCAGTCGTAAGTTCCACCGCGCAGCTTGTCCATGTTGGAGAAATTCACTCCTGCGGCCCCTTCGTTGTCATCGACGATGACATCGGTCCAGTCGACATCACCCGTATGCATATTGCCGACCAGGTTCCACACGCCGTCGTTGGGTGGATTGACCGCGTCATCGAGCAGGGGCACGTCGGCTACCGTGTTGAACTCGCCCTCGACCTCAAGCGTGTGCGCGTCAAGTGAGTAAACCAGGTAGCCCTGTCCGGAATTCAGCGTTTCCGCTGCGCCCAGGGTTTCATAGGCCGGCGTGCCTCCACCCACCGCATTGTTGTAGGTGTAGATAATCCAGCGGCTTCCATAATCGGCTTCCTGGGGGCCCGAACTGAATACCGTGCTGGCCTGGTGTCCTGGTGGCATGCACGGTAGTGAGAAGAATATCCATTGATTCGCAGGTATGGCCTTGCTGGAAGTGCATGGAGGCACATACTCGGAAACTGTGACCGGAATGGTGACGCTGTCGGTGTTGGCCTCGTCATCGGTCACCTCGAGAAACACGTTGTACGTGCCGGCGGCCGCATAGGTGTAAACGGGATTCTGCGCGGTTGAGGTGTCAGAGCTGGTGGAAGGATCACCGAAGTCCCAGTTCCAACTGACGATAGTACCGTCCGGGTCCGTCGATGTATCTGTAAATGTCGCTTCAAGGTTGTCGGTGGAATGTGAGAACGAGGCAGTGGGGCCATTCAAAAAGGTAAAGGCCTCGACAATCACTTCAACTTCCTGGCTGTCGAGTGGCGCGTTGCCGCCTTGCAGCCACACATTGATGCGGGCATTGGCTGAAGGTGCACCCTCGGGCGGTACATCGGGACCAGTGTAGGACCAGCTGAAAATCTCAGGGCCGGAAAGGTTCAGGCCCTGGTGCGAGTCGAACTCAACCCGGTCAGGGTGCCACGTGAACTCGTGCGATGACTCGCTGCCGGTCAGCACCGTATTGAATCGCTGCAGGTTGCCCGCAGTGTCGTAAGGCTGTACCACGTACTGGGAATTGTCCGGCGCACCCGCGTCGCCCCACTTGGCGAATTCAATGTCGATTTCACGGTAGTTTTCGGCCGGCGCCGCGCTGTCCCAGGTAAACAGTCCCAGCACGACGTTGGGGTCGAACTGGTCGACGCGGCTGGCGAAATCCCAGCGGTATGTGCCGTATCCCAGCGTGTCCGTGGTGATAACTTCAGAAGTCCTCCACTGTCCGTCACGGAAGCGGATCTTCATGTGCAACTTGCCCTGTGCATCAACCCACACCGCGTCGGCCTGGTCGTCGAAGTAGTTCGGACCCGGTCCGACCTGGCCAGAGGACTGCTTGACCGTCCACGTGCGCCCGGAGAATTGTATCGTTCGCGGAATGGTGAACGTGGTGTCGGTTGCAATATTGCTAAACGCCGAGTCCCCGCCATCGTTTTCGGCATACACGCGGTAATGGTAGGGCGTTCCGGCAGATAACCCTGAATCGCGGTACGCCGTGACCCCGGGTCCAACGTTGCCGACTTCGGACCAGCCGGTGGAACCGTCCGGCGAGCGCTCGATGCGGAAGGTGGTCTCATTGTTGGAATTATCGGTCCAGTCCAGATCGATCTCGCTGCTGCTGTAAGTGCTTGCACCCAGGCTTGTGGGTGCGGCTGGCGCATTGATCACGATATAGCTGATCTCGATACTCGGGCGCTCTGATACCGTCGCGTACTCGGTGGAACGGAAATCGGCGCCATCGCTGTTGGTCGGGTTGCCCACCATCAAGCCGTAATTCGAATCTGTTCCGTTGATCCAACGGGTAAGCTGGGCGAGCCCGTCGCCATTCAATGGTATGGCCCGCGCGCCGGTCGATGACGCTGCGAACTGACACAGGATATCCGAGGCCCTGTCGGTGGTGCCGGTGGCCCCCGGTGTTTCCCACGGGACCCCCGAACTGACGCTGTTCCAGGTGGTTTCCAGTTCCACCCAGTTCTTCAGCATGGCATTGCAACTGAACGAGCCGGTTGACGGATCGAACTGCGTGAAATGCAGTATCGCGGACTGAATAATTGCGTTGGCCGGGATCGTGCTGAGGTCATAGCGGATCACGATGTACTTGGCGCTCGATGCATCAACCTCGAGACTGGCCAGCCCGCCTTGAGGCGCGTCAGGAGCAGTCGAAGTGAGGGTTGCATCTACGATACCGCTGTCGAGGTCAACGACGGTCGGAATGATGTAATAAAAACCAGCCTGGCTGTTGGCTGCCACGGCATTGCTGGCTTCGTCAGTGACATTGTTGACGGTGACCACGTAATAGCCGCCGGCACTCATCGCTGTCGTGGTCAGCCTGACGGTGCGGCTGCTCGGTAACAACTCTGCCGCCGTGATGCTCAGCCCATCGATGGAATAGTTGCCAACCGTTTCAGCGGATGACTGAGCCATGCGTTCGTTGAATTCCACCAGCACATGGCTTGCATCTTCGGCGCTGGCGCTGTTCAGAACCGGCGCGTCCGTGTCCGGTGTCTTGACGATGCGGAAGTCGTCCCGAACCGCACCATCGTCGTCGATAAACACGGCATCGAGGGTATCGCCATTCACATCAATGACCATCGAACCCAGGTCGACCAGGTAATACACCATCACCGGGTGTGGCCAGTCCGCGTCCACGCCCGAGGTCTTGCCGGAACTGCCCGCCACCGCGTAAACCGCGCCTTCGTTCTGCGCAGCCACGATGCCCGTTTTTTCGTAGGCGCCGTCGCCAGAAGGACTGCCGTCACCGATATCCTTGACCATGGTGCCGATATCCAGCGACAGGGAGTCGCCGTAGTGACCGTCGATCAGCATGCTGCGCTCGTAGGAGTGGCTGTGACCGGTCAGCACCAGGTCCACGCCCCAGGATTCGAGAATCGGAAGGGCGCGGGTTCGCATGTCGATCAGCAAGCCTTCATCATCGGAGTTATGCGAACCAAAGGTATAGGGCGGATGATGCCAGAACGCGATAACCCAGGGTTTGTCATTGGTCGCCAGATCGCTCTCCAGCCAGGTCATCATGGTGCCGCCCGGGGACGTATCGGTTTCGTAGGAATCCAGCACAACGAAGTGGATATTGCCGTAGTCGAATGAATAGTAGGCTTCGGTGCCCGAAGCCAGTCCACCCGCCTCTCCGCCAGTCGGGAAATCAAATATGTCGTAGTAAGGGCCCGACTGGGTGTTCGAATTGGCCTGGTGACCATCGTGATTACCCAGCGCCGACCAAACCGGTAAGCGCCTCAATTGCTCGGGGTAGGTTTCGAACACGGCTTCCTGGTATTCGTGGTCAAAACCGTCGTAGTAGGCGTTATCGCCGAGCATCACTATGAAATCAGCGGGTGTACCAGACGTCCAGGATTCAAACGCATCGCGCACGGCAATCGCCTTGCCGACATGCGAAGTCTGTGCCGCCGTGTTGGTGCCCGAGTCACCCAGCACCCAGAACCGGGTTGGCACGGCCGTGCCCGGTGTCGGTGCGGTCGTAAAGTGGTAGCTGGCGTCGCCGGCGATCGCTCCGGCCGATTCCCCCACCGAGTAGAAATACTGTTGGTAACTGCTGAGTCCGGTTAGCGGCACCGTATGCTCTGTTTGCGATCCGGCAACAGTTTCGATCATGTTCAGGTTGCCGGCACTGGTGCCATAACGGACCACTGAGTCCGTCGCCAGGTCTGTTCGCCAGCGCACGATGATGCTGTCCGGAGCCAGGGTTTGCAGGTAGGGACCTCGCGTGACCAGTGTCGCCGTCGCGCTCACGGTAACGTCCTGACTGACCGAATGCATTGCCCCTTCGTCGTCCTGCGCTATCAGCTGCACGCTGTAGGTGCCCGGTGAAGCATAAACGTGCACCGGGTGCTGGTTTGTCGAAGAACCACCATCGCCAAAATCCCATTGCCATGCCACGATACCGCCATCACTGTCGGTCGAGGTGTCCGAGTAGCTGACGCTCAGGCCGGTATCGGCATAGGTAAAGGCTGCAACCGGCGCGACATTGGGTTCCATGAAGTGGGCGCCCAGGGCCACGTAAGGGCCCTGGTAGCCGATAGATGATTCGGTAATTTCCCAGCTCTGAACGGTCCAGACAGCCTGGTCGGCCCAGTCCCGGTAATAGCGGTTGTAATTGCCCGCGCTCCCCGGCGGCACCGCATCACCGGAGTAACCCGCATTGGGGCCGCCTGGAACAAATCCGGGAGCCGGTCCATAAGTTGAAGACTTGTTGTCACCAATACCGTGATTGTCGGTACCTTTGAAATAGGGGTAATCCGGTTCGATGATGCCGGTCGGTTTGCCAAAGAAATTGCTTGTCGAATCCGGGTCGCCTGAATTACCAAACCAGCCGTGGTAGAACTGCCATGAAGAATGCTCGCCGCCCAGGGCATGCATATTGGACAGGTACAGCATGTTGATGGCGTTTTGTCCGTGGAAAAAATGCAAAAAATCGAGCGCATGTTCACGCAGATCCGCGGAGGTGTACGAACCTCGCTCTCCAAGCTTGTCCGCAATCAACAGGAACAAGCCGTAATTGGCCCTTGGTGTGTTGGACCCCCAGTGATAGGCCCAGCTCGGCATCCCATTGCGATAAAGGTCGTTGTTGGAAAAAATGTCGTTGACCTGGGCCGACATCGCCGAACGCATGTTGGCCACGACCGCAGCCGTCGCACCCGGTGTCTGGATGTAGGTAATCGCGGCGTGAGAGTCGTATCGGGTCGGATTGAAATAGGTCCCGGACCATTGGCCCGGATAAAAATTGTCGACAAAGGTCCTGGCCGAAGTCTGGGTGTTGTCTGTGGCGAATATCTCCGCGGCTGCCCAGGCCTTGACTTCGTGTATCGCGGCGTCCGGATCGGCTGCTCGCGGCTCCAGCCAGGCCCAGGCATCCAGGGCTGCGGATTCCAGGGTCGCTGCGTAAGCCGTCTCCCCGATGGAATCGAATACCCTGGAAGCGTGCGCCAGTGTTCCGGCAAACACCGCCGCGCTTTCGTTGTTAGGATCGTGGTAGTAGCGCACATTGGTGTCTGCGCTGGGTGGTGAATCCCACGCAAACCCGGGCACGTGCATCTGGTGCAGCACCGAGCCGTCGGGCAACTGCATTTTGAGCATCCAGTCCAGCTCGTAGCGGATTTCATCCAGGACATCGGGAACCCCATTGCCTGATTCCGGGATATTCAGATCGCCGTCATGAAACACACCGGGGTTGTCTGCATGAGCACGCAACAAGGGGACAACGGCTGTTGAAACCGCCCTCCACACGTACTTGTTGTAATCGCCGGCATCGTGCCAGCCACCGGTCAGATCGAAATCGCCGTGATCGGTATGGCCAGACGCCTGTTCGGTCAGGACATCGGTCATGTGGCACTGTGCCGGGTCGGCCCAGTCGCCTGCGAACTCTGTTGTCTTTTCAGTATTGCATCGCTGCAGGTAAAAAGTGCGCATCGCGGTACGCACGACCTCGTTGTAAATATTCTCGCGGATCTCGAAGTCGTAGGATTGCCCGCTAAGCGTCGGGCTGTACACGTGATAGGTTCCGGGTGTGGAAAATGCGCTGAAATCAACCCACCACACGTCATCACCGGACGGCAGGCCGTCATTCCCCATTGAAGTAATGCTGCCGCCGTCAGCCGGAATCGTGTAAACCACGGTATTGCTGGTATCGCGCAGCTGGACGCTGGCGCCCGGATTTGCGCTGACAATAGCGAGCTTCAGGTCACCCGGGCGATAGCCGAAATGATCGACCTTGATCTGGTGATTGACCTGCCCAACGGCGACGCTGCTCCAAATCGTAGCAATGAGCAACAGCAGGACTGACTTAAGTGCAAAGCGGGTGCTTTCCATTCCCCTTACCGGGCCATCCCTAACCTCAACCCCTCGAATTATAAGTATTTCAAGGAATTGTTACCAATCGCCGGGTATGGCGCTGAAATTGTGAATACCGGAAGAGGCTCAATCCACGTACAGCGAACTGACCGATTCACCGGCCGACATGCGGCGCATCGTCTCGGCGAGCATTTGCGCAACGCTCAGTTGCCGGATTTTGCCGCAATGCCGCGCGGCTTCGCTCAGTGGAATGGTATCGGTCACAACCAGTTCGTCCATTTCGGAGTTTTCGATATTTGAAATGGCCGGGCCGGACAGTACAGGGTGTACGCAATGGGCAATGACCTTGATAGCGCCTTGTTCCTTGAGTGCGCCAGCCGCGGTACACAGGGTCCCTGCAGTGTCCACCATGTCATCGACCAGCACGCAGCATTTGCCTTCGACCTCGCCGATGATATTCATCACGGTGGCGACGTTGGCGCGCGGACGGCGCTTGTCAATGATGGCGAGGTCGGCCTCGAGACGCTTTGCGATGGCGCGCGCGCGAACCACGCCCCCCACATCCGGTGACACCACGGTCAACGGCATGCCCTGCTGGCGTTGCCAGACATCAGCCAGCACCAGTGGTGAGGCGTAAACATTATCGACGGGGATATCGAAGAATCCCTGGATCTGGTCAGCATGGAGGTCAATCGTGACGACACGATCGGTGCCAACGGCACTGATCATCTTGGCTGCGACCTTGGCGGTAATCGGAACCCTTGCAGAACGTGGCCTGCGGTCCTGGCGCGCATACCCGAAATACGGAATGACCGCGGTCACGCGTGTCGCGGAGGCGCGCTTAAGCGCGTCCACCATGACCAGCAATTCCATGAAGTTTTCGGCAGCGGGCGCACAGGTTGGCTGGATCACGTACACATCGCGGGCGCGAATGTTTTCCATGATCTCGACCATGACTTCGCCGTCGCTGAATCGTCCAACAATCGCCTTGCCCATCGGTACACCCAGTTCATGGGCAATATCAGAAGCCAGCCGCAGGTTAGCGTTACCTGAAAAAACCATCATGGACGGATTGGCCACGTTGTCAGTTCCCTGGTTGCGATAAATTACCGATCGCGTCGGCAAAATTGGCTGGGACGGCAGGATTCGAACCTGCGAATGCGGGGATCAAAACCCCGTGCCTTAACCAGCTTGGCGACGTCCCAGCAGATTATCCTGGTGCATTCTTGTCCGGATAATTGCCGTCCAGGCTATCCCCAATACCCATATCGAGCAGAGGTGAGCGATCTACACCCCTGACGGCGCGCACATTATATCGGCATTTCAATTCCTGTGTGACCGTATCGGCATGAATTTCATCCTGCGCGGGCAAAAAAATAGCGCTTCCGGTTCCGGTCATCCGCCAATTCCCGAATTCCGACACCTCGTCAATAATTCTGCCCAGCTGCGGGTGAAGATTGACAGCCGATCCCTGGCAATCATTGCGGCTTGTCTCGTAGCGATAGTCGGCCCATTGGATGGGCTGCGTATTTCGCGGTAACCCTGGGGCTGCAAACACCTCGGCCGTGGCTACCCGGAAACCGGGCATTAAGAGTACAAACCAGTTTGAGCCGAGTGCCACCGGGCTGAGTTTCTCACCGACCCCCTCTGCCCAGGCGCTACGGCCTTTTAGAAACAAAGGCACGTCTGCACCCAACTTCAAACCCATCCGGGCCAGGTCACGGTCCGGTACTTTGCAGCCCCAGAGTTCGTTCAGGGCATGCAAAACGGTCGCTGCATCAGAACTGCCCCCGCCCAGGCCGGCACCTATGGGAATGTTTTTCCTGACTTCGATTGTCGCACCCTGACTGCAACCACATTCTGCCTTGAGCAGCCGTGCCGCCTTCAGGCTCAAATCATCCTGTTCGGATACACCGGCAATCTGTGTGGTCCTTCTTATGCCCGGATCGCCAGTCGCGGCAATGGCGATTTCATCGCCCCAGTCAAGCAGCTGAAACAGCGTCTGCAGGCGATGGTAGCCAGATTCAAGACGGCCCGTAATGTGCAAAAACAGGTTCAGCTTGGCCGGGGCCGGCCAAAGTTTTTCAGGGTCTTGTTTCATCGTGACGCTGCTCTTGCCAGGAAGCGATGGCAAGTTTGACCCGCCGTTCGTCGTACGTCGCGTCCAGCCGGGCGGGAATATCGTGACCGGATTCATCATCGTATCGATTGTATGAAACCTGCCAGCCGAATTGTTCGAACCGTTCGGCCCGGCCCATCTCGTCCAATTCGAGGCCCCTGACCGGCCCGGGAGCGGTCAGGCCGAGCACCCACCAGCGCAGGGCCGGAACGGGAATCGACCAGCCCAGCTCTGAAACGACCAGTTGTTCAGCGCTGTCGGCCAGCACCACGCTACCGTCCGCCTTCCTGAGTTCAGCCATGCCCGGTTCAATATGTAATTGCCAGGCGCCTTTCCCGAGCGCGCCACGAAAGGACAGGTCGTAGACCGGACCGGCGACCGTCCATTGCAGGCGTCCGCTGCCGCCATCGCTGCCGTCGTCAATCGAAAGCCGGCCACTCAACTTCCAAGCATCGATTCTGGACAGGGAAGTCTGCCGGGCCTCGAACAATGCGATTTCTGCCGCATTGGGTTCTGCCCGCTTGGGGCTGGCGGAGCAGCCCGCCAGCAGCAACAACAGGATCAGGCCAGGCGCGAGGCTTCGGTGCAGGGACAGAAAGTGTCTCAGAGATCTACCCCGAAGCGTTCAAGGGTTTCAGTCAGTACTGCATTTTGCGGATCAACCTGCAGCGCGTCAGTCCATATCTCCCTGGCCTCGTCGTAGCGTTCGTTGACCCACAACACTTCACCGAGGTGTGCGCCAATTTCGGCGTTGCGATCTCGCGACCATGCATCGCGGAGATAGCGCTCCGCTTCGTCCATGCGGCCCAGGCGGAATGCCACCCACCCCATGCTGTCGATCACCGAAGATTCTTCAGGCTCCAGTTCGTAAGCCGCCTCGATCAGGCGGGCCGCCTCTTCGAACCGGTCGGTTCGGTCGGCCAGCGTGTAGCCCAGCGCATTAAGCGCAGTGGCGTTGTCTGGCTCGATTTCAATGATGCGCCGAAGATCTCTTTCGGCGTCATCGAGTTTTTCCAGCTGAACACTGAGCATCGCCCTGCTGTAAAGCAGACGCGTGTCGGGCTGGTGTTCCCGCACGGTTTGCTGTAACAAGCCCAATGCCTCTTCAGGGCGCCCAGCATTCACCAGTATTTCGCTTTCGGCGATAAAGGATTCACTGCGAAATTCGTTACCCTCGGAGTCGCGCAATTCAGACAGCAACCGGCGCGCTCCGTCCACATCTCCATTGTCTGCAGTCAGGTAGGCGCGACGCAGGGATGCCACCAGCAAACGGGGTCCGCCTGACACATTTGCATACCAGCCGATCGCTTCATCGGACAAGCCCAGCAGTTCGGCCGCCTGGGCTGCCTGGAAAGCGGCTTCATCGCCATCACTGTATCCGGCAAGTTCAAATTCGCGATACAACTCGACAGCAAGGTCCTGGTGGTTTGAATCCAATGCAAACGCGATTCGCGCAAATCGGGTTTCAGGACTGTCGTCGAGTGTCGCCAATGCCTCCTGCGCCTCGTCGGACTGGTCGTTGCGGCGCAATAATTCGGCGTAAGCCATGACGATCCTGCGATCGGCCGGGCGCAATTCCCATGCTGCGCGATAATGGCCGAGGGCCTTGTCCTGCTGGTCAAGATTGACGGCCAGCCTGCCAGACCAGGCATGGATGTCAGCGCGTGACGGGTCGATTGCCAGCGCCTCATCCGCGAGCGTCATGGACCGTTGCAATTCGCCGCCGCGGCCGGCGATCACGCTGCGCGCAAAAATCGCATCTGGAACCCGTTCTGCGTCATGAATTTCAACAAGATTGTTGACCAATTGCCCGGTTTTTTCCGGGTTGGCGCCGTTCGACAATATATCCGCAACGAGGCTCCACGCCCGGGCGAGGTCGTGCTGCATGATGACCAGTAATTCACTGAGCTGGTGCTCAGCGCCCGCGTAGTCGCCGACCACGAGCATGGTCCGCGCTGCGGTCTGGCGTGCATCGATGCTGTCTGGCTTCAGCAGCGCCCAGCGGTCAGCAGCCATGGCGGCCAGTTGAAATTCCTGGGCCGCCAACGCAATTCTCGTGGCGCGTGCGGCAATCGCCGGGTCTTCGGAGTTCATGGCCGCTTCGAGATATTCGTAAGCCGCTTCGGAAGTCAGCCCGTCTGCACCGAGCACTTCACCTGACATAACCCGGTACATGACATCGGCGTTTACCGGCGGTGCTTCGTATTCCGGGGCAGCGCTCTCTGCGTCCGCGGAATTCACGTCCTCTGCCTGTGATTCCACCGTCACGGGAACGGCCTGGCAGCCGAGAAGGAATACGAGGGCAAGCAAAGCGAATGGGCGTGTGCAATTCGTGAAACAATAGGTCAGGTTCATGTTGACAAGGATACGCGTTTGAGTGGTTCGAACCAATCCCCGCAGCGGTGGAAATTTAGCATTTTGGTGATAGGCCACATGCTTGATATTGACCGTCGCATTCCGCAGAATCTTTCCGCTTTGCCCGGAAACGCCCCAACCTGATCAGGCCATGCCATTAATCGCTGTCGGAATTAGCCATAAAACAGCTCCACTGGAAGTGCGTGAACGCGTGGCTTTTACGGGGCAGGACTGCATCCTGGCGGCGCGCGCCATAGATGCCCTGCCGGCAGTCGAAGAAGCGGTCGTGGTCAGCACTTGTAACCGCACTGAAGTTTATGCGCTGGTGTCTCCGGATGACACGCGAGCCGTCCTTGATTGGCTCCTGAAGCATTCCGGCATCGAAGCAAACCTTGCCGGCGAGTATTTCTACCACTACCGCAACCAGGAAGCCGTATCCCACCTGTTTCACGTCGCAGCCGGCCTGGACTCGCTGGTTCTTGGGGAACCGCAGATACTCGGTCAACTGAAAACCGCGTGGCGCGCGGCCCGTGAGGCCGGAAGTCTAGGCAAAATCACCGACCGCCTGTTCCAACGGGCCTTCGCCACGGGCAAGCAGGTTCGCAACGAAACCGGAATCGCCACGCACCCGGTTTCCGTGGCATACATTGCCACGGTTCTCGCAAAACAGATATTCGGCCACCTGGCCAGTAAAACGGTACTGATGGTCGGTGCCGGTGAGATGATCGAGTTATGTGGCCGCCATTTTGTCCAACAGGGCGTGACCCGGCTGGTGATCGTCAATCGCAGTCCTGAAAATGCACAAACCCTCGCCAGCCAGTTCAACGCCGAAGCCATTGCGCTAGACCAGCTTCAAAATGTGCTTGCAGGAGCCGATATAGTCATTTCGTCAACGGCCAGCAAAATGCCCATCATCACATCCGATGCGGTCAAGGCAGCGATGGTCAAGCGGCGACGCAAGCCGATGTTCCTGGTCGATATCGCCGTACCGAGAGATGTCGAGTCCGCGGCTGCTGAAATAGACGGCGCTTACCTGTACACCATTGACGACCTGCAGCAGGTGGCCGATGAAAACCGTCACGAGCGCACGCGGGCCGCGGAATCGGCCCGTCACAGCGTGTCAGAATCAGTGCTCGAGTTCATGCGCTGGTTGCATGGCGCGCGCGCAGCGGACTCCCTGCATCGCCTGCGTAACCACGCGGAGCACAATGGTGAATCACTGGCCATGCGCGCCGTCAGGCAACTGCAGGCAGGAAACGATCCGGAACAGGTCGTAAACCAGATGGCCAACACGCTGACCCACCGGATTCTGCACGGCCCAACCAAGCGGCTTCGCGAAGCGGCAGAAGAGGAAAATTACGACATGCTCAAGGCCGCCGACTGGTTGTTCGATGCCGGCTTGGAACCGGTCGATGAAGACGAGGATTCGTCGTCGTCATGAAACAAAGCATTCAGCAAAAACTGCAGCAGGTCGAAGCGCGCTTCGAAGAGATTGCCATGCTGTTGTCCCAGCCCGAAGTCATGTCCGACCAAAACCGATTCCGCAAACTGTCGGTTGAATATTCGCAACTTGAGGGTCCAATGCAGTCATGGCAAGCCTGGAAGCAAAGCGCGCTCGCCGCCGGTGAGGCGAAGAAAATGATGCAGGACGCGGATCCGGACATGAAGGCGCTGGCCGAGGAGGAAATTGCCAGGGCCGCGGGCCAGATGGAAAAGCTGGAAGAAGAACTGCGGCTTCACCTCCTGCCAAAAGACCCCGATGACGATAAGAACATCTTTCTCGAAGTCCGGGCGGGTACCGGCGGTGACGAGGCCGCCCTGTTTGCCGGGAACCTTTTGCGCATGTACAGCCGCTTTGCCGAACGCCAGGGTTGGAAATTTGAAATTCTCAGCGCCAGCGACGGCGACCACGGCGGCTACAAGGAGGTAGTTGCGCGCATCGAAGGGCGCGGAGCATTCGCTCGCCTCAAATTCGAGTCAGGCACACACCGCGTTCAACGGGTACCCGAGACCGAATCGCAGGGCCGCATTCACACGTCAGCCTGCACGGTGGCCATCCTGCCCGAAAATGACGAGGTGGATTCGGTTGAAATTAATCCTTCGGAGCTTCGGATCGATACCTTCAGGGCCTCCGGCGCCGGCGGGCAACATGTCAATACCACCGACTCGGCGATCCGTATCACCCACTTGCCAAGCGGCATCGTCGTCGAATGCCAGGATGAGCGCTCGCAACACAAGAACAAGGCGCGCGCCATGTCATTGCTGCAGTCGCGGATACTCGAACAGGAACAATCCCGCCAGGCCGAGGAGCAGGCCGAGTCGCGCAAGCTGCAGGTAGGCTCGGGCGACCGTTCCCAGCGAATACGAACCTATAACTTTCCGCAAGGAAGGGTCACTGACCACCGCATCAACCTGACCCTTTACAAGCTGGATGAAATACTGGCCGGCGGACTTGAGGCGCTGATCGAACCCCTGCAGCACGAGGACCAGGCGCGCAACCTGGCCGAGTTCGATGATTAAGCGGCTGGTGATGCTGATGCTCGCCCTGGGCGTGGCCGCCTGTGCCGGTCAGCCAGCCGCGATGCCAGAACCGGATTCAGCCGCACAGGTCGAAATTTTTCCGCGCGACGCAAATCCTGAATTCGAGGGCCCCCGCGGTGACCTGTTTTCGGTTCATCTTTACCGGCACGCGGAAAAATTGACGGGAACCGACCCGCAACTGACTGAGCTGGGACACGCGCGGGCCAGGCACCTTGGCGAACACCTTTCACGGCCATCGGTGGCCGTTAGCCGGGTTTGGTCGTCACCCTATCAGCGAACGATGCAAACCGCCCTGCCCCTGGCGCAGAAACTGGGCCTGGAAATAGATATCTACGACCCACGCGCACAGCGGGACCTGGTTTTGGCATTGCACGAATCAGCCTCGGACGCGGCCGTTTTTGGACACAGCAACACGATACCCGAACTTGCTGCGATGCTCTGCCAATGCGAAGTCGAAGCGATGCCTGAAAGCGAGTATGAGCGTGGCTACGTGGTGGTGTTGGGACGTGGCGTCAGCGAACTGTACGAAGTGGACATGACGCGGACATGGACTGACCGTCCTGTCCCGGCGGATTGATCAGAGATCCGGCGCGTTGCGCCACAACCACCAGCCCACAGCGAGATTGACCGGCGCCAGGAATGCCAGCACGTCGAGGTTGTACTGCCCACCTGGCAACAACAGCTGGACCATGCAAAACGCCACGCCGGCCAGCAACACCAACGCTGCCAATCGCCTGAGCCGAGGCCACAAACCCAGTATCAAGAGGGGATTCAACAACAGCAGGTTGGCATTGGGGCTTGCAACCTGGTGATCGGTCATGGTCCACAGGTAGGTAAGCAATAAGCCGCCCTGCGCGGCAATCACCAGGTAGGCGTTAATACTTCCCTGTGCCATCACCTCGCCTGCAAGGCGGCCCATCAGTGAAAAAAAGCCGGTCAGTAACAGGCCGGCCAGCAGGTATCGCCACGCGGTAAACGGCGGTGTGGCCGGCGGTATTTCGAGGCTCGAGTTCCAGATCGTAAACAGATCTCCGGCCACCGGTCTGCCTTCACGCTCGAAACCTGCGATCACCTCGTCAACCACGGCCGGTAAGAACATTTCCTGCCAGCGGCTGATGTTGCGATCGGTCGGCAGGCCCAATGCAGTCTCCAGGCCCAGGTAATACCAGAAAACAGCTTCTGTTGAGCGGCGAGTATGGTCACGGAAGTTTTGCCGCGCCACCTGCTCTGCAATCACCGAAGAAAGCTGGCCTGCCAGCGCAACGTCGATCGCGTCACGAATGCGGGTGGAACAATTGTCGAGGTAGTAGTCGTACAAGTAATGGCGGTGTTCCGGGTCGACCTGCCGCACCAGGTGGTTCAGCAGCCGTTCGTATTCAACCAGGTCGAGACGCAGCGGCCGCGCCTGTATCGAGCGATTGTCGAACTGGTATTGCCGGAACTCATCCAGCGCAGGCTGCGCCGCCGAAAAATACAGCATCCGGCCCTCGATAAACCGCCGCAGAAATCCAGGCTGGTTGAAATCGAAAAAACCGGCATTGAACACGTGGTCGATATTGCGTGACGGATCACGTATCCAAATTGCATTGTGGCCAAACCTCTGCCAGTACAATTCACCCGGACCGTAGGTAACAAGCCAGGCCTCTGGCTGGCCGGAAGCCAGCGGCAGGACCGGATCCTGCGCCTGCACGCGTTCGCAATACAAACCCGCCGCAATGATTAACAGGAAAATAGAAAATGGGTTGATATGCAGCCGGGCCACGAATTCAGTGGTGGGCCATATCAGGCACTGTCGAGCACGCTGACTTCCAGGGCGCCGATGCGGCGGCTGTCAGATTCAGCGACGCGAAATTCAAAGCGGTCCATGAAGGTGACGACTTCACCAGGGTCTGGCACGCGGCCGAATGCCGCAAGCACCATTCCACCGACCGTGTCGAAGTCACCCTCCGACAGTTCACACTCGAATATGTCGTTGAACTCCTCGATCGTGGTCAGTGCCTGGACCAGGAACTTACCATCCTTGATGCGCGCGACTGCCTGGACATAGTCTTCATCGTGCTCGTCATCGATCTCGCCAACAATTTCTTCGAGCACATCTTCGATGGTGATCAGCCCCGATACACCGCCATACTCATCGACCACGATCGCCATGTGGTTGCGGCTGGCACGAAAATCCCGCAACAGCATGTTCAGTCGCTTGCTTTCAGGAATCACCACTGCTGGCCTGATGACGCCAGCCAGGGAAAATTCTCCGCCGCCTTCGGCGAAATAGCGCAACAGGTCCTTGGCCAGCAAAATCCCCTCGATTTCATCGCGGTCTTCACCAATTACCGGGAAGCGGGAATGCCCGGATTCAAGAATTTGCGGCAGAAAGTCATTGAGCTGGCCGTCGCGCGGAATGACGACCATCTGGGAACGCGGCACCATCGCATCGCGGACCTGCATCTCGGATACCTCCAGCGCGCCCTCCATCATCGTGAGTACGTCGGCATCGAGTACGCCCCGTTGCACGGCATCATTTAAAATGGCTTTCAGTTCTTCGCGGTCCCGTGGCTCGCTGGCGAAAGAACCGGTTATTCTTTCAATCCAGGATTTTTGCCCGGCACCGTTACTCGATTGATCGTCGCTCATAGCAGGTTTTCAGACGGCGCGGTTTGCGTCACCGCGGATATGGGGCTTAAGCGGCCCCCGTTCCAGTCTTTTACCAGAATCAGGGATGCATTTCAGCATTACATCACGCGAGACAGGTTTCACTGGTACGGATCGGAGACGCCGAGGGTGGACAGGATTTCAATTTCCCGGCGCTCCATTAGCTGCGCTTCGCGCGCCACCTGGTGGTCGAATCCCTGCAGGTGAAGCACACCGTGCACCACCATGTGCGCCCAATGGTCTGCAGCTGATTTTTTCTGCTCTGCAGCCTCTGCGACAACCACCGGTGCACATAACACGAGGTCACCCAGGGGTGCATTTGCGCCTTCGTCTGCCAATGTTCGGACCAGGTCCATCGGCAAATCTGACGGAAAGGACAAAACATTGGTCGGGTGGTTTTTACCTCGATATTGCCGGTTCAGCTTTCTCGATTCCCGCTTTCCGACCACCCTGATGGTCACTTCGGCCGGGAATTTGCTTTCTGACAGCCCGGCAATGGCCCAGCGCCGAAAATCGGCATCGCCGGGCGTATCGCCGGCCAGCGTCATGCGCTGAATATTGACCTGGTGACTCATTCCTTGTCGGCGCGATCGTAAGCCTCAACGATCTTCTGCACCATGGGATGCCGGACCACGTCGCGCGCCGTGAAACGCGTGAAACTGATTCCGTCCACCCCTTTCAGGATCTTGATTGCCTGCTTGATTCCCGATTCCTGGTGCCCCGGTAAATCAGTCTGGGTGATGTCACCAGTGATCACCGCAGTCGAACCGAACCCGATACGGGTCAGGAACATCTTCATCTGCTCACCCGTGGTGTTTTGCGCCTCGTCGAGTATCACGAAAGCATCATTGAGCGTGCGGCCACGCATGAAAGCCAGCGGCGCCACTTCGATGACATTGCGTTCGATCAGGCGCGCCACCCGCTCGAAACCCAGCATTTCATAAGATGCGTCATAGAGGGGGCGCAAATAAGGGTCTACTTTCTGGACCATATCCCCCGGCAGGAAGCCAAGCCGTTCACCGGCCTCGACCGCCGGGCGTACCAGCACGATGCGCTGCACACGTTCCTTTTGCAATGCGTCCACGGCGCAGGCAACAGCGAGATAGGTCTTGCCGGTACCGGCCGGGCCAACGCCAAAATTGACGGCATTGGAAAAGATCGCCTTCAGGTAGGCTTTCTGGTTCGGGCCACGACCACGGATGGCGCCGCGGCGCGTGGCAATGGTGATTTCGTCAGCCGGGCTTTCCTCGCTGTCGGCCAGTTCTGCCATACCCGATTCCTGCAGATGCAGGTTGACCAGCTCGGGGGTCAGCGTTTCGGTCGCTGATGCCTTGTAAAGGAGCTTCAGCAGGCGGACAGCGGATCGCACCTGCTTTTTATCGCCTTCAAACGAAAACACGTTTCCGCGGCAGAAAATCTCTACTCCCAGGCGTGATTCAATCTGTTTCAGGTGCTGGTCGAACTGGCCGCAGAGATTGGCCAGGCGCAAAGTGTCAGCAGGCTCCAGTTCAAGCGTTTCGCGGGGACTCATGGGTGCCGGTGCGCCTGTCAAAATCAGGCAACGGCCACTGAGGGCTCGTCACCAAGCACCAGGCGCCCACGCAGTGAGTTGCTCAGCGCCTCGGTGATGGACACGTTGACGAAGTGTCCGATCAGCCTTGGATGACCATCAAAATTAACCACGCGGTTGTTCTCGGTGCGGCCGGCCAGTTGCGCAGGATCCTTGCGGCTGCATCCTTCAACCAGGATGCGCTGCTCGGTGCCGACCATGTCACGGCTGATTCTGGAGGCTTGCTCGCTGACCAGCGCCTGCAGTCTTGCGAGGCGATCTTTCTTGACCCCAAGCGGCGTTTCATCAGGCAGGTTGGCAGCCGGTGTGCCTGGCCGGGCGCTGTAAATAAAGCTGAAGCTGTGGTCGAAACCCACGTCACGGATCAGTTTCAGGGTCGCTTCGAAATCACGCTCCGTCTCTCCCGGAAAGCCGACGATAAAGTCCGATGACAGGCAGATATCCGGACGGATCTCCCGCAAGCGCCGGATTTTCTGCTTGTACTCCAGAGCGGTGTGTCCCCGTTTCATCATCGACAAAACACGGTCCGAGCCGCTTTGAACCGGAAGGTGTACGAAATTCACCAGTTCGGGAACTTCGCCGAATGCTTCAATCAGGCTGGCTGAAAACTCAACCGGGTGGGAAGTGGTAAAGCGAATGCGGTCAATACCATCAATCGCTGCAACGTAATGAATCAACAGCGCCAGGTCGGCCTCCGGGCCATCGTGCATGGACCCGGCATAGGCATTTACATTCTGGCCAAGCAGGTTGACTTCACGCACGCCCTGGCTGGCCAGGTGCGCGCATTCAGCGACCACGTCATCCAGTGGCCGGCTGACCTCCTCGCCGCGTGTATAGGGAACGACACAAAAACTGCAATACTTGCTGCAGCCTTCCATAACCGACACGAAAGCACTGGGCCCGCGCGCGCCCGGTTCGGGCAAGGCATCGAATTTTTCTATTTCGGGAAAACTGATGTCAATGGCTGGTTTGCCGCTTACTTGTGCAGAATCCAGCATGGCCGGCAGACGATGAAGCGTCTGCGGCCCGAAAACCATGTCGACGAATGGCGCCCTCCTGACCAGGGCCTCGCCTTCCTGGCTTGCAACACAACCGCCGACGCCGATGAGCAATTGAGGGTTCTTTTCCTTGAGCCGGCGCCAGCGGCCCAGTTGGGAGAACACTTTTTCCTGGGCTTTTTCTCGGATCGAGCAAGTATTGATCAGGATGACGTCCGCCTCTGACTCTACATCTGTCAATTCGAGGCCGTGCGAAGCCGCCAGCACGTCCGCCATCTTGTCGGAATCGTACTCGTTCATCTGGCATCCATGAGTCTTGATGAACAATTTGCCGGCCATATCGAAGTAAACCCGTGTTTTGCTGCCCTGATTCGGGGGGCCGATAGGATACACTCAAGCGACCTGCGCTTCCATGCTGGAGATGCGAAGGCCAATTCCCGGTCGTCGCACCAAGTGCCAAGTCTTCCCGCGCTCCGTTATAATCTGCAGCCGGATTTACGCCATCCAATTCCACGGTCCGCCAAGGAGTAAACATGCCGCGTACGATGCAAGCCCTGGTTAAGAAAGAAGCAGCACCCGGTATCTGGATGGAGAGCGTGTCCATTCCCGAACCCGGGACCAATGAAGTCCTGATCCGGGTTGAAAAAACCGCAATTTGCGGCACCGATCTGCATATTTTCAACTGGGATGAGTGGTCGCAGCGCACCATCGAACCCGGCCTGGTCATCGGCCACGAATTTGTCGGGCGCATCGAGAAGCTGGGAGACGGCGTCGTTGGCTATGAGATTGGCGACCGGGTATCGGCCGAAGGCCATGTCGTTTGCGGCCACTGCAGGAACTGCAGGGCCGGCAAACCGCATTTGTGCCCTAACACCGAGGGGATCGGTGTTAACCGTGACGGCGCATTTGCCGAATTCATCGTCGTCCCATCCAGCAACCTGTGGCCCATTCCGGACGAAATCGCGCCGGAACTGGCCGCGTTTTTTGATCCGTTTGGCAATGCCGCGCACAGCGCGCTGCAGTTCGACCTTGTCGGTGAGGACGTACTGATTACAGGCGCCGGTCCGGTAGGAATTATCGCTGCCGGCATTTGCCGCCATGTCGGTGCGCGCCACGTGGTCATTTCCGATATCAACGAGTACCGCCTGCAATTGGCGCGCAACATGGGCGCCAGTCACACCATCAATGTCAAGCATGAAACCATTGCCGGCGCCGTTCGCGGGCTCGGAATCGAGGGTTTTGATATTGGCCTCGAGATGTCCGGCAACCCGAGTGCGTTCAACGACATGCTGCGCAACATGTACCACGGGGGAAAGGTCGCCCTGCTGGGACTGCAGCCCCCGGGCACGGGCGTGGATTGGGATCACGTCATCTTCAAGGGGCTCCAACTGCATGGAATCTATGGCCGGCGCATGTACGAGACCTGGTACAAGATGACGCAGATGGTGCTGACCGGGTTCCCGCTGGGCAGGGCCATGACCCACCACATTCCGATCACCGAATTCCAGCAAGGCTTTGAACTGATGGCCTCGGGCCAGTGCGGCAAGGTTGTTTGCGACTGGACCGGCGAAGTCTGAATAACAGGAAACGATATGACCTCGATGCAAAGATTCAGCGCCACGCTCGACGAAATACGCGCGGCTGGCCTGTACAAGGACGAACGCGTCATCACGACGCCGCAAAGCGTGGAAATCAAGGTAGCCGGTGGCCAGGAGGTGCTGAATTTCTGTGCCAACAACTACCTTGGACTCGCAGATCACCCGGACGTTATCGAAGCCGCGCACAAGGCGCTCGATGACCATGGGTTCGGTCTCGCCTCCGTGCGTTTTATCTGCGGTACCCAGGACCTGCACAAGGAACTGGAGCAGACCATATCGACATTTTTTGGCACCGACGACACGATACTTTACACGTCGTGCTTTGACGCCAACGGCGGACTGTTCGAAACCCTTCTCGGCCCCGAGGACGCGGTGATTTCCGATGCGCTAAACCATGCCTCGATCATCGACGGTATTCGGCTGTGCAAGGCACAGCGGCACCGCTACCCGAACAGCGACATGCAGGCGCTGGAAAATGCGCTGCAGGAAACGCAGGATTGCCGCACCCGGATGATCGCCACCGACGGCGTGTTCAGCATGGACGGATTTATCGCAAAGCTCGATCAGATCACGGCGTTGGCACAAAAGTACGATGCCCTGCTGATGGTGGACGACAGCCATGCAACCGGCTTCATGGGCAGGACTGGACGGGGTTCAGCCGAGTACCACGGCGTCATGGACAAGGTCGATATCTTCACCTCGACACTGGGCAAGGCATTGGGCGGGGGTTCCGGTGGATTCACGACCGGCCGCCAGGAGATCATCGACCTGCTCAGGCAACGGTCCCGGCCTTACCTGTTTTCGAACACCCTGCCCCCACCCCTGGTGGCCGCTTCGACCCGCGTTTTTCAGATGTTGTCAAAAACCACCGAATTGCGTGACAGGCTCGAAGAAAACACGCGCTATTTCCGCAAAGGCATGACCGAGGCCGGCTTTGACCTCAAACCTGGCGAACATCCAATCGTGCCGGTCATGCTCTACGATGCCCCGCTTGCGCAGGAATTTGCGCGACGCCTGCTGGTTGAGGGTATCTACGTGATTGGGTTTTTCTTCCCGGTGGTTCCACGCGGCGAAGCACGCATCCGGGTGCAGCTTTCAGCAGCGCACAATACCGATCACCTCGACCGTGCGATTGCCGCATTCGTCAAAATAGGCCGTGAGCTGGACGTGCTTGGCTGATACCGGAAAATACCGTCAGGCGCCTTTCGCCGCGAAGGCACAAAATTCTTAAAAAATGTTGTATGCTTTGATAGATAAATTCAATACCAATAAGACGGACATATAAGCCGTCGTTTACCTTAGGAGATCACATGAACAGTTCCAGATATTCACTGCAACGTTGGTTGCCGTGGGTTTTGCTGTGCCTGTTGTTCGGGCTCGCTTCTACCCCCGCGCTGGCGCAGGAAACCACTTCAGAACTCAGGGTCAACGTTATTGATGAGCAGGGCAACAGCATGCCCGGAGTCGCGGTGCGTGTCGTTCACGTGCCGACCCAACGGGCCCAAACCATTACCTCCAACACCTCCGGTACAGCCCTGGCGCGTGGCCTCGCCATCGGTGGGCCATACCGGGTCGAATCAGCGGATTCATCGGCTTATATTTCAAGCGCGCTGGATGATATTTATGTGGCACTGGGAGAAACCGAGGTCGTCAATCTCGGCGTAGCCGCCGTTACAGCAGGCACCATGGAAGAAGTCATGGTGACAGCGACACAACGGGTACAGGACCTCCGCATTGGCGCTGGAACGGATTTTAACCGCGACACGATAGACGGCATTCCGTCCGTGGCCCGGGATTTTGTCAGCACCATCGCAACAGACCCCTCGATCCTGGTAGACAACAGCGTCGCTCGTGGACCGGCAGTTTCCATTGCCGGCCAGAATTTCCGCTACAACAGCGTGACCATTGACGGCGTGGCGCAGAATGACAACTTTGGCCTGTCCAAGAATGCGTCAGCCACGCAACGTTCACCCATTTCGATCGATGCCATTGAAGCGATCAATGTCAATGTCGCTCCGTTCGATGTGACTTATGGCGGCTTTATTGGCGGCAATATCAACATCGTCACCAAGTCCGGCACCAATGAGTTTCACGGCGGTGTCTTTGCATTCAAAACCGATGATGGCCAGACCGGCAACAAGTCCAAGGGACAAAACCTCGGCATCGGAAACTTTGACGAAGAAACCTACGGCTTCACACTCGGCGGACCGATCATCAAGGACAAGCTGTTCTTTTTCATCAACTATGAAAAGTTCGAGACCACGCGTCCGGCCAACGCGCAGACCATCGGCAATATCGTTGGCGTCACGCAAGCCGATGTAGACCGCGCGATCGATATTTTCCAGACAGAATACGGCTTTGACCCGGGCAGATTTGCCACCACCGATACTGATGAGGATGAGAAGACCCTGATCAAGATTGACTGGAGCATCAATGATGACCATCGAGCAGTATTCAGCTATCAGCAGGCAGAAGGCGACGTACTGTTCGACGACTTTACCACCGCCGCCACGCTGAACTCATCCCGCTATAACATCAACGAGAAGATGGACGCTTACGGGTTTAAATGGTTTGCCAATTGGAACGACCGGCTGTCCAGCGAATTCAAGTGGGGCAGCAAGTCGGTAGAAAACCGCCAGGTCAGTATTGATTCATCAACCCCGGCATTCCAGATCTTTACCCCGGCCGGCGGCATCATCAATGCAGGCGGTGACCAGTTCCGGCATAACAACCTGCTGGATAATGATTCAGATATTTATCGCCTGAAATTCGACTACGCGCTCGAGGACCATCTGCTGACTTTTGGTTATGAAAGCGAAGAAAAGTCGACGGCCAACACCTTCGTGCCTTTCACCCGCGGTCAGTATCTGTTTTTCGGTGGCCTCGATGCGCTCGAAGCCAGGGAAATCGGCCTCGTGCTTTACGGAAATTCGACGACGGGCAATCCTTTCGATGCCACGGGCCAATTCACGCTGACCACCAACAGCTTTTTCCTGCAGGACGAATGGACACCTCGTGACGACCTGACGCTCAAGTTTGGCATCCGTGTTGATGAGAACGAAAACAGCGACCCGATTCCCTACAACCCTGCTTTCGACATGCGCAACGGTTTTGCGAACACCTTCAACCTCGACGGCAACAAGCTGGTCATGCCTCGATTCGGCTTTGACTGGGCCGTGAATGACCGCCTGACGCTGCGCGGCGGCGCCGGCCTGTTTGGTGGTGGCGAACCGCTGATCATGTTGTCTAACAGTTACGCCGGCAACGCCATCACCCGCAACATCGTTTGCGGTCCCTGCATTGGCGCCGCGTTTGGATTCCTGCCGGAACTTGCCGCTGCATTGCCGGGTCCGGACGGTGCGTTCACCTTCCTGCAGGAGTTCAATGGTGTAAACCCGGATGCCGCGGTAGAGGCGATCGACCCGAATTTCGACACCCTGAGCACCTGGAAATACACGGTGGGGGTTGATTACACGGCCGACCTATCCGCTATCGGCCTGGGCGACGAATGGGATTTCAGCGCGGAAATCATCCGCTCCGAAGTCAAGGATGGTTACAACGTCACGGAACGCCGCCGCAGTGTCGTGGGCAGTGCGCCTGACGGGCGTCCGATCTATGACCTGCCTGCCGACGGCGACTATGTCCTGGAAAACACGAGCCAGGGCGGCGGTACGGTGATGTCGTTCAATATCGCCAAGTCCTGGGATACCGATAATGCCGGCCGCTTCGACTGGACATTTGGTTACACCAACACCGACATGGATGAGATTCGCGCCTATAACCGGTTTATCACTTACGAGTCATTCGCCTTTGATGCAACGACTGATTACAACAACATGGGCTTGTCTACTTCAAAGTATGAAATCACCGATCGTGTCGTCAGTACGTTTAACTGGGAGAAGGAAATCTTCGGTGACAATACTTCCCGGATCAGCCTGATCTACACCGGCCGCACGGGGCGAAACTTTTCCTACGTAATGGGT
Organism: Lysobacterales bacterium; assembly: GCA_013002505.1. GTDB lineage: Bacteria > Pseudomonadota > Gammaproteobacteria > Xanthomonadales > SZUA-36 > JABDJL01. The sequence goes on along the minus strand of JABDJL010000060.1, from coordinate 17,003 downwards.
AACGTGGACATCGCATTCGGCGGCACCTTCCTGGCTGACTTTGGGTCGGAAGGCGACAACCCTGGTTCGCAATTGTTCTACGTGCCGACCGGCGTCAGTGACCCGCTGGTGACCGGCGACGCGGACTTCCTGTCCGACCTGGATAGCTTTATTTCCAGCAACGACTGCCTGGCCGGCTTCCGAGGTCGCGCCACGACCCGTAATTCGTGCACCACAGGATTTACGAATATCTGGAGCATTCGCTTCTTGCAGGAAATCGGAATCGGCGACTCGGGCAATAAGCTTGAACTGATCCTGGATATCGAGAATTTCGGCAACCTGCTGAACGACGATTGGGGACGGGTCGAAAGCTACACGGCGCCTTCCAACGTGCCAGTGGCCAACGTGGCCATCTCCGAAGATGGTTCGCAGTATATTTATTCACCGACCGGCGCTTATGCGGGCAACCCGCAATCCGTGGTGCCGCAGCCCGAAATTGCGCTGCTGCCTTCGGTCTACCGGATACAGTTAGGACTGCGTTACCGCTTCTGATCAACGGCTAAACAAAGCCAATAAAAAGGGCAGCTTCGGCTGCCCTTTTTCGTTGTGGTGAGGTGATGAGGTGGTGAATGGGCAGAAAGAGACACCCGGTGAGCCTTCGAGGGGTGTATGAAACAGGGATGTATTGACGGCGTCCTGCCGGGGCCGTGCAGGCACTGCGGCGGTCAGTCGCGTGCGCCCAGTTCCTGCCGGACCACGTCCGCCAACTGGTTGGCCAGCCGGTCGATTTGTCCGGAATCCTCGCCTTCAAGCGTGACCCGGATCAAAGGCTCGGTACCGGACGGCCGCAGGATAACGCGGCCCCGCCCGTTCATTTCCGACTCGGCCGCCCTTAGCGCGTTGCGAATGGGCTCTGAATCATCCAGACCGGATTGTTGTCCGGCGCTAACCGGAACGTTGATCATGATTTGCGGAAACTTGTCGAAGCCTTCGCGTAACGACGCAAGGCTTGCGCCTTTGCGGGTCATTATTTCGAGCACCTGCAGGGCACTGACAATGCCGTCGCCGGTGCTGGCGCGGTCCAGGCACAGGATATGGCCCGAAGTTTCACCACCCAGCGTCCAGCCCTTCTCGACCAGTTCGCGATGAATGAAGCGATCGCCGACAGAAGTCCGGGTGAAAGGGATGCGCCGGTTTTTCAGGGCCAGTTCCAGGCCCATGTTGGTCATCACGGTACCCACAACCCCACCGTTGAGCTGGCCGTTGTCGTTGCGCGCATTGGCAATCATGAACAGGATATCGTCGCCATCAAAAATTTCCCCACTGGCATCCACCATGACAACGCGGTCCCCGTCACCATCAAATGCAATCCCGGCATCCGCACCACGCCGCAGAACTTCGCTACTGACCAGTTCAGGATGGGTGGACCCGCAGCCATCGTTGATGTTCAAGCCATTTGGCTGATTGGCGACCGGGTGAACATCGGCCCCCAGCTCACGCAACACTTCGGGTCCGACCTTGTATGTCGAGCCGTTTGCGCAATCCACGACAATCTGCAGGCCTTTGAGCGTCGTGCCATAAGGTACGGTGGATTTGCAAAACTCGACGTAACGGCCGGCGGCATCGTCGATTCTTTCGGCCTTGCCCATCAGCGCGGATTCAACCGTCACGAAGGGCTTGTCCAACTGGGCCTCGATTGCATCTTCGGTCGCATCAGGCAGCTTTTCGCCATCCTCGGAAAAGAACTTGATACCGTTGTCATGGAAAGGGTTATGGGAAGCGCTAATGACTATACCCGCACAGGCGTACAAGGTGCGGGTCAGGTAGGCCACCGCCGGCGTGGGCATGGGGCCCAACAGAGCGACATTGGCGCCTGCCGCTGCCAGCCCGGCTTCGAGGGCCGATTCAAACATGTAACCCGAGATCCGGGTGTCTTTGCCGATGACCACTGCACGGGCATCGCCATTGGACAGCACGCGGCCGGCTGCGAAACCCAGCCTGAGCATGAAATCGGCCGTAATCGGGTGCTCACCGACGCGCCCGCGCACACCGTCCGTACCGAAATATTTCCTGCTTGCCATATGTGTTCCGAACTCGAATCCGGCGACAATTCTACGCCGGATCAGTTAATGATGCTTGAAATGCCTCTAAAACCCTCAGAGTATCAGCCGTTTCAGCAACGTCGTGAACGCGGACAATAGAGGCGCCTTGTTGTGCCGCCAGCAGTGCCAGGGCCAGCGATCCGGCCAGGCGGTCAGACACTTCGCGGCCGGTGATCTGCCCAATCATTGATTTGCGCGACAAGCCGGCCAATACCGGGAACCCGTGCCCACAAAGTTGTGCCATTCCCTGAAGTAAAGCGAGGTTGTGTTCCAGTAGCTTGCCGAATCCAAATCCCGGATCCAGCACGATGTTTTCACGTGCAATGCCTGCATTGATGCAAATCTCGGCCCGCTTGAGCAGAAACGTGGTCACCTCAGCACAAACATCCTCATAACGGGGCTCGCGTTGCATCGAGCCCGGTTTTCCCTGCAAATGCATCAGGCATACGGGCAGCGCCAGTTCCGCGGCTGCTTCGACGGCATCGTCACCGCGCAATGCACATACATCATTAATCATGCCCGCGCCTGCTGCAGCGGCTTCCCGCATCACCTCAGCCTTGGACGTATCAATGGAGATCGGCAGCCTCGTTTCGGCCCACAAGGCCTCGATAACCGGAATCACCCGGTCCAATTCCTGTTGTACCGAGACTTCGGCAGCACCGGGGCGGGTTGACTCTCCGCCCACGTCGATGATGTCGGCGCCAGCAGCCGCCATTCGATGGGCGTGCATCAGGGCTTCACGCGGCGACAGCCACGCTCCCCCGTCCGAAAACGAATCGGGGGTTACGTTCAGAACACCCATGATCCTGGGCCGGTCGAGTACCAGCGGTCGCCCCCCGCAATCGAGGCTCAGGGTTTGTTCAGGTGTACCGTGCATGGTTCTGGGGTATCGAACGATACCCCGGATACATTAGTGCTGCGACGCAGGACCGCCTATCGGTGCCGTGCTTTCCTCACCGTCGCCCTCGTCGGCAGCACCGGCCTTGGCTTCAGGCTTGCCATCCTCGTCTGAATCACCCCAGCCTTCGGGCGGATCGGGCTCCTTACCCTCCATGATCTGGTCAATCTGCGCTGAATTAATGGTCTCGTACCGCATCAGGGCATCTGCCATGAGTTCCAGCTTGTCGCGATTGGCATTGATCAGGTCCGAGGCTGCCTTGTGTGCCACCTCGATTATCACGCGGACCTCTTCATCGATACGCTTGGCTGTCTCATCGGAGACGTGTTTGTGCTGTGTTACAGAACGGCCGAGAAATACTTCATCCTCGTCCTCTGAATAAGTCAGCGGGCCCAGCGCGTCGGTAAGGCCCCACTTGGTGACCATGTTGCGGGCAATCTGCGTGGCGCGCTCGATGTCGTTGGAAGCGCCGGTAGTGACATTATCAGCGCCGAAAACGATCTCCTCCGCCACGCGGCCTCCGAACAGGCTGGCGAGCTGGCTGGAAAGCTGTTTCTTCGACACGCTGTACTTGTCCTGCTCGGGCAGGAACATGGTCACGCCCAAAGCCCTGCCACGAGGAATGATGGTCACCTTGTATACCGGGTCGTGCTCCGGAACGAGGCGCCCCACTATGGCGTGGCCCGCTTCGTGGTAGGCGGTAAGGCGTTTTTCCTTTTCGGACATGACCATGGAGCGCCGTTCAGTGCCCATCATGATCTTGTCTTTCGCACGTTCCAGGTGATCCATGGATACGTTCTTGGCGTTATCCCTCGCTGCGAACAGGGCCGCTTCGTTGACCAGGTTGGCAAGGTCGGCCCCGGAAAATCCCGGCGTGCCTCGCGCGATTACCTTGGCATTGACCGAATCGTCCAACGGCACTTTTCTCATGTGTACCTTGAGAATAGCCTCACGGCCACGGATATCCGGCAGCGGTACGACGACCTGGCGATCAAAACGGCCGGGGCGCAGCAGCGCCGGGTCAAGTACGTCAGGACGGTTGGTCGCCGCGATGACAATCACGCCCTCGCCGCCCTCGAAGCCGTCCATTTCCACCAGCAGCTGGTTCAGCGTCTGCTCACGTTCATCGTGGCCGCCGCCCAGGCCGGCGCCACGGTGCCGCCCAACCGCGTCGATCTCATCAATAAAAATGATGCACGGCGCGTGTTTCTTGGCCTGGTCGAACATGTCGCGCACACGGGATGCACCCACACCGACGAACATTTCGACGAAGTCTGAGCCGGAGATAGAGAAAAACGGGACCTTGGCTTCGCCCGCGATTGCACGGGCCAGCAGTGTTTTACCAGTACCGGGTGATCCGACCATCAAAACGCCGCGCGGAATGTGACCGCCCAGCTTCTGGAACTTACCCGGATTGCGCAGGAATTCGACCAGCTCGGCCACCTCTTCCTTGGCTTCTTCGACACCGGCGACGTCGGCAAAGGTCACGTTGACCTGGTCCTCGCCCTGCAGCTTGGCGCGGGATTTGCCGAACGACATGGCGCCGCGGCCACCCCCCCCACCCTGCATCTGGCGCATGAAGTACACCCACAGGCCGATCAACAACAACACCGGCGTGATGTTCAGAATCAGGTCAACGATGACGGAGCGCTCAGCAGGAGGCTCGGCCGTTATCTCAACATTGTTTTCGACCAGCTCGTCCACCAGCTTCGGGTCCGGCGGGCCAAAGGTGCCAAAATCCCCACCGCTGATATTGCGGCCGGTGATCTTGTTGCCGCTTTCGCTGCTCTCGATCTGGACGGTCGCGACGGTGCCATTGCGGACATTTCCCAGGAATTCAGAATACGTCAGGCTCTCGGGCACGTTCCCGACAGTCGCGTAATGATTGAAAATTGAGATAAGAACCACCGCGATAATGGCCCAGGTGAGAAGGTTCTTCACCAGGTCATTCATCGGCTTTTCGTCTTTGTTACCTGCCATGGATTACCGTGTTCCTGTTGTATTAGACTGATGTTACTGCAGCTTACGGCCGGTTCCCAGCACATAAACCTCTCTGCTTCGCGGCCGGGACGCGCCAGGCTTGCGAATAAGCACCTTACTGAATGCAGACCGGCATTGCAGGACAAATCCGTCAAAACCCTCGCCCTGAAAGGCCTTGGTCAGAAATATTCCGCCCGGCTTGAGCCATTGTTCAGCAAATGACAGCGCCAGCTCCGCCAGGTACATGGCCCGCGGCTGGTCGACTGCACTCATTCCACTGATATTGGGTGCCATGTCCGACAACACAAGATCAACCTTTGAACCGGCCAATAATGCTTCCAGCGCCTGCAGTGGCCCATCTTCGGTGAAATCACCTTCGATGAACTCCACACCTTCCAGTGGCTCCATGTCGAGTATATCCAGGGCGATCACGCGACCCGACTTTCCCGCCTTGTCTTTTGCCACCTGCGACCAGCTGCCCGGTGCGGCGCCCAGGTCAACGACCAGCATGCCCGGACGGATCAGTTGGTACTTGTCGTGCAGCTCCAGGAGTTTAAACGCGGCGCGTGCCCGTAAACCCTGTGCATGGGCCTGTTTGACGTAAGGGTCATCGAAATGTTCCGTTAACCACTTTTTACTGCTTTTGCTGCGAGCCATGCCTCTCGGTTCCGCGAAATACCCATGTTAGAATGCCCGGCCATTCGGCGATGCAAACCAGGAACAGGATGAAACTCAGTAATGCCCAGCGACGCTACCTGCGCGGCCTGACCCATCATATCAACCCGGTCGTCATGGTGGGCGACAAGGGGCTGACTGACAATGTCTGGAACGAAATTGACACTGCACTCGATCACCACGAATTGATCAAGGTCAAACTGCGCAGCGAGCGAAAAATCCGCAAAGCGCAATCCGAGGATATCGCGCACCGCTGCGATGCCCAGATCGTGCACCAGATCGGGCAGGTCAGCTGCTTTTTCAGGCGTAACCAGAAAAAGCCGGTCATTTCGCTTCCTGCGCGCTAGGAGCCAGGCAAGATGGACCTGAGCTTCGACGCGCCTGGAAATCACCATTTTATTCGTTCCATCAGCGAGGAAGGCATTCGTATTGGAGACGAATACCTGACCACTTCTTTCCTGGTATCAGCATCTGAACTTCGACGTGACTGGCCGCCACAATCCCATGAAGAACTGGATGAGGGTCACCTCGATACGATTTTTGAACTGCAGCCCGATGTCGTGTTGATTGGAACCGGGGCAAAGCAACACTTTCTGCCGCAAAGCAGCGTGTTCCGCTTTTACCGCCAAAACGTGGGAATCGAAGTGATGAACACGGAGGCGGCCTGCCGCACATTCAACGTGCTGGTGAACGAGGGACGAAAAGTGGTGGCTGCTCTGATGCCGGTCAGGACGGCCTGAGTCAGTCGAGGAACGGCATCTCGGAGACACCTTCGGCTTTCGAGATTTCCCTCAGCCGCACCAGCGCCGCCAACTGGACCTGCCGCACCCTTTCGCGGGTCACGCCCAGTAGTTGGCCTACTTCTTCAAGCGTGCGCCGGCCCTTGCCATGCAAACCGAAGCGGTGCTCCACCACAGTACGTTGCTGTACCGGCAGCAACTCGAGCCAGTGATCGAGCAGCGACTCGGCGGCATGATCGGCATATTCAGACTCTGGATCGCGAGCCTGGACATCAACCAGTGAATCGAGCAGCGGTTTACGGCCTTCTTCTGATGGCGCGCTTTCGCCCGCAGAAGTCGCATTTTCATTGAAAGAGAAAATTTCGCACACCGCCTCGATCGGTTTTTCGAGGGCAATTGCAACTTCCTCAACACTGGGCCTGCGCCCCAGTTGTTGCTCCATTTCGCGCGAAGTTCGAAGGTAATTGGTCAACTCGCGAATGATGTGGATCGGAAGCCGGACTGTACGGCACTGGTTCATAATGGCGCGTTCAACCGACTGGCGTATCCACCACGTGGCATAAGTTGAAAAACGACAGCCCCGCTCCGCATCGAATTTTTCAACCGCGCGAATCAGCCCGATATTTCCCTCTTCGATGAGGTCAAGCAAAGGCAGGCCGCGGTTGATGTAAGCACGCGCGACATTGACCACGAGGCGCAGATTGGATTCGATCATCCGCTGGCGACTGATCATGCAACCGGCCTTGATCGCCCGCGCAAGCGACTTTTCTTCGTCCGCGGTTAACAGTTCAGAACGGCCAATTTCCGAAAGATAAATTCTGGTGACGTCGCCACGATGGGGAGGACGCTGGCCGGATCTGGATTTGCGCTCACGAGGCACACGCAAGCCTGTGCTTGCATGACTGTCGTCGATCATGGCCGTATCCTTGCCGTTTCGACGCTTCAGACCCATGTCCCCTCCCCGTGCCTTTGAGGGCAATCTGCGGCCGGACCGTCCTGCGTTTTAACCGCCCCCGGACCACAGAGTATCGGCAAAATGCAGCAGGGCGGACCGAAAAATTTAACACAGTCAGTACCGCTTGTCATAGCACAGCGAGGCAGTCGCTGCCGAAAAAGGCGCTCCAGCACGGCGCAGTTCAACAAAATCTCAGGGCTTGGGCAGGTAACGGGCAGGGTCTACAGGACGGCCGTCAACGCGAATTTCAAAGTGCAGCATGACCTCTTTGCGGTCGTTCCTTCCCATCTCGGCAATGACCTGGCCAGCGCTGACTTGTTCCCCTTCAGATACCAGGCGTCGCCTGTTGTGCGCATACGCGCTGAGCAGGCGGTCATTATGCTTGATGATTATCAATTCGCCATAGCCAATGAGGCCGCTGCCACTGTAGACAACATTGCCGGCCGCGGCGGCGACAATTTCCTGGCCTTCGGTCCCCGCGATGTCGTAGCCGCCACGGGCTGGATTATTGGCCAGGAATCCACGCAGTAAGCGTCCCTTGACCGGCCATTGCCACACCGGCTGGGCGTTGCCACCCACGGACCCGGAACTCGTGGCGACAGCCTTTTCCGCGGCCTGTTGAGGCGCGGGCTGTGACGGTTCAGTGGGCTGTGGGCTCTCGGGGGCACTCTTGGCCGGCTGGGGCACTGTCCTTGCCACCGGGCGGGAAGGCGCCGCCTGCACCACGGTCCGTGCTGGCGGTTGCTTAACGGCCAGCAACTGTCCCGGATGAATCACGAACGGTGCGGGTATGCCATTCCATCGCGCCAGTTCGCGATGGTCCAGCCCAAAATGAAAAGCGATCATCCACAGGCTGTCACCACGCTGAACCCGGTATCGGCCGTCCGGCTCCAACTCGAGCGTACGCGGCGCTGCTGTTGATCGTTCTTCGACGGGCGCCGGTGGCGCCGAGGAACACGCCAGCAGCGCCAGCGCCAGGTACATGGCGACCAGCAGCTTCATGACGGCCCGACCATGAACCGATACACCACGTAAGCGATGACCGCAGCGGCCAGGACCGAGTAGCCGATCAGGTCTATCCACTGGCGCAATTTCTGCGCAAAGGGCTCACCCCCGATTCGGATCAATCCGGCGACCAGGAAAAACCGACCGCCCCGGCCTGCCAGTGATCCGCCGATAAAAGGTAACGGCGGCATGCCAACGACCCCGGCACTGACCGTGAATACCTTGTAGGGAATAGGCGTAAACCCGGCCAGCAGGATGTACCAGAAACCGTGCGTGTCGAATGCGCTGACGGCCTTCTCGAACGCTCCGGCGTAGGCGGAGGTCATCAGCCAGGGCTCGATCAACTCAAATGCCAGCGCACCAATCAGGTATCCCAGCAGTCCACCCAGCACCGAACTGATGGTGCATATCGTGGCAAAAAACCACGCTTTGGCTGGCTGTGCCAGGGACATGGGCGCCAACATCACGTCGGGGGGCACCGGAAAAACGCTGGATTCGGCCGCACTCAGCGCGCACAGGTAATACGGCGCATGGCGGTGTTTCGACCACGCCAGCACCCGGTCATACAGTGAGCGAAACACGACGACGCCCCTGCCTACTCGAGCCCGCTGAGCATGGGCACAAAAATGACGCCCCCGAGGTCTGTCACCTCGGGTTCTTCTGCTGTCTTGCGAATCGCAATCAGGCGCTGCTCGCCGCCTCGTTCCAGCGGCATGACCAGCAATCCGCCCTCGCGCAACTGTTCCACGAGCGCTGCCGGAATGGACCGGCTGGCAGCGGTCACGATGATGCCGTCGAACGGAGCCTGGGATGGCCAGCCCAGGTTTCCATCGGCATATTTGCAGTGGACATTGTGCAGGCGCAGTGTGTGAAAGCGACGTCGCGCTATTTTCAGCAATTCCTTGATGCGCTCGACCGTGTACACCTCTTTCACGAGGTGGGACAGTATTGCAGCCTGGTAGCCCGAGCCGGTACCGACTTCGAGTACCTTGTCCAACGCCTGGCCATCGAGCAGCGCTTCCGTCATCCTGGCCACGATCCAGGGTTGCGAAATGGTCTGGCTCTGGCCAATGGGCAGGGCAGTATCTTCGTAGGCGCGGCTCGAAAGCGCTTCGTCCACGAATTGGTGGCGCGGCACCTGCATGATCGCCCCCAGGACCCGTTCGTCCCGAATTCCGTGGTCGCGCAAGCGCTGCACCAGGCGATCACGCGTACCTCGGGATGTCATGCCAATTCCGAGTGTTTCTCCAGCCAGCCTGCGCTTGTGAATCACCCTCGGTCCTCCTGCTGGTTTTCAGCATCGGTGGAAATGGCCGAAATCCAGCCGGCCACCTGGTCCAGGGCCTGGTAACGGGTCAGGTCAACATGCAGCGGCGTAACCGAAATATACCCCCGCCTGACGGCATCAAAATCGGTACCGGGCCCGGCATCCTGTTCGGCGCCCGCAGGGCCGATCCAGTACATGTCGCGCCCCCGCGGATCCTTCATGCGGATGGTCGGCTCGGCACGGTGGCGATGCCCGAGTCGCGTCACTTCAAATCCGCGAATCTCAGGCCACGGCAGGTCGGGCACATTGACGTTCAGAATCGTGTCAGCCGGCAGCGGGTCTTTGAGCAACTGCAGGATAATCCGGGAAACAGCCTCGCCAGCCGTGGAATAGTTGTTCGTCCGGTCTTCCGTCACGAGCGACACAGCGATGGCCGGAAGGCCGAGAAACCGCCCTTCCATCGCCGCCGCGACAGTACCCGAATAGATGACGTCGTCTCCGAGATTGGCGCCGGCATTGATGCCTGACACCACCATGTCCGGGTCCTCGTCGAGTAAGCCGGTCAGGGCAATATGCACGCAATCGGTCGGCGTGCCGGACAGCCTGTACACGCCTTCTTCGATTTCTTTGAGTCTCACTGGCGATTCCAGGGTCAGCGAATTACTGGCCCCGCTGCGGTTCTGGTCGGGCGCCACGATGGTCACCTTTCCCAGCTTGCGGACAGCCTGTGAGAGAACCTGGATGCCCTCGGCTGAAATCCCATCGTCGTTGCTGATCAAGAAATGCATATTTTTCTGATGACTCTTTTTTGGCGGGGTCACGAGCCCTTAAAGAGGTGGTATTGTACGGACTTCACTGGCCCCCGTGAACGCAGTGGAGACGATTTTGGGCGACAGCGACAAATCAGGCGCCAACAAGGCAGATGATGACATGGACCTGTTCCGTCTCGAGTTCGAAGACGTACAGCCGCTCAACAGCGTTCCGCGCAGCGATTCAAGGCCACCGCGTCCGGCGCCCGCGGCCAGGCAACGACAGCTCGATGAGCAGGCCGTGCTGACCGAGCTCCTCGAATCACCGTCTGACCCTGCTGAGTTCGAAACCGGTGAGGAACTGCTGTTTCTTCGTAGCGGATACCAGCGCCGCTACCTGACCCGGCTGAGGCGCGGTCGCTACAGCATTGAAGACAGTATTGACCTTCACCATATGAACGAATCGACCGCCTCGGCTGCCATCATGACGTTTATCGATCATGCGCTGGACAGGGGCCTGGGCTGTGTCCGGATTGTGCATGGAAAAGGCTTGCGCAGCCGCAACGGCCCAAAACTGAAAATTCTGGCTCGCAGGCTGTTGAGCCGCCACCCTTCCGTGATCGCGTTCGCCTCCTGCAAACCGTCCGAAGGCGGCACCGGGGCTGTTTTGGTACTGCTCAGGAATCGCCGCAGGCGCCCTCAAACATGAGGAAATACGACCGGCCGCGCATCATTACTTGATGATTTTCAGGTTGGGTCCCTTGGGTTTTTCTTCTATTGGCTTGTCCGGGGAATCGTCGTTTTCCCGCGCAAACATCATGCCCTGCCCGTTTTCCCGGGCGTAAATGGCCATCACAGCATCCATCGGCAGGAAAATCGGATGTGGCTTGCCACCGAAACGGGTTTCAAAGCTGACCGCCTCATTACCCATTTCGAGCTGCCGCGTTGCCTGGGGTGAAATATTCAGTACCAGTTTGCCGTCACGCACCGCTTCCGCCGGGGCCTGAACATCCTGGTGGGTAACATCGACGATCAGGTGCGGCGTCAACCCGTTATCGAGTATCCATTCGTTCAGGGCCCTTAAAAGGTATGGCTTGTTCGAATTCATCTCAAAAGGCGAATCGCCTGGGCTTAATCCAGGTTAAGGATCAGCTCCCGCTCGGCGGTGGTCAGGCTCGCTTTAAATGATTTGCGCGAAATCAGCCTCTGGATATACGCCTGCACCGATGCACCGGGTTTGCCAAGCGTAATGCCATAAGCAGGCAACCGCCAGAACAATGGACCGAGCGTGCAATCAATAAGGCTGAGTTCGTCACCCAGTATGTAATCGCCCATTTTGAACAGGTCATTGGCCGCGATGATGCTTTCCTTGAGCTGTTTGCGCGGTTTGTCGCCTTTCTTGACCGTCGTGGCCGCCTCGATTTCACGCGCCAATGGGTACCAGTCACGAAGTACACGGTAATGGATGAGCCTCAAGCGTGCACGAGAGACCGGGTCGACCGGCATCAGCGGCGGATGCGGGTATCGCTCATCGAGATAATCGTTGATGACCCCGGCATCGTGCAACAAAAGATCCCGGTCAACCAGCGTCGGAGTCTCATTGTATGGATTCAACTCGGCGAGATCGGCAGCCGCGGACGGATCATTGTCAACCTCGATAATTTCGACGTTGATCCCTTTTTCAGCCAGCACGAATCTTACGCGGTGGCATTCGATGTTCTCGGACGCCGTATACAGCGCCATGGTGGAACGGCCTTTAGCTTGCACAGACACTCGGAATCTCCTGGTTGGTGGCGCTCAGTGTACGTCGCGCCAGTATTCGGCTTTCAGCAGGTATGCCAGGAAGGCGAACACGGAAAGAAACAGTATCACCCAGATACCGATGCTTTTTCTTTTGAGCTTGGCCGGCTCTCCCATGTAATCGAGAAAAGTGACCAGGTCACGAACGGTGTTGTCGTATTCTTGTGGCGACAGGCTGCCCGGCGAGACCAGCTCAAATTGGTCGAACACCTGGTTTCCGTGCCCGTCATCTTTGAAAATCGCCTTTTGTATTCCCTGCAGTTGCCACCAGACATGCGGCATCGACGCGTTGGCCAATACCGTATTGTTCCAGGCACCCGAATCGTCCTGGTAAAACGACCGCATATAGCCGTAAAGCCAGTCTGCGCCGCGAGAACGCCCGACCAGGGACAGGTCCGGCGGCGCTTTACCAAACCAGGCTTCGCCCTGGTCCGGGTCCATCGCTATGGACATCGTTTCACCGATCTTGGCGTCTGAAAACACCAGGTTTTCGATGACCATGTCCTCGGTCAGCGCGAGGTCCTCGGATAAGCGGTTGTAACGCATGTAATCTGCGCTGTGGCAGCCGAAGCAGTAATTAACAAACAGCTTCGCGCCACGCTGCAGCGCACCGAGGTCGGTAATGTTGATTCCGGCCGGTTCCAGTTCGGCCGCGTCACCCGCCGCCTGCGCCATGGGCGAAGACAGCAACACGGTTGCCAGCAACAATGACTTCAACGGATTGATGGTATTCATCAGTGCTTCACCCTGTCCGGAACGGGCTTGGTCTTTCCGCCCTTACTGAAGAAAAACAGCAGAATGAAAAACGCGAAATAAACGAAGGTCCACAGCCGCATTTCCCAGGTTTGTGCCGGCGTACCTTCTGCCATGCCGAGCATACCAAGGCGAATAAACGCGATAGCAAACGTGAACAACAGAATACGGTACCAGGCGCCCTTGTAGCGGATGGACTTCGCCGGCGAGCGGTCAAGCCATGGCACGAAGAACAGCACCATGACCGACATTCCCATCAGTAACACGCCCATCAGCTTGTCTGGAACGGCCTTCAAAATGGCGTAGAAGGGCGTGAAGTACCAGACCGGCTTGATGTGTTCGGGCGTGACCAGCGGGTCAGCCGGTATGAAATTGTCATGCTCGAGGAACAATCCGCCAGCCTCGGGCCAGAAGAATATGACAAACGCGAATATGATCAGGAACATTGCCGCGCCGAAGATATCCTTGACCGTGTAATAGGGATGAAAAGGAATACCGTCAACAGGGATACCGTCCTCGTCCTTGTGCTCTTTGATTTCGACGCCATCGGGATTGTTGGAGCCAACCTCGTGCAGCGAGGTCAGATGCAGCGCGACCAGTCCGAGCAAAGCAAGCGGCACGGCAATGACGTGCAGTGCGAAGAAGCGGTTAAGCGTGGCATCGGAAATAAAGTAATCGCCACGAATCCACTCGGTCAGCGGTTCACCGATGGTGGGTATCGCGCCGAACAGGTTAATGATCACCTGCGCGCCCCAGTATGACATCTGACCCCACGGCAACACGTAGCCTAAAAACGCCTCGGCCATCAGCACCAGGTAGATGAACATTCCGAAAACCCACAGCAACTCGCGGGGTTTACGGTGCGATCCGTAAAGCAGGGCACGAAACATGTGCAGGTAGACCACGATGAAAAAGAACGAGGCGCCGCTGGAATGCATGTAGCGAATCAGCCAACCCCATTCCACGTCTCTCATGATGTACTCGACCGATGCAAACGCCTCGTTCGCGGACGGCTTGTAATGCATGGTCAGGAAAATTCCGGTCGCAATCTGGATCACCAGCACCAACAAGGCCAGTGAACCCATGTAGTACCAGAAGTTGAAGTTCTTGGGCGCGTAGTATTTCGCCAGGTGCGCATTCCAGAATTCGGTGACCGGCAGACGCTTGTCCACCCAGGTCATCAATGCGCTGGCCTGCCGCGCCAGCCCGCTCGCCGGTTTACCCATCAGGCTGCCCCTTCCGGATTGACACCGATAATCAATGTCCGGTCATCAAGAAAACTATACGGTGGAATTTTCAGGTTCGTGGGTGCCGGTACGGCCTTGTATACCCGGCCGGCGGAATCAAACTTCGACTTGTGACAGGGGCAGTAAAAGCCGCCTTTCCAATTCTCATCGAAGGGCTGAGGCCCGACCTGCGGAATCATTTGCGGCACGCACCCAAGGTGGGTGCAGTGCATGTTCACGACCAGAAACTCCGGCTCCAGGGCGCGATAAGTATTACTCGTGTATTCGGGTTGATCGGACTCATCCGAATCCGGATCACGCAACTCGGCGGTCACGCTGTCCAGGTTTTCAAGCGTTTCAGGACTGCGCCGGAGGATACCAATGGTCTGTCCTCTCCACTGCACCTTGAGTAGTTGGCCCTGTTCCAGCTTGCCGATATTGACCTCTACAGGCGCTCCGACAGCTTGCGCCTTGGCGCTGGGCTGAAAGGATTTGATGAAGGGCACCGTGGCCAGCCCCGCGCCTACACCGCCGACCACCGAGGTCGTGGCGATCAGAAACCGGCGCCGGTCTTTGTTCACGCCATCAGATGACATGTAATACTCCAGTTGACTGTTTGGCCCAACGGGCCAGCCCAGGAAGGAAACCGCTTGATTTCCTTGATAAAAACACGAAGCAAATTCGTGCGCACGCTAGATTTGCCGTCACCTCGAATGTGGGCCCGAACGGGCCCTGAAACAAGGTTTATCCCCGATTCATCGACACGCGAAGCCTGACACATGGGTCTGCAGGCAAATTTGATTCAAATCAATCCGATATTTTATCCGAAGTGACTCACGCTAGACAAACGCTTTGAGCTTTTGCCCGCGCGGTGAAGGTACCCGTTCAGACGACCGCCGCGCCTGATACATATACAATGCGCCCGAACACGCTTAACAACCGCACCAGGGCTGTGTGGATAAACACGAGGCCAGGAATTGCGGAACCTTGCCGGCGCCTGCCGTTCACAATGCAGGACTGGGGAGAAGTTGTGCGAGGACCAATGAAACGATATAGCGCCATCGCGGGATTCCTGTTCCGTTCAATTGTCGCCGGGCTGGCCCTGGCGTTCGTGCTCCTGTACCTGTGGCCATCACTCCAATCACGGCTCAACGGCTCGGACGCGGACACGGGTTCAATTTCAAACATCCGGGCATCTTTTGCTGACGCCGTCGATCGCGCGGCGCCCTCCGTGGTCAGCATTTACACGCAGCGGGTCGAAGTGCAGGAAATCAGCCCGCAATTGCAGCGCCTGTTGCGGCGGCAGTACATTGCACGCGCGCGCCAGGACATGGGTTCCGGGGTGGTCGTCAGCGAAGACGGCTACATACTGACCAACAACCACGTGGTCACCCAGGTCAGGGATATCAGGGTTGCATTGTGGGATGGCCGGGTGGCCACCGCAGAGGTCGTCGGCTCAGACCCATTGACAGACCTGGCCGTGCTCAAGATCAACATGGATGGTTTACCGATAGCCCCGTTGGCGCAGGATCCGCAGCTAAGAGTGGGTGACATCGTGCTGGCAATTGGTAACGCGCTGGGCCTGAGTCATACCGTGACCATGGGCATCGTCAGCGCCACGGGGCGAAACGATGTACGTTCCGTCCAGTACGAGGATTTCATTCAGACCGATGCGGCGATCAATGCCGGAAACAGCGGTGGCGCCCTGATCAACGCTTCCGGCGAGGTGATCGGCATTAATACACGGCAACTGGCCGGGGTTGTTGGAGGCCAAAACATCGGTTTCGCGATTCCCATCGGCCTGGCCAGCAATGTGATGAACCAGATCATCGAGTACGGCGAAGTTCAGCGCGCGTGGCTGGGGGCTGTATTCAATGATTTGCCGATCAATATGCAGGGCGATACGACCCGCAAGGGTATCCATGTCAGCCAGGTCGCACCCAGCGGCCCTGCCTATTTCGCCGGCATCCAGGAAGGCGACATCCTGCTGACGCTGGACGGCGCGCCAATCGAGGATGCACGCACCTTCCTGCTGGAAATCGATCGTCGCGAACCGGGCTCACAGGTGGAACTGGAAGTCATGCGCGACGGCCAGACGTTTCAGACCTACGCCACGCTGATCCAGCAGCCGCCGCTGCGGTAGGCCATGAGAAAGTTGGCGCATCGATGCGCCACTTTCATGTCGCAAGATATCGCGACCGTGCTGCGGGGCAGTATCCCCGCAAGTGATGAAGTCGCGAAGCGACCCTGATTAGAGCGCGCAGCGCGTTCAAGCCTCAGATCGCGCCCACAGATTTTCAATTGACCGACTTCAATGCTCCTAATTTGCGTAATTCGTGTAATTTGCGGATATTTTCTTGGCGAGCATTGACCATCGGCCTGCAGCCTCAGATCGCTCCCACAGAGGTTTATTTACGGCGTCCTGCCAGTTCTTGCTTACCCTGACAGCGGGCAGGCCAGGAACTCGGGCAATGCTTCGGCCTGCGCTGAGAAGGCAGCCAGGGCGGGAAAATCTTCCTCGTCCCGCCTGGCCCGGTCAATGTGCTGAATGAATCGCCAGGCAACGGCAATCGAAACATCTGCCTGGGAAATGTCGTTGCCAAACATCCAGGGACTGCCGGCCTCGTGCCAGGCCCGGGCCCAGCCCTCCATCAGGGATATGGCACCAGCCAGTTGCTGCTCAACGCGCTCCAGCCACGGCGCATGTTGCAATGCCTGCGGCCGGTGGCCGGTTTCATAGATCATTTGTGCCACCTTCTCCATGGCAGCCGTCGCCACGCCAATCCGCTCTGTTGCACGCGCATGGTCGGCTGCATCGACCGGCATCAGCGATCTTCCTGCAACGTATTGCTCCAGGTGGACGATGATCAGTGA
>JABDJL010000040.1 GCA_013002505.1 Lysobacterales bacterium | reverse complement strand
ACGATGTTCTCGAGGTCATGGACGAGGTCAAAACGCGGGTGGATGCCATTTCCACCTTCCCCGACAACACCGAGAAGCCGGTGATCGCGCGCCAAAACTTCGAACAGCAGGTCATGATGGTTTCGGTTTTCGGTGACGTGGCCGAGCGCACGCTGAAGGAATTCGCCAAGCAGGTGCGCAACGAAATTGTCACGCTTCCGGGTGTCAGCAGGGCCAACATTCTCGGCTCACGGAATTACGAAATCAGTATCGAGGTCAGCGAGTTCACACTGCAGCGATACGACCTGACACTGGCGGAAGTGGCTGCTGCCATCCGCCGTGGCTCGCTTGACCTGCCGGCCGGCGCAATCCGGTCCGAGGCCGGCGATATCCAGGTTCGCACCAAGGGCCAGGCTTATGTCGGGCGTGATTTTGAGAGAATCGTTGTCCGCACCAATCCCGATGGCAGCCGCCTGCTGCTGCAGGACATCGCCGAAATCCGGGACGGGTTCGAAGAAACCGACCGCTTTTCACTGTTCAATGGCCGACCCGCCATTACCATCCAGGTGATGTCAGTGGGGAACCAGAGCGAACTGAACATTTCAGAGACCGTCCACCAGTACATTGACCGCAAAAAAGCTTCGCTACCGGCTGAAATGGGCATACAGGCATGGGTGGATATCACCTATTACCTCAAGGGCCGGCTCAACATGATGATCAAGAACCTGGCCATGGGCGCTGCGCTGGTGTTCCTGTGCCTGGCGCTGTTCCTGCGTCTCAAGCTCGCATTCTGGGTGATGGTGGGACTGCCGGTAGCGTTCCTCGGCACCTTCTTCCTGATGCCGACGTTTGATGTAACCGTCAACCTGATCAGCCTGTTTGGATTCATCCTCGTGCTGGGTATCGTCGTTGACGACGCCATCGTGGTCGGCGAAAGCGCCTACACCAACATGCGCGCCAAGGGACACTCGGTGGACAACATCCTGGAAGGCGTTTATCGCGTCGCCGTGCCGGCGACCTTCGGCGTTCTGACCACGATTGCCGCTTTTTTGCCGATATTGATGATAGGCGGGATATTCGGCGCCTTTTTCAGCGCCATCGGCGTGGTCGTCATGCTTTGCCTGGTGTTCTCGATCGTCGAGTCGAAGCTGATTTTGCCCGCCCACCTGGCGCACATGAAGGTCAAGCATTACGGCGAAGACACGACCAACCGGTTCATCCGGTTCCAGAGATTTTTCAGCGAGGGCATGCACAAGTTCGTGGACAATGTTTATGCCCCGTTCCTGGAAAAATGCCTTAAGCGGCGCTTTCTGACGCTGTCGGTGTTCGTTTCCATGTTGATCCTTTCAATCGGACTGCTGGCCGGTGGCATTCTCAGGTACGTGCCCTTCCCCGATGTCGGGGCGGACTTCCTGCAGGTCGACCTGGACATGAATGAAGGTACCCCGGCGCAGCGGACCAATGAGGCGATAGACCGGGTACAGCAGGCATTGCTCGATATTGACCGCGAAGTCAGCCAGGAACACGGCGCCGAATATGGCAAGGTCGTTGCCAGCATGCTTGCGTTCGCGCGGTTTTCCACCTCCGGCCAGATCTTTGTCGAGCTGGTCAAGGAAGACCAGGCGGTCATAGATTACAACGAGGTCAAGCGGCGCTGGTTCGAGCGTGTAGGCGAGATCCCGGGCATGAAGCAGCTTGCATTTGAAAACGTCGGCGGCGGTTTCGGTGGTGGTCCGGCGATTTCGATCAGGCTGATCGGCGCAAACCTGGACATGGTGGCGAGGGCGGCCAACGAGCTGGAAGAACGAATCAAGCAATACGAAGGCGTTTATGACGTCCGCAATTCATTCGAGCGTGGGCGGGATGAAATCAGGCTGAACATCAAGCCGGAAGCCGAAGCGCTGGGACTCACCCTGCAGGACCTGGCCAGCCAGGTCCGGGCAGGATTTTACGGCACCGAGGTTCAGCGGGTGCAGCGCGGCCAGGACGAAGTCAAGGTCATGGTGCGCTTCCCGGAGGACGAGCGTGATTCAGTAGGCTATCTCGACAACATGCGCATCAGGACACCCAGCGGTGGCCGCGTGCCGTTCTACACGGTGGCCGAGGTTGAAATCACGCAGGCGCCGCCGTTCCTGCGCCGCTTCGACCGGGAACGGTCGGTGCGCGTTTCAGCAGAAGTCGATACCGACCGGTACGAACCGCAAAAAATCCTCGGCGATATCCTGAAAAAAGAATTGCCTGAAATACTGGCCCAGTTCCCGGGTGTGCGTCACCGGCTCAGCGGCGCCAGCCAGCTGGCGTCCGAGGTGCTGGTTGACCTGGCAAAGGGTGCGGCACTGGCACTGTTCCTGATTTACGCGCTGATGGCGGTGCCGCTGCGATCCTATTCACAACCATTGATCATCATGTCGGTGATTCCATTTGGCGCGATTGGCGCGCTGATTGGCCACCTGATCATAGGTGAACCGGTCAGTATGACGAGTTTCTTTGGGATCATTGCGCTGTCGGGCGTGGTGGTCAACGACAGCCTGATCCTGGTGGACTTCGTCAACAAGGAACGCGCCTCGGGCCTGCCATTGATCCAGGCGGTGCGCGACGGCGCCCGGACCCGTTTCAGGCCCATTATTCTGACTTCGATGACCACCTTCCTGGGCCTGGCGCCGATCACCATATTCGAGACCAGCCTGCAGGCCCAGGCCGTCATACCAATGGCCGCTTCGCTGGCATTTGGTATTGTTTTCGCAACAGTGATCACGCTGCTCCTGATTCCATCGCTGTACATGATCCTCGATGACATGAAGAAAGCGCGCCAACGGTTCTGGAAGCGTATTTTCGGGCAGCACGAGCCACGCACGAAGCACCCCCACCCCGGCGCAGTTCAGCGGGATTCCTCTGCGCCAACAACCGAACACCAATGACCAGGTATGATTCTTCGCCGGCACCTTGACCTGGCCCGGCAAGCCCTTGCGCACAACACTGCCGGGGCGCTGGAAGCAGAAATTCTGCTCGCACATGCGCTGGAGTCGCCGCGCTCGTTTCTCTACGCCCACCCCGACATGGTATTGCCGCCGGAGCGCGCCGAACGATTTCACAAGTATGTCGAGCGACGCAGCAACGGTGAACCGATTGCCTACATCACCGGGTCGCGTGAGTTCTGGTCATTGGAACTGCACATCACGCCGGATGTTCTGATCCCAAGGCATGAAACCGAATCACTGGTCGAGGCGGCCCTGCAAAAAGTACCCGTTGACGCTTGCTGGCGATTGGCTGACCTGGGAACCGGAAGCGGGGCCGTGGCCCTGGCCCTGGCCCGGGAGCGTCCCGAATGCGAGATCCATGCGACGGACATCAGTCCTGCGGCGACCGAGCTGGCATCTTGCAATGCAAAGCGGCACAGCTTAATGAATGTCAGCATTCACTGCGGGTCCTGGTGTGCACCGCTGAACGGCAGGTTTTCATTGATCGTTTCGAATCCGCCCTACGTGGCTGCAGACGACCCCCACCTGGATACCGGCGACTGCCGTTTTGAACCCGGCCTGGCCCTGACGCCAGGCAAGGACCCAATGAAGTCGATCAGTGAGATTTGCAGCCAGGCGCCTGGGCGCCTGGAGCCAAACGGCTGCCTGATCCTGGAGCACGGGGCTTCGCAGGGCGAGGCGGTTCGGGAGATACTGGCCGGGCACGGCTTCGTGCACATCGAGACGCGAAAGGACTTGTCCGGCCGCGAACGAATTTCGCAGGGTCAGTGGCCCGGCGAGCTTAACGAGTCAACCTAGCCTGCTTGAGGCAGCCA
The DNA here is from genome assembly GCA_013002505.1 of Lysobacterales bacterium. Classification (GTDB taxonomy): domain Bacteria; phylum Pseudomonadota; class Gammaproteobacteria; order Xanthomonadales; family SZUA-36; genus JABDJL01. Next base: position 41,161 of record JABDJL010000040.1, on the reverse strand, counting down.
GCGAATCAACTGTAACCGCATATTCGAATGTCCCGTCCAAGTCACCAGATTACAATGCGGACCAGAGGTATACGCACATGATTGATCCTGGAATGGGTTGGGCCATATTCGGCGTTTCGTTCATCTTCATTTTTATCCTGATCGGGATACTGGCCGAAAGCCAGCGCCAGAAGTCCAAGCTGGCGCGTCAGGAGTTGTTGCAAAAAGAACGCCTGGCTGCAATCGAAAAAGGAATACCGCTGCCTGACTGGGACACCGTCATGCTGGATGAGGACGGATCGCTGGTCAGCAGCGCCGAGGCGCACGAGCGCCGCCGGCAGTGGTTTCGAATGCTGACGCTGGCCCTTGGCCTGCTGATGTGCTTCGCCGGCATCGGCATGCTGTTCGCCTTCAATATCGGCGCTGACAATGATTTTCGCGACATAGGCACGATTGGTGCGATACCGATCATGGCGGGCATTGGCCTGTTGTTGTTTTACGCCTTGACCCGCAAAGAACCGAACTGAGGATAATTGGCAGTATGACCGCGGCAACGCTGCCACTGAACGCCAACGCCCTGTTGCAGCTCAACAAGGCGGCCCCGGCACGGCTTGATCCTGATGCAGGGCGACCGGACGCGTGGTCCGACGAGGCGCTGATTGAAGCCATCGTAAAGCGCGGCAGCGAGCAACATTTCCGGACGCTGCTGGCACGTTACAAGGTGCGCGTACACCATATTGCGCTGTCGGTACTCGGTCCGACCCAGGCAGCGCAGGCGGAGGACGTGGCCCAGGAGGTTTTTATCAGCCTGTACCGGCGCCTTGACCAGTTCCGGGGTGACTGCAAATTTTCGACCTGGGTATACCGCCTGGCGGTCAACGCGGCGATTGATTTCAAGCGCGTTAATACCCGCCATGCAGGGCTTGCAATCGACGATGCCTCCCTCCCCGGCGTTCCCTTTGAAATCCCAAAAGGAAGCGATGGCCGAAAGCTTGAAAGCGGGGTTCACCAGGCATTGCTGGCCCTGCCCGAATCCCAGCGGATGATGGTGTACCTGTATTACTGGCTGGAATTAAAAATGCGCGAAATTGCCGAGGTACTGGACTGCCCGCAGGGTACCGTCAAGGTGTACCTCAAGAGGGCTAGGGCGGCATTGGCCGAAACACTTGGGGAATTTAAGCATGACTGACAGGAACAGTTTGACGGACATCGATGGGCGCGTGGATCAGAGGCTGCGGGGTTTGTTTCCTGCGCGGCCGTCCCTGACCCCGGATTTTGAAGACCGGGTCATGTCTCGTGTCCGGTCCCAAACCGCCAGGTTTGCCCGCAGGCGCCGCCTGGCCATGATCATGCTGGCTTACTGGGTAAGTTTTGGCCTGTTTGCAGGATGGACGATGTCCGGGGTGCTTGCAGCGAACCCTGAAGCGAGCAGCACTGGACTGGCGGCATTGTCCATGGCGCTCGCCCTGGTGATCGCCAGTATGCTGTTCCTCGGCCACCAGTCGCGGCTGAAAATCAGCCAGCTGTTTACCAGGACCGTGGTCTGAACAACTGCCCGCATCGCTGCACGCAAGCCTGGTTATTCGTCCTCGGGTTTGACCAGCCGCAGTCCGGAACCCTCGTCATCGTCGCCACCATCGGTGGCTTTTTCGACCAGCCCGGCTTCCAGTTGCTTGGAGTGCTTGGCGCCCAGCGTACGCAGCTTTTCGGTTTGCCCGACCAGGTTGCCGGCGCCGGTTGACAGTTGTGAAAAGGCATCGTCGTAAGCCTTGCGCGCCTGGTCCAGGCGGCTGCCCAACTGGCGGAGATTTTCTGTAAATCCAACGAACTTGTCATACAGCAGGCCCGCCCGTGATGCGATGTCCTGGGCATTGGTGTTTTGCTTGTGAATCATCCACACCGAGGCCACGGTTCGAACGGTGGCCAGGAAATTGGCCGGAGACAGTAAGGCGACGCGCTTTTTCAGTGCGTACTCCGGCAAGGTCGGGTCGGCCCTCAATGCCGCGATCAGGGCCGCTTCGATGGGCACAAACATCAACACGAAATCCAGCGCGTTCAGTTCTTCGACACTGCTGTAATTCTTGGCAGAAAGGCCGTCGATGTGGGCGCGTAGTGACTGCACATGTGAAGCCAGGTGTACCTCTCGCCGGTCTTCGTCTTCTGCCGCCTGTAAGCGGGTCCAGGCCGTCAGTGATACCTTGGAGTCCATGACGATCGTGCGGTTTTCCGGCAGCAGCAGCACGAGATCGGGCTGCAGTCTTTCGCCGCCTTGACCCGTCACGGAGTACTGCGTGTGATAGTTCTCGCCTTTGCGCAGGCCACTCAACTCGAGCAGTTTCTCGAGTTGCTGTTCACCCCAGCTGCCTTGCGCCTTGACGTCGGATGTCAGGGCGCGGGTCAGGTTGCGGGCTTCTTCGTTCAGCCGCTCGTTGAGTCCTTCGAGGTGTAACAGTCGCTCGCGCAAAGCGGCCTGCTGCCTGATGTCTTCGCGGTGGGTCTCATCGACCCGGTTGCGAAACCGTTCGAGATCCTTGGTCAGCGGTTTGAGTATTCCGCCAAGCTGCTTTTCACTTAGCTCGGTAAATCGCTGGGACCGTTCGTCGAATACCTTGCCCGCCAGGCGCTCGAATGATTCCGTGAGCCGCTTCTCGGCTTTCTCCAGGCCTTCTTTCTCGTTCTGGAAAAACCGCTGCTGTTCCTCCAGGCGCGTCTTCAATACCGCCACTTCCTGTTCGTGCACGGCCAGTTCAGAGCGCAGCCCGTCCCGTTCTTCCTGCGTGACCCGCTCGGCTTGGCGCTGGCGGCGCTGCATTATCCAGTAAGTCAGGGCTGCAGAGACCAGCACGCCAACCAGCAGCCCCAACAAAAAGCTGTCGCGTTCCACCAGGCGAAGCCATTCGGCAATCATGCTTTGTGCTCCTTCTTGACCTTCTGCCACAGGCGCTCCATGTCATCCAGCGGCAGGTCGCGCAGGGTATCTGGCCCGCCCGCCAGGGCTTCCATGGCCCGGAATCTTTTTTCGAACTTGTGATTGGCGTGGCGCAAGGCGGCGGCCGGATCGACATCAAGCTGCCGCGCGAGGTTGGCCATCACGAATAACAAATCGCCCAGCTCATCGGTAATTTCTGCTTGCCCGCCGTTCGCCATTGCATCACGAAGCTCCTCAAGCTCTTCGTCTATCTTCTCGAGCACCGGCTCGGCCGACGGCCACTCGAAGCCCGCTTCGCCGGCCCGTTTCTGCAGCTTGACCGAGCGCTGCAGCTCGGCCATGCCGCGCGGCACGCCATCGAGCATGCTCGACTCACCGCTGGCCGCGCGTTCTTCTGACTTGATCCGGTCCCAGGTATCGCTTTGTTGCTGCGCGCTCCTGACCTCTTCATCCCCGAACACGCCGGGGTGCCGGCGCACCAGCTTGTCGCTGATGCCGGCCACGACGTCTGAAAAGTTGAACTCACCCTGCTCATCGGCCATCTGCGCATGAAAAACCACCTGTAGCAGCAAGTCACCCAACTCGTCGCGCAAGTTGACCAGATCGTTCCGTTGGATGGCATCGGCGACTTCGTAGGCTTCTTCGACGGTATAGGGCGCGATGCTGGCAAAATCCTGCTCGACGTCCCACGGACAACCGTGCTCAGGGTCCCTGAGGCGCTTCATGATTTGCAGAAGTTCATTCATTTTCCGGTTTGCCACTGCAGCTTGGGAGAGACTACGCAGCCGGAATGGTCACCCTGAACCGCGCTCCACCGAGTTCACCCTGGTCGATCGTGATGTCCCCACCATAGGCGCTCACCAATTCAAGCACAATCGTCAGGCCAAGACCATGCCCTTCGACGCGCTCATCACCACGCACGCCGCGTTGCAATAATAGCGGGTAGCGATCCGGGTCAATGGGCCGGCCATCATTTTCAACGCTCAACCAAAGCCCCGGGCGCTCGCTGGCTGACGGGTCCTGGCCCACCTCTTCGAGGCCCGCGCTGATGCGCACAAAGCCGTTACCGTACTTACAGGCGTTGTCGAGCAGGTTTCCCACCATCTCCAGTAAATCCCGTTTTTCGCCATAAAACTTCAAATCCGGGGCTATGCTGACATCAATGGTTTTCAAATCGTGAGAATGGACTTTTTTCAGAGAGGCCACGATCCGTTCAACTTGCGGCAGTACCGCAACCGGTGTGGACATCGTGCTGCGAGCGGATGCCGCCGCCCGTTCAAGGCGGCTGGCGATCAGGTGCTGCATGTCATCCACTGCATTCTGCATGGCGCCCGTTTCCTTGCCGGAGCGGCGCGCAAGGCCCGCGCGGATCACCGCCAGCGGGGTTTTCAGGCTGTGGGCCAATGAGTCCAGGGCACTGCGATAACGCGCCTGGTTGGCCTTCTCGGTTTGCAACAGGCGGTCAAGGTTGCGGGTCAGCGGTTCCAATTCGCGGGGATAAGGACCGTCCAGCCTGTCACGTTGCCCGGATTCAATCTGGGCGACATCCTGGGCGACGCGTTGCAGGGGACGCAGGCTGAGCGCAAAAAACATCAACTGCGCCAGCGCCAGCAATAATCCTGCCGCGCCGAGCGACTTCCACAGTCCACGCCGGAATGAGCGAACCTGGCGCGCGACAATGTCACCCTCGACGAGTACCGAAACGGTGAACGGCTGCACGGTCAGGTCTTCGACCTCCCAGGCGACACCGTATTGGAATCGGTAATAGTCCACGGGGGCCTGTGGGCCCACGAACTGGTCCCTGCCCGGCGCTACCTGCTCCAGTTCCGGCAGGTCGATGCCAAGCGCCGAGGGTGAGCTCCAGTGGTCGTTCTCGCCGTGCACGTGGACATATATTCCCGAACCCGGTTGACTCAGCCTTGGGTCGCCGAGTTCCTCCTGCACGCTGATCATGCCTCCCGGGCCGACCTCGGTAGCGCCCAGCACCAGGTAACTCCAGGTTTCCATTTGCTGCGCGATATCGGCTTCAGCACTGCGCAGGAAAGCAGAATTGAGCGCCACGCCGACAATACCCAGTGAAAGGGCCAGCACCACGATTGAAAGCAGTAGCAAACGGCGCCTCAGTGACGTGGCCTTGGGTGCCCGGGCTGCCGGGTCAGCGGGTCCGGGCCTGTTCATTCAGTTTTGACCGTTGGGCGCCAGGTTCAGTCGATAGCCCCGCCCGCGCAGGGTTTCGATCGGCCTGAGATCGCCTTGCGGGTCAATTTTCCGGCGCAGGCGGCCGATAAATACTTCGATGACGTTGCTGTCCCGGTCCGCATCCTCCTCGTAGATATGTTCTGACAAGGTGGTCTTGGTGACGACTTCTCCCGGGTGGAGCACCAGGTATTCCAGTACCTTGTACTCGTAGGTCGTCAGCTCGATTTCCTTGTCGTCGAGCAATACACGCTGCGCGGAAAGGTCTACCTGGATCGGCCCGAGCTTCACTTCGGGGCTGGAATGGCCGGCGCTGCGACGGATCAGGGCGGCGACCCTCGCCTTCAGTTCCTCGGGGTGGAAAGGCTTGGTCAGGTAGTCATCGGCGCCGGCTTCAAGGCCGCGTACTTTGTCTTGCCACTCCGACCGTGCAGTCAGAATCAGGATTGGAAAGCGCCTTTCAGATTCCCGAAGCTTGCGAATCAGCTCAAGACCGGACATGCCGGGCAGGCCCAGGTCAATGATGGCCAGGTCTATCGGGAACTCCTCGCCATAATAGAGTCCCTCGATGCCATCGCCGCTGACATCGACGGCATAACCGGATCGGCGCAGCTCATCCGCCAGCGAATCCTGCAGTCGAACATCGTCTTCAACGAGGAGTATGCGCATGGGTGGCTACTTCCTCGGTCGGCGGTCGGGAATGCGAACTGTCTTGACCACGCCATCCTTGGTCAGCAATTTGATCTCGTGAATGCGTTGCTTGCCACGCGTGACGGTGCGTGCCGACAACACTTTCGCATTGTATTGCTGCGCCGCCATCCGCGCCGCTTCCTGCAAGGTCTGCGCGAATGCAGGCTGCGGCGCCAGGGCGCCTAGCACAAAAGCAATCAGGGCAATTTGCAGGTAGCGTTTCATCTCTTCAGTTCACGATACAAGAACAATGCGGCCATTCTAAATTAACTTGCTGAATCAGGCCTGAACTGGCCCGATACACTTTGTGACACCCCGGCGGGGCATTCATTCGCGTAATTCGTTGAACCGTTAAGCTTTTGGATGAACGCTGTGAGCCTTAACCGGTACTGCCTGTTTCCAGGAACTTGCGCAGCTCGTGAAAGGCTTTGCGGGGATGGCTGGCGGTTCGGGACACCGGGCGGTGCACTTCAGGCCCCAGGCTACCCTGCGCATGTGCCTTGATGAATATCGGAAGGTTTGAAAGCTGCGTATTAAACTTGTTCCTGAAGTAGGAATAATCGAGCAGTATGATCTGGCTGCTGGCAAACAGCTTCGCGTAGTCCTTGCGGTCTGCCGTCTTGCGGAACTCCCGGCATGCTTCCAGCCAGTCCGCATACAGGTAAACGTAAGTCTCTTTGCCGTCGCTGGCCGCGGCCTGAACCTTGGATTGCAGGTAGGCGTTAAGGTCGGACTGGTAATCGAAATCGGCCAGCCATCCCTGCGGCACCATGTCGGGCGGTGAAACCTGGCGCTTACGGAGTTCAGCTTCACGCACATCCTGCTCAAGTTTATCGAAGTCCAGCTTATTGGATTCGAAGTCAAAATCCGGGTCCTGCGCTGGCGGACCCTGTGTCGCGGGTTCCTGGGTTTGCAGGGCCTGGGCGATGCCGGCGCACAGCATTGCCGAGAGTATCAGTGTTTTGATCAAGGGTTTCATGTCTGTTCTTTCCTGGTGTTTTTCCATCATCGCCCGCCCTTCGTACTTACAGCATAGTTCAGAAAATCTCCGCGATCATGCAGCGCAGGCTGCCGCCAGCTTTTTCGATTTCGCTGAGTTCCACGGCGTGCAGGCGAAACCCCCAGCTTTCCAGGGTCCTGATCCGCTCTGGATGCAGGGCATCGGCACCGCGCTGGCTGATGAAAAGATCCTGGTCCGTCAAGGCAATGCAGTTGGCGGCGAAGGCGTTCTTCTCGGCAACAGTGATTTCCAGGTAGCGGCCGGGAAAAGCCGCAGCAATGGCCTGCGGCACCCGCTGATCGGCAAAAGACTGCGGGCATAAGATGCATGCGCGCCCCGCGAGTATGCTCATCACGACATTGGTATGGTATTCGCCTTGGACCAGGTCGAATGCAAAGCTCAGGTTCAGGCCCAGCCCCTCGTGGGTGGCCGCGAGGCCAGCTTCATCAATGCGCTCGCTCATGCCGCAAAAGCCGATCCTCCGTGCACGATCGATAATCATCGGGCCGGTCAGCTCGGACACGCAATCGCGAACTGAAAGGTCAATCGCCTGGTATCCCTGCGCGCTGAACCAGTCACGAATATCCCGGCGTTGTGCCTCGAGCCTGCGACCAGGGTGACGCATGCTGCCAATCAGCAGCCTTCCTGCCGCCGTGGCAAACACATTATTCGGAAAAATCGCATCCGGGGTCTCGGCAAGTCCGGGAAAAAGCTTGACCTCGACGCCGCAGGCACGGACACGGTCAGCCAGGGTGTGCGCCTGTATCAAGGCTTGGCCAGCATCAGCGGGATGATCGAGGTCGAGGTAGGGGTTGTCTACGGCCGACTCATCGGCAACCCGGAACGATTCCGGCAAGACCATGAATACGCCGCGCGGTACAGGCACGGTATTCTGCAGGTCCCTGAATGTGGAAAGGGCCTCGGTAAACGCACCGGGTGTGCGCACGATCATGGACTGACGACCTGGTCCAGTGGCGGGCGCACATCGCCAACGGCGCGCGTGGCGGCATCCAGTGCCTCGTGCAATATCCGCGTATTGTCTTTTTGAAGGTGCGCATGCTGGCTCAGGTAGCGCCGCCATATCTTGGCGCCCGGCCGTCCCTGGAGCAGGCCAAGCACGTGACGCGTAACCCGGCTGACCGGTTCGCCGGTTTCGACCAGCCGCTGCAGGTACGGCTCCAGCTGGTCGAGAATGTCGGCGATCCGGGGCAGATCGGCGCCGCTGGCAAAACGGTTTTCGCATTCGGCAAGGATCCACGGCGACTGGTAAGCGGCCCGGCCCAGCATGACTCCGTCGACATGCCGGAGCTGCGCCTCGGCCGCCTCAACCGCACCGATCCCGCCATTGATGATGACTTTCAACCGCGGGAATTCGGATTTCAGGCGATGCACCCAATCATGGTGCAAAGGCGGTATTTCACGGTTCTGCTTGGGACTCAGGCCGGCCAGGACCGCCTGGCGCGCGTGCGCCACGACCACGTGGCACCCCGATTCGATCACCGTGCTGATGAAATCGCGGAAATATGCGTAACTGTAGTGATCATCCACACCCAGCCTGCACTTGACCGTCACGGGGATATCAACGGCCCCAATCATGGCTGCCAGGCAATCACGGACCAATTCCGGCTCGAGCATCAGGCAGGCCCCGAAGCGGCCTTTTTGTACCCGGTCTGACGGGCAACCGACATTCAGGTTGACCTCGTCGTATCCGCGGCGCCGGGCGATCCTGGCACATTGGGCAAGGTCTTCAGGATCGCTGCCGCCCAATTGCAGCGCCAGCGGTTTTTCCTGCGGGCTGAATCCCAGCAAACGATCACGATCTCCATGCACGATCGCACCGGTCGTCACCATTTCGGTATACAACAATGCCGACGGCGCCAGCAGTCGATGAAAGTAACGGCAATGACGGTCTGTCCAGTCCATCATCGGCGCCACGCACAGCTTGCGTGAAAGGCGGCTTGGTAAGGGTTTGCTCACGCAGCGATTATAGTTGTGCTGACCGGGGTTTCGAAATAACTGCCGTGATCAGCCGGTCCGGATGCTGATAACGCGATATTCTGGTCCCCGCACAATCTGACAAACACTCGAGGCGAAGCAGTTATGAAAGCAACCGACCTGATGGTCCGATGCCTGGAAGAAGAAGGCATCGAATATATTTTTGGCGTCCCGGGCGAGGAAAACGCCGACTTCATGATGTCGCTGGAGGCATCAGACAAAATCCGGTTCATCCTCACCCGGCACGAACAGGGTGCGGCTTTCATGGCGGAGATCTACGGGCGCTTGACGGGCAATCCGGCCGGTTGCCTGGGAACGCTGGGACCAGGCTCGACGAACCTCATCACCGGGGTCGCTGACTCGAACATGGACCGCGCGCCGATGCTGGTCCTGACCGGGCAGGGTTCGACGGACCGCCTGCACAAGGAGTCCCACCAGATCATGGATGTCGTGGGCATGTTCGAACCGGTCACCAAGTGGGCTACCAGCATCGTCAACGCAAACACCATCCCGGAAATTATTCGTAAGGCGGTGCGCGTGGCGCGCACCGAAAAGCCGGGTGCAGTGCACATCGAACTGCCAGAGGATATCGCCAAGCATGAATCGGACAAGCGCCCGCTGAAGCCAAGGCGTTTTCGTCGTTCCGTGCCTGACGACAAGATCGTGGACCAGGCATTTGACATGCTGAAGGACGCGAAAAAGCCGGTCATCATTGCCGGAAACGGGTGCATTAGGCGCCGCGCCAGCAAGCAATTGCGCCAGTTCTGTGAAAAAACCGGCATCGGCGTGATCAGCACCTTCATGGCCAAGGGTTGCGTGGACATGGACAGTGATTATTGCCTGTACACCGTGGGCCTGGGCAGCAAAGACCGCGTGTCGCTGGTGATTGACGATGCGGACCTGGTCATCACGCTGGGTTTCGACATGGTCGAATATCACCCCGCGTTGTGGAATCCGGGCGGTAATAAGCGTGTCTTGCACGCCGATTTCCTGCCTGCAGAAATTGATGAAAACTACCACCCGGAAACCGAGTTGATTGGTGACCTGGCCCATACCCTGTGGATGCTCAATGAGCGTCTCGAACAGCGCGGCCTGCCGGACTACGACCTTGAGAAGCAACGGCAGTGCCGGACCGATATGGCGGCTGATTTTGCCGAGCACAAGGATGACCGGACCGAGGGATTGATTCGCCCGCAAAAAGCCCTTTGGGATGCGCGGCAGGTGATGGGTCCGCACGACATACTGCTGTCCGACGTCGGCGCCCACAAGATGTGGATCGCCCGTCACTTTCACTGCCATGAGCCCAATACCTGCCTGATACCCAACGGTTTCTGTTCGATGGGATTTGCATTACCGGGCGCCATCGCCGCCGGCATCGTGGCGCCCGAACGCCGCGTTCTGGGCATCGCCGGAGATGCCGGGTTCCTGATGAATGTGCAAGAAATGGAAACCGCAGCCCGCATCGGCAGCAATATCGTCATGATGATCTGGGAAGACCACGAGTATGGCCTCATTGCCTGGAAGCAGGACAACGAATTTGGCCGCCATACCGATCTGTCCTTCGGCAACCCCGACTGGGAACTGCTGGCGCAGTCTTTTGGCTGGAACGGCCACCACGTGGAAAACGCTGCAGATCTCGCCGCAACCCTGGAAGCGGCCTTTGACGAGCAGGGCCCCAGCCTCGTGGTGATTCCCATTGATTACCGGGAAAACAACCTGCTGACGCAGAAACTTGGGGAGATCACGTGCCAGATCTGATCATCGAATCGCAAAAGCCGCCCGTGGGACAGGCCAGCGTCACTTCACCCTGGGATGGCCGAGAGATCGACGAGGTTGCACTGGCAGGCGCTGAACATGTCGAAGACGCACTGGCGGCGGCTTACGCCCTGTTCAGAGACCGCACGCAATGGCTGTCGGTGGCCAGGCGCGTGGACATTCTGCAAAAGGCCGCAGACCTCGTCGAGTCGCGTCTCGAGGAGCTCTCCGTGCTGGCTGCCAGCGAAGGTGGTAAGCCATACACGGATTCCCGCGTCGAGGTGATTCGCGCGATAGACGGCTTGAAACTTTGCGCCGAAACACTGCGTGGCGATTCCGGCGAAGTCATCCCGATCGCAACCACGCCTGCTACCGAGGGGCGCATTGCAATAACTCACAAGGAACCGGTTGGCGTGGTCGTCGCGGTCAGCGCCTTCAACCACCCACTGAACCTGATCGTGCACCAGGTTGGCCCGGCGGTCGCCAGCGGCTGTCCGGTAATTGTCAAACCAGCGGCAGATACGCCGCTGTCGTGCCTGGCGCTGGTGCGCATACTGCACGAGGCCGGCTTGCCGCGAGAGTGGTGCCAGGCAATGGTCACCGAGAACAATGATGTTGCCACGCAACTGGTAACCGACCGCAGGGTTGGATTCTTCAGTTTTATAGGCAGCGCCAGGGTCGGTTGGATGCTGCGTTCCAGGCTGGCGCCGGGAACACGTTGCGCCCTCGAACACGGCGGCGCTGCACCGCTGATCCTTGCCCCGCCATATGACTTTGACGCCGCGGTAGCGGCCGTAAACAAGGGCGGTTTCTACCATGCGGGACAGGTTTGCGTGTCGGTCCAGCGCGTTTTCGCGGTCGGTGAAGACGCGCAACGATTCGCCGGGGCCCTGGCTAAAAGCGCCGCCGCCCTGACCGTTGGCCCGCCAGAAGATCCCGATACCGATGTCGGTCCGCTGATCAGGCCAGCCGAGCTGGAACGGGTTGCCGACTGGGTTGAACAGGCGATTACAGCCGGCGCAAAATGCGTGACCGGTGGAAAGAAGATTTCCGCATGCGCTTACGAGCCCACCGTCTTGTTGAACCCACCGCAGGACGCGCGGGTCAGCTGCGAAGAAATATTCGGCCCGGTGGTTTGTGTTTATCGCTGCGACAACATCGATGAAGCCATTGACCAGGCCAACGCACTGCCGGTCGCCTTCCAGGCCGCCGTGTTTACCGACGATATCGATACCGCCCTGGATATTTCCCGGCGCCTCGATGCATCGGCGGTCATGATTAATGATCACACCGCGTTTCGTGACGACGTGATGCCTTTTGCCGGCTTGCGCGAATCGGGTCTTGGCATCGGTGGAATTCCTTACACGATGCACGATATGCAGATCGATAGATTGACCGTGATTAAATCTGCCGGCATCAAACGCTGAACTCATCCAGCGGCACACCCATCGTGCGGCCACAGCGCCAATCTTCCAATCTGGTTCAGCAAACCAGGGGTTGCGGTGTTTTTGACTTGTATTTAATTAAACGTTTAATTAATATTGAAGCCATGAGCAACCTCAACAAGACGGAGCGGGCGCGAGGCAGGCCCGCTGATATGCCGAGCGGCGAACTGCAGGAAAACCTGTTGGACGCCGCCGAACAACTGTTTGCTGAAAAGGGCTTCGCCGCCACGTCCATTCGTGAGCTGGCCGATGCTGCTGGGGTTAATCCGGCACTGGTTCACTATTATTTTGGCAGCAAGAAGAAGCTGCTGATTGCGGTCATGGACCGGGCCCTGATGCCCATCGCAAAGCGTATCGGCGAGTTGAAGGAATCTGGTGGCGCCAGCGCCGCAAACTTCGCGTCGCTGTTTTTTGAGATGGCCACGGTTCACCCGGCCATGCCCAAGCTGGTGGTTCGTGAAGTCATGATGTCGGCCGGCGACATGCGCGAACTTTTTGTCCAAAAGTATGCGCCCAGGCTGGGAGGCGCCCTGCCCGGTCTGCTGGCCCGCGAACAACGGCTTGGGCGCATCAATCCGGCGCTTGCAACGCCCAATGCCGCCCTGATGCTGTTGAGCCTGTGCGTGTTCCCGTTTATCGCCCGTCCGGTCGCCGAACCCGGCATGGGCATCGATTACTCCGAGGCCGGCCTGGTGGGCTATCTCGAGCAGGTTCAGCTGCTGCTAGACAAGGGTATGCGACCATGAAGATTTACCAACGGTTGTGGCTATGTGTTCTGATTATTCCGGGTTTTATCTCCTGCACCTCGGAACAGCCCGAAACGATGGTCGGCACGCTGGAACGCGACCGCATCGAACTGAAAGTCGAGAGCGACGAACCGATCATTGCGATCCACGTAAGCGATGGTGCAATGGTCCAGGCCGGGGACCTGGTGCTGGAGCAGGATTCCCAGCGCCACCAGGCCCGGCTTGACCAACTGGCAGCGCTTCGGGACCAGGCGGAGGCCCGCCTGGCGGAGCTGCAGCGTGGCCCGAGACAGGAAGCCATTCGCGAGGCGCAGGCCCGCCTTACCGCCAGCGCAGCCGTCAGTCGTAACGCGCGCACCGAATTTGAACGGGCCCAGACCGTTTTTGAGCGCGGCCTGTCCAACGAATCCACGCTGGACAGCGCCCGCACGGCATTCGAGACGGCCGAAGCCAATGAACGGGCCAGCCGTGAAGCGTTGCAGAGTCTGCTCAGCGGAACCACGGTCGAGGAGCTTCAACAGGCGCGTGCCGCGCTGGCGGCCAGCGAGGCCAGGCTTCGCGAGTCACGGATCGCGCTGCAACGCCTGAAGCTCCATGCCCCGGCATCCGGTATCGTGGACAAAGTTTTGTTCGAGGCGGGCGAGCGACCAGCCCCCGGTTCGACCGCGGCCGTGCTGCTTGATGACCGCCGTGTATACGCTCGAATTTACGTACCGGAACACCTGAAAGCCCGGCTCGTAACGGGCACTAAATTAGGCATCGCCATCGACGGCGTCGAAAACCCATTCACCGGCATGGTGAGCTGGGTATCCCTGGACGCCAGTTTCACACCCTATTTTGCCCTGACCGAGCACGACCGTTCGCGGCTCAGCTTCGTGGCGGAAGTGGATATCGAAAATGCCGGTGATTTGCCTGGCGGCACGCCGCTCGAGGCCTGGTTGCCGGACCGGGACGGCGACTGATCATGAATGCTGAATTGGCCATCGAGGCCAGCGGCCTGAACAAGATGTTCGGTCCGGTTCACGCCGTTGCAAACCTGGACCTGGCGGTTCCACGCTCCCGGATATACGGCTTCCTGGGACCGAATGGTTCAGGCAAGTCCACCACCATACGTATGCTGTGCGGGCTGCTGACGCCCAGCAGCGGTCAAATTTCAGTGTTGGGGCACAGCATTCCCCGCGACGCCGAGGCCCTGCGCATGAAAGTGGGCTACATGACCCAGAAGTTTTCGCTTTACGAAGATCTTTCCGTGCATGAGAACCTCAGGTTCATTGCCAGCGTTTATACGCTTGAGCGGCGCGCGGCCAAGGCGCAGATCGCGGAATCCATCGAACGCTATCGGCTGGGCGCGCTGGTCAGGCAGCGTGCCGGCACGCTCAGCGGCGGGCAGAAGCAGCGACTGGCGCTCGCTGCCGCAACCCTTCATGAGCCGCAATTATTGTTCCTCGATGAACCGACCAGCGCCGTTGACCCTGAAAACCGGCGCGCATTCTGGGAAAGCCTGTTCGATCTTGTTAATGAAGGCACGACGATACTGGTATCGACCCATTACATGGACGAAGCCGAGCGCTGCCATGCACTGGCTATTCTCGATCGTGGCAAACTCGTCGCTGAAGGCAGCCCGGCGGACCTTTCCCGCGATATAGACGCGCAGGTCATACTGGTACGGGTAAACCAGCCAAGGCGGGCGGGCAAGGTATTGCATGCCCAGAAATGGGTGCGCAGCGTGGCCCAGATCGGCAACGAGCTGCGGGTCCTGATCGACAAGGGACATGCCGAAGCCGCCCAATCCACGCGCGATCTGCTCGGCGGTGCAGGATTCGCCATAGACAATTGCCAGCCAGCGCTTGCCAACCTCGAAGACGTATTTGTCGCTGCGACACTGCAGGGCAAGGAAATGCGTGCCGCATGAAAGCGCTGCAACGCATCGGCGCCGTGGTCGCCAAGGAATTGCGCCAGCTCATGCGCGACCGGCTGACTTTCGGCATGATCGTCGGTATCCCGATCATGCAGCTGCTGCTGTTCGGCTATGCCATCAACATGGATGTTCGCAACCTGGCCACCGGGGTCGCAGACCTGTCCGGCACTGCCGCTTCGCGCCAGTTCCTGATGGATGGGTTTCACACCCAGGTGCTTGAAATCCGTTACCAGGTCAAGAGCATCAAGGCGCTGGAGCAGCTGATGCGCGAAGGGAAAATCAGCGTCGGCGTGTATATTCCCCCTGACTTCGAGCGCCGCCTGCAACAGCCGGACCGCGCCGCCGCGCAATTGCTGATTGACGGTTCGGATACGGTGGTCCAGGGCGCGGTTGCGCAGTTGGCCCGCATCTCCACGGGCTCGATTTCACCGCCCCTTTATCGCCCCGGTACGTTTGAAACCCGAACTTACTACAACCCCGAACGGCGTTCACCGGTCAACACGGTGCCGGGCCTGATCGGCGTTATCCTGACCATGACAATGATCCTGTTCACGGCAGTGGCCATCGTCAGGGAACGCGAACGGGGCAACCTGGAGTTGTTGATCAATACGCCGATTCGCACCAGCGAGCTGATGCTGGCGAAGATTCTGCCTTACATTTTTATCGGCCTGATCCAGGTCACGCTGATCCTGGTGGTCGGGGACCTGCTGTTCAGGGTGCCGATCAGGGGCGCCCTGCTCAATATCTACACCGTGGCGCTGGTTTTTATCGTTGCCAATCTGGCGCTGGGCCTGATGATATCAACCGTGGCGCAAAGCCAGTTCCAGGCCATGCAACTGACATTCTTCATCCTGCTGCCGTCCATACTTCTGTCCGGCTTCATGTTTCCCTTTGACGGCATGCCGCTGCCCGCACAGTGGATCGCCGAAGTACTGCCCATGACCCATTTCATGCGCCTGATCCGTGGCGTGGTGCTGCGTGGCGCATCCTTGCCGGAGCTGGCAGGGGAGCTGGCCATACTCGGGGTGTTTATCCTGTTTGCGCTGAGTTTTGCTATCAAGCGCTTCCAGAAGCGGCTCGACTGACGGCGGTCGCCAGCTCAGAACCAGTTCAGGTACTCGTGCGCTTTGCGCAGCCGTTGTCCCTGGATTCTCATGAGGTGAATCGCAAAGCCCGGCTGGCGGCGCACCAGCGCGGTGAACTCGGGCAGTCCCAGGGGGATCAGTATGCTGTCTTCACAGGCAGTGGCCGTGGCGCTGCGTGGCGCGTTTTCGATCAGTGCCAGTTCACCGACCACGCCGCCCCTGCTCTCCTCGTCCAGCAGCTCCCCGTTGATGGTCAGGCGGATGGTGCCGTCCGCCACCACGTACATCTGGTCACCCTCGTCGCCCTCGCGAAACAGGTCTTCCCCGGCAGCAACGGTGACTTCCCGCCTGCTGGCGGCCTGTCGCGCAAGTTCTACCAGGTCCAGGGGCTTCAAGAGGGTCTCTTAGCCATGCAGCAGCATGTTTGCAACCTTGAGTCGATTGGCCAGCACCGACATGACGTGCAATGCGCAGTCCGGATTCTTGACTATCACTTCGCGGAACTGGTCGACGTTGATGCGTGAAAGCGTGGACGGCACGATAGCCTTGGCCGTGGCGCTGCGAATGCTGTTACTGATCAGGGCCATTTCGCCGATAATCCCGCCGGGCAGTTCTGCGCCGAGCGGCTCGTCACCCTTGTACAGTTCGACCTCGCCTTTGACCACCACGTACATCGCGTCGGCCGGATCGCGTTCACTAAATATCACCTCGCCCTTGGCGTAGTCCACCTGGTCCCGCCAGTCGCTGAACAATTCCAACATCAACATGCCCGTTTCCCCGTATGAGCCCATCTCTCTGGATGGCAACAAGGCAAGAATACACCATCACACCAACGCACAGAAATTGCGCTGCGGGCAGGAATGGCGGCAGTACAAAAGCTATAATGTATGGCTTGTGTCTCAATCCGGTTCTCTTAATGACTTCCAGCCCTGCAGAACGTGAAATCATGCCCTACGACGTGGTCGTGGTCGGCGCCGGGCCGTCCGGGCTGGCCTGCGCGCTCAGGCTCAAGCAACTGGACCCGGAGCGCATGGTCGCGGTGATCGAAAAAAGCGCCGAGATCGGCGCCCATATCCTGTCCGGGGCCGTCATCGAACCACAACCCCTCGACGAGTTGCTGCCGGGCTGGCGAGAGCAACCGCCACCGGTTTGCGTGCCCGTCGAAAAAGACCAGCTGTTTTTCATGACCCGGGCGAAACGGATTCGAGTGCCAACGCCACCGCAGCAGAATAACCATGGCAATTTCATCGTTTCTCTGGGCGCCATGTGCCAGTGGCTGGCAGATAAAGCCGAGGCAGCTGGCGTCGATATTTTTCCGGGTTATTCGGCTTCCGACTTGGCCTGGAACGCTGATGGCTCGGTCGCTGGCGTGATTATCGGCGACATGGGCATCAACCGCGACGGAGAACCCAAGGACAGTTACGTCCAGGGCATTGAAATCCATGCACCGGTTACCGTGATGGCCGAGGGATGCCGCGGGCATCTCAGCAAGCAGCTGATCCGAAAATTCGCTTTGGATGCCGATTCCGATCCACAGACCTACGGCATTGGTATCAAGGAATTGTGGCAGCTCGCTCCGGGCAAGGGCCAGGCCGGCCTTGTGCAGCACAGCATCGGCTGGCCGCTCGACCCTGATATTTACGGCGGCAGCTTCATTTACCACCTGGATAAGGATCGTGTGGCGATTGGTTTTGTGCTCGGCCTGGACTACGCAGACCCGGAATTTTCGCCATTTGAAGCATTCCAGCAGTTCAAGCATCACCCTTCAGTGCGCCCGTTGCTGGAAGGCGGTGAAATTATCTCGAGCGGCGCACGGGCGGTTGTCGAAGGCGGTATCCAGTCTCTGCCCCGTGTCGAAATGCCTGGAGCGATCCTGATCGGCGATGGCGCTGGCTTATTGAACGTACCCAAGATCAAGGGCACCCACCAGGCGCTGCGTTCGGGCATGGAGGCCGCAGAGCACCTTGTAGCGAAAGGCTCGGCCGAGGGGTTCGACAAGCGGCTGCGCGACTCGGCCGTGGCGCACGAGTTGCACAAGGTCCGCAACATCCGGCCTGGATTTCACAAGGGCATGTGGCGCGGCCTGTTGACGGCCGCCATCGAAACGGTGACTGCCGGTAAACTGCCGCGCACGCTGAAAAATCATGCCGACCACGAACAAATGCAGCAGGCCACAGAATACGATGCGCCCGATCGCGCATGGCAGGAACGCGACCTGCCGCCGAGAGACCGCCTGGCGTCAGTGTATTTCGCGGCCACCGCGCACGACGAAGATCAGCCGGTGCACCTGCAGATTCTCGATCCGGATGTCTGCACCACCCGCTGCGTGGCTGAATACAACAACCCCTGCACACAATTTTGTCCCGCCTCGGTCTATGAAATGGTGGAAGATGAAAACGGCTTGCGACTGCAGATCAACGCCGCCAACTGCGTGCACTGCAAAACCTGCGATATCAAGGATCCGTACCAGGTCATCAACTGGGTGACGCCGGAAGGCGGCAGCGGTCCCAATTACCAAAATCTCTAGGAATTTAAAGCATGAAAATACTGGTAGGCATCAAGCGTGTCGTCGATTACAACGTCCGCATCCGCGTTCGCCCGGACGGCAGAGGCGTCGAAACCGATGGCGTCAAGATGAGCATCAACCCCTTTGACGAAATCGCGATCGAGGAAGCGCTGAGAATCCGGGAATCCGGCAAAGCGGATGAAGTGATCGTGGTCAGTATCGGCGGTGACGAATGCCAACAACAATTACGGACGGCGCTGGCCATGGGCGCCGACCGCGCCATCCAGGTCAACAGCAGCGAAGCCCTGCAGCCGCTGTCGCTGGCCCGTGCTCTGCTCAAGGTCGCGCAGTCGGAGTCGGCGGACCTCGTCATACTGGGCAAGCAGGCCATTGATGATGACAACAGCCAGACCGGGCAGATGATGGCTGCATTGTGGGGTCGCCCGCAGGCCACGTTTGCCTCCCGCGTGGAACTGGACGGCACCACCGCGCGCGTCACGCGTGAAGTCGATGCGGGACTGGAGACCATCGAAGTTGAGCTGCCGGCGGTAATTACCGTGGACTTGCGCCTCAACCAGCCACGTTTCGTCAAGTTGCCGGACATCATGAAGGCCAAGCGCAAACCACTGGATCGGACCGAGCTTGGCGACCTTGATATCGGTGCGGATGCGCCGTTGTCGGTCAGTGATTTCGCGCCGCCGCCTGCGCGAGGCGGCGGGATCAAGGTCGATGACGCGGCTGCACTGGTGGCCGAACTGAAACAGCGCGGATTGGTTTAAGGGGAAGGATGATGAGCAAGATTCTGATTATCGCCGAACACGACAGCAACACGCTGAACCCGAGCACCGCCAAGTGCGTGTCCTGCGCCGCAGCGATTGGCGGCGATTGTGACGTTCTGGTCCTGGGCAGCGGTATCGGCGACGTCTCCAGGCAGGCCGCAGCGCTGGAAGGCGTGAGCATTGTCATTGAAACCGACGCCGCACACCTGGCGCATCCGCTGGCCGCCAACCTGGCGCCCGAAGTTGCCGCCGCAGCCGGCGCTTACAGCCACGTGCTGGGCCCGTCCACGACCTTTGGCCGCGACCTTGTGCCGCGCGTCGCCGCGTTGCTGGGAGTCAACCAGGTCAGCGACATCATGGCGGTTGAAGGGCCCACGACATTCCGCCGGCCAATCTATGCCGGTAATGCCATCGTCAAGGTTGATGTACCGGCCGAAACCACGGTAGTGGGGACTGTGCGCGCCGCTTCCTGGAAGGAGGCTGCCACCGGAGGGTCTGCTTCCATCGAGTCGCGCCCTGCCAGCTCCGAGGCAGCCAGCCACAGCCGCTACGTCAGCCTGGAAGCCGGCGACGGTGAGCGCCCTGACCTGCAATCCGCCAAGGTCGTCGTATCCGGCGGCCGCGCGTTCGGCAGTGCCGAGAACTTTGAGAAACTTTACGCGCTTGCTGACAAGCTGGGCGCCGGAGTCGGTGCGTCGCGGGCCGCCGTTGACGCCGGGTATGTCCCCAATGACATGCAGGTCGGCCAGACCGGCAAGATCATCGCGCCAGAACTTTATGTTGCTTTTGGTATCTCGGGCGCCATCCAGCACGTCACTGGCATCAAGGACGCCGGCACCATCGTGGCCGTCAATAAGGACGCCGATGCGCCGATTTTCGAACTGGCCGATATCGGACTGGTCGGCGACCTGTTTACTGTGATTGACGAAATGATGGCCTTGCTGGACTGATTCCGGGTACTGCAAGCGCAATGAGTAAACCGCTTTGGAACCCTCCGCCGCAAAGCGCTGAGACTTGCGAACTCGGCAAGTTCATCCGCTACGTGGCGCTTCACGTCGATGACACCATCGATGATTATCCCGCGCTGCAGGCATTTGCCTTGCAGCAGCCGACGCAGTTCTGGAAGGCAAGCTGGGACTATTTCCAGGTCATCGGTGAGCGCGGTGACGTGGTGCTGGAAAACGCGGACCAGATGCCCGGCGCGCGCTGGTTTCCGCAGGCACGCCTGAATTTTGCCGAGAATTTGCTGCGCCACCGAGGTGGCCGGGACGCCATCTCGTTTACTTCTGAGACCGGCAGTAATCGCACCCTCAGTCATGACGAGCTATACACCGAGGTCGCGCGCACAGCCCAAGCCCTCCGCGCTCACGGTATCCGGGCCGGCGACCGGGTTGCGGGCTTTCTGCCCAACCTGCCGGAGACCATTATCGCCATGCTCGCCACGACCAGCATCGGCGCCGTCTGGTCCTCGGTCTCTCCCGACTTTGGCACCTCTGGAGTGGTGGACCGGCTTGGGCAGGTCAAACCACGAATTTTGTTCTGCACCGACGCTTACCAGTACAACGGCAAACGCTTCGACTGCCTGGAACGGGTGCGGGAAATACGCAAGCAGATACCGGCTATTGAGCAAGTCGTCGTAATACCCTACCTCGATGACGAGGCGTCGACCGGCGGGCTGGAATACGCCATCAGCTACGCCGAGTTCACGGACAAGCAGGCCGATTCAATCGAATTCGAAAGGTTGCCGTTCGACCACCCCGTTTACATCATGTTTTCCTCCGGTACGACGGGCGTGCCGAAGTGCATCACGCACGGCGCAGGCGGCACCCTGCTGCAACACTTCAAGGAACTGGCGCTGCATACCGATGTTGGCCCGCAAGACCGGGTGTTCTACTTCACGACCTGCGGCTGGATGATGTGGAACTGGCTGGTCAGCAACCTGGCCCTGGGCGCCACCGTTGTGCTGTTTGAAGGCTCACCGTTCTATCCGGCGCCGGACGCGATGTTCGGCCTCGCCGAGAAACAGGCGATCAGTATTTTCGGTACCGGGGCAAAGATGATTTCCTCGTGGGAGAAGGCCGGACTCAAGCCACGTCAAAGCCATGATCTGGCCGCGATGCGCGTCATGTTATCGACCGGTTCCGTGCTGTCTCCCGAAAGCTTTGATTTCGTCTACCGTGAGATCAAGCCAGACCTTCGGCTGTCATCCATTTCCGGCGGCACCGATATTATTTCCTGCTTCGTCGGCGGCAACCCGCTGCTGCCGGTATACCGCGGTGAAATCCAGTGCGCAGGGCTGGGCATGGATGTCAGGGTGTTGCGTGACGATGGCAGCGAGGCTGACGTCGACGAGGCCGGCGAACTGTGCTGCATGGCGCCGTTCCCTTCAATGCCGGTCTTTTTCTGGGGTGACGAAGATGGCAGCCGCTACCGGGAGGCCTACTTTGAGCGCTTTGAGGGAGTCTGGGCGCACGGTGATTACATCAAGCGTACGACCAACGACGGCTATGTCATTTTCGGGCGCTCCGACGCCACCCTGAACCCCGGCGGCGTACGCATTGGTACCGCCGAAATTTACCGGCAGGTGGAGGCCATTGACGAGGTGCTGGAGGCCGTCTGCATCGGCCAGGACTGGGACGACGATGTGCGCGTGGTGCTGTTCGTCAAGCTGCGCGAGGGCGCCGATCTTGACGACGCTCTGCGCCAGCGCATTCGCAGCGAAGTACGCGCCAATACCACGCCGCGCCACGTACCGGCAGTGATCATCCAGGTGCCCGACATTCCGCGCACGGTCAGCGGCAAGATCACCGAGCTGGCGGTGCGTGACGTGATTCACGGCCGCGCCATCAAGAATGCCGGCGCACTGGCCAACCCCGAAGCCCTGGACCACTTCAGAAACTTACCGGAACTCCGCTCGTGATCATGTCGGGCGCCACGGCTCTGCAGGTCGAATACCAGCGCGGCGCCTCGCTGGATTCGACCCTGGAACAGGACGACCTGCTGGCGGTATTCAGCTTTGGCCAGTCGCCGCTCACTTCCGGGGACCCCCGGCACGTGCCCGTGGCGCTCGGGTTGCTGGGCGAAGCCGGGGTCAACGAAGTGTGGACAGCGCGTGGTCCGATCGAGTCCGGGCAACTGAACCATGTACGCTTCGCGCGTGGCATCGACCTGAGCATGGGCCACATTTCGCTCGATTTACGCCAGTTCAACGATGTCGAAACCGCCAGCCGCGTCGCCTACGAGGAACTACAGGAATTCCTGGGACGATCGCCTCATCACTGGCCGTTGAAGATCTGGAACTTCATTCCCGGTATCAACATCGGTGAGGGGGACGAAGAGCGCTATCGCCAGTTTTGTGTCGGGCGCGCCAAGGCGCTGGCCGAAGGCTATGGAGATCAGCCGCCCATGCCAGCTGCCACGGCGATCGGTGGTCCGGCGGATGAGCCTGCACTACAGGTCTATTTTCTGGCTGGCGGCCTGCCCGGACTGAACGTGGAAAACCCCCGCCAGCTCAACGCCTGGCAATACCCTCGCCGCTACAGCCCGCGCAGTCCGCTGTTTTCCCGCGGCACCATCATGCAGGTGGACGAAGCCAGGCAATTTTTGATTTCAGGCACCGCCAGCGTGGTGGGACATGAAACTCACCATGACAACCCCACCGACCAGGTCACGGAGTCCATTCGTAATGTCAACAGCCTGCTCGCCGAAGGCCAGCGCCTGCTGGGTGGCAAGCAACCGCGCCTCGGGGATGGAGGCGTAATGCGAATTTACGTTCGCAACCCGGACGACCTGGGTGAAATCAGCACGACTTTGGAGCAGATTGTGCCCGGGGACCTGCCGAGAATTTATCTAAACGGTGACGTGTGCCGATCAGACCTGCTGACCGAGGTAGATGGCATCGTGACCTGTCAATAACTCACGCCCCGGATTAAGCTAAGGGGCATTCTGAAAGGGGGCACACTCATTGTCGCTGATTAACGAACTGAAACGCCGCAACGTATTCCGTGTGGCCGCCGCTTACCTCGTTTCGGCCTGGCTGATCATCCAGGTGGCCGACACGATATTGCCGCTTTTCGGTTTCGATGAGTCGCCGACCCGGATGATCGTGCTGGTATTGGCGATCGGCTTTGTTCCGGCGATGATCGTGGCATGGGTATTCCAACTGACACCGGAAGGCCTGAAACGGGACAGCGAAATTGATCCCTCGGTCGAAGTGGTGCCGGGTACACATCGAAAACTGGACCGGACGATTGCCATTGTGCTGGTGCTGGCACTGGCTTATTTCGCCGTTGACAAGTTCATCATCTCCCCGCAACGCGAGACCGTCATCGTAGAGCAGGCCATGCAGGCGGGCGCGGAGCAGGCCCGTGAAGAATTCCGATTGTCACAACTGTCCGATAAATCCATTGCCGTGCTGCCATTTGTCACCCGCAGCAGCACGGAGGATACCGGTTACTTTGCCGAGGGCATTCATGACGACCTGCTGACCCTGCTGGCCAATATCGGCTCGCTGAGGGTGATTTCCAGGACTTCCGTTCTCAAGTACCGCGACACCGACCGAAACCTGCGTGAAATCGGCCAGGAACTGGGTGCACAAACCATCCTCGAGGGTGGTATTCAGCAGGCCGGAGAGAATGTGCGGATCAATATGCAGCTAATCGATGCCGGCACTGATGAGCATTTGTGGGCGCGGACCTGGGATCGCAAACTGACGTTGGAGAATGTTTTTGCCATCCAGACCGAAATCGCCCAGTCCATTGCAGACCAGTTGCAGGCCACGCTTTCACCACGTGAACAACGGCGGATTCAACGGGCTCCGACCCTTGATCTCCGGGCACAGGAGGCGTACATCAAGGGTAAAGTGCAGCTTGATATTTCCACCTTTGACGCACTGGGGCAGGCACGCGACCTGTTTCGGCAGGCCATCGAGATTGATCCTGGCTACACGCTGGCCCGCATCGCGCTGGCCGAGACCTGGTCACGCCTGGCGGCAACCGGCGCTATCGACCGCCAGGCAATGCTGGCCAATGGGCTGGCGCATATCGAGCAGGCATTGGACGAGGATCCCGACAACAGTTATGGACTGGCCGTGTCGGGTTTGTATCAACGCGCCCGTGCGCTGCCCGGGGTGGAGCAAACGTTCCAGACCGCCATCGAATTGAACCCCAACAACGTCAAGGCGCTGGAGATTTACGCGGACTACCTGCGTGGTCAGGGACGTCATGCCGAGGCACTGACGATCACCAACCGGGCCCTGGAACTGGACCCGCTTTCGGTAGGCCTGTTTCACAACAAGGGCCGCGCACTGACGTTCCTGGGGCAGTTTGACGAAGCCCAGCAAGCCTTCGACCGGATTTCAGAAATCAATCCTGGCAATCCCTACGCCACGCACGGCAATGCATTGGCGACCATTCTCGCCGGGCAACTGGCCAAGGCCGCGTACTGGTCCGACCTGAACATGGATGCGGACCCCGATGATTACGAGAATTCGGCCACCACCGTAACAATCTACCTGTCGCTGGGCCAATTCGAGATTGCCCGGGAGCGTCTCGATCGCGCCCTGGAACAGGGCGCGGACCAGCCTTACCCGATGGCGGTGCACTCGGTTTATCAACTGCTGACAGGCAATCCCGACAAGGCCCTGTCGCTTGCCAGGGCCGGACTGGCCAACAGTCTCGAGGACCGCTGGGGTTCTGAATTGACTTTTCTGGGTGTGCTGCAAAGAAATGCTGTTCAGAATGGAGAGTACGACGAGGCCCTGGGTTGGTACAGGCAAAAAATACCTGAATGCTTCACAAACAAGCCCGACGTCAATGCCGGAAACCTGTCCAAGGCGACCGACCTCGCTCACCTGCTGTTATTGGCAGGCCAGACTGAACAGGCTGAAACGTTACTCAATACGATTATCAAGCGTTTCGATGAGTTATATCAACGTGGGGCAGCCAATTACCCACTCGGTATCGGC
The DNA here is from genome assembly GCA_013002505.1 of Lysobacterales bacterium. Classification (GTDB taxonomy): domain Bacteria; phylum Pseudomonadota; class Gammaproteobacteria; order Xanthomonadales; family SZUA-36; genus JABDJL01. The sequence goes on along the minus strand of JABDJL010000040.1, from coordinate 16,173 downwards.
AAGGTCGATGCACTGGCCATGCTGGGAAAGAACCAGGTTGCCATCAGCGAATTGCGCCGCCTGGTCGACGATGGTTATCGAGTTCGCTGGCAGTTCAACACGATATATAACCAAAATCATCGCTCCCTGCACGGCGATCCGCAATACCAGTCCATACTTGCCTTTATAGAATCTGACATTCAGCAGCAACTGGCCATGAATCCGGTTGATTGAAGCAGTAGAATCGAATCAATTAAATTCGTTGACGGACGAGCACAATGCGTGAGCCCAACCCGATTAACATTGCCCTCGTGGATCACGTGGTCCTGCGAGTTAAGGACCTCGAGAAAATGCTGCGCTTTTATTGCGACGTACTGGGTTGCCGCCTTGAAAAGGGCCCCGGAGAAATTGGGCTGGCCCAGCTGCGGGCCGGCCTGTCACTGATTGACCTGGTGGATGCCAATGGCAGCCTCGGACGCCAGGGCGGTGGACCTCCGGATCACGATGCGCACAACATGGATCACGTATGCCTGCAGGTTCAGCCATGGAACCCTGCTGCGATTCTTGCCCATCTTGAAAAACACGATGTCGAGGCCGGCGAAATCGCCAGACGCTATGGCGCTTCTGGACAAGGTCCTTCGATGTATTTGCGCGATCCCGAGGGCAATACCGTCGAGCTCAAAGGCACGGATTGACGGGTTCGTAAACTGCAAGTTCAGGCGTGCACTCTATACTGAGAACAGGGGACCACAGACTGATAAAACGCCGTCCCCCACAGACTGATTTCCGAAAGGGGGCATCACCATGAATATTCCGTCGTTTTCAGAGCCGGCAGAGCATTGGGTCAGGGGCAGACTAATCAGCTTGAATTCCGCTAATTTGACCTGATTTTCAGTGTACTAAATTTTGTATATTTAACTATACATTATTCATCTTATTGTATGTTATAATATACATATGTCTAGAACCTCAGAAATTCAACTCTCCACCCACAGTCGACGAAGTCTAAAAACTCTGGCGGCCATGATTGCGGCTGCCCGCAAGGAAAGAAACATGAGCCAACAGGAGCTGGCTCAGCGCCTGGGTGTCAGCCGACTGACCGTGCGCGCCATAGAAAGCGCCAGTCCTTCAGTGTCCATCGGCACCGTGTTCGAGGCCGCGGTTATCGTTGGTATCCCTTTGCTTGCAGACGACAGGAAAGAGTTGGATCAGCTGGCAACCAGCATTGCCGCCATAACGCGCGTGTTGCCGGAAAGGGCGCGGCGCAGGCGTCGGAAGGTAGATGATAACTTCTGAGCAAAAATCGGCCACTGGCGCGCAGGAAGTGTATGTGTGGATCTGGCTGCCCGGCGCCACTAAACCGGTGGTGATCGGCAGGCTTTACGACGGAGGGGCAAGTCCGCAGCGCTACTTTTTCACATATGGACGGAGCTATCTGGAGCGGGAAAATGCGATCCCGCTGTCACCCTTCGAACTGAAGCTCAAGGCGGGCGAGCAGGAACCAACCGGGATGGGCATCATGCCATCGTGCCTGCGCGACGGCGGCCCGGACGCCTGGGGGCAACGGGTCCTGATCAACAAGTTTGGTGAAGCACCGTTAACCGCGCTCGACTTCTTTCTGCTGTCCGGCAGCGATCGCATCGGCGCGCTGGATTTCCAGTCGTCCAGCGCGGAATACCGGCCACGGATCAAGGAAGTGGTTGACATGGACGTCCTGATCCGCGCCGCCGAAATGGTAGAAAAACGTCAGCCCCTGTCCCCTGACCTCGACACTGCGTTGCTACACGGATCATCGGTTGGCGGTGCAAGGCCCAAAGCCCTGATTGACGATGACGGAACGCAGTACATTGCCAAGTTCAGCACCTCAACCGACACCTATGATGTCGTCAAGTCCGAGTTCGTTGCCATGCGGCTTGCGGACACTTGTGGCCTGAATGTTGCGCCTGTCAGGCTGACCCGATCTATGGGGCGGGATGTATTGCTGGTTGAACGATTTGATCGTGAACGCAATGAGCGAGGCCATTTCAGGAAACACATGCTCAGCGGTCTCAGCATTCTGCAACTCGACGAGATGGAAGCGAGGTATGCGAGCTATCTGGACCTGGCCGACCGCATACGTCAGCGCTTCGATAAGCACGAGGCGACCTTACGTGAACTATTTGCACGCCTGTGCTTCAACATCCTGGTCGGAAACACCGACGACCATGCCCGCAATCATGCCGCGTTTTGGGACGGGCAGCATCTGGACCTGACACCTGCGTATGACATTTGCCCGCAATCGCGTGCCGGCGGAGAGGTGAGCCAGGCGATGGATATCGAAGGTGAGCGTGGCAGGCTCAGCACGCTGGCCAACGCGCGCTCAGTATGCGATCGGTTCATGCTGTCGCGAGATGAGGCCACTGGCATTGCCGATTCCCAGGCGGAAGTGATCAGGGAGCACTGGGACGATGTTTGTGACGAAGCCGACCTGCCCAATGGGGAGCGGCTGCGTCTGTGGCAAGGCGCGATCATGAATCCCTTCGCATTTGAAAACTGGCAGCCCTGACCAATTATGGAAACAGAGCGCAATTCTCCGCATTTGTAGGAAATATCCTAATTTCGCGTTCCCGCGGAAACGATTTAAATGTATCGATAGCCGCACAGTGCCTGATAAAGTACATTGTCAATTCAAGCTGCCGGTCGGCGGCCCAAATCAATTCGAAAGATCCTCCACAGACACCCAGCCCACGATACCGAAATCATCCTCGACTTCGAGGAAGATGCCTTCGCGGTTTCCGGTCGCGTAGACCGTTGAGCGAGCGCGGATCTGGCGCAGCGGCTCGTCACGGCTGGCGCTTTTGTACATGTGCGTATCCATCGCAATCACGTAGGACTTCTGCGACGGCTCACTGGAAGGTGGCGGCATCTGTTGAATCCGCCCTACCATGTCGTTGTAGGCCTCCACGTAGGCGGCGCTGATCACCTGCCCGATTTCTGTATCCTCGTAGCCACCACCAATGGCGCCGACCAGGAAAAAGCCGCCGGCGCCGAAACTGACGTCCTTGTGGCTGTACTTGCCTTCCGAGGTAAACAGGTTGCGAGTGGTGCGCGCGTCCACCACGCTGAGCAGCGTGTGGGCCGTCAACTCCTTCTTTTTTATTCCGCCGAGCACGCCGCCAAGCTTGCCGCCAATCTTGCCTGCTGCAATGCCGGCAAGACCGCTGCCACCGGCATCTTCGTCAGATGAAACGATGTCCGGGATGATGAAATAATCGGCCACCAGCACCTGGCCCTTGCCCATGTTCGAATTCCGCTGCAGTTCGCCGGAGTCGGCCAGGTCACGCTCGGTGCCGCGCATGTCCAGCCCCTGGCCGCGGTCAACGATATCGAAACAACCTGAGCGCTGGACCAGCAGCTTGATCAATGCCTCCGGGTTATCGAGGTCATAGGCTTGCCACCACTGCTTTTCCGGTTCGTTGATGGCCACGGCGCCCAGCTTCTGGGAACATTTTGCGATCTGGGTGCCCTCGTCGTCATCCGCGGAAAGGTTTGCCGACACTAACAGCGTGGCGCCCAATAGCGCGTACAGGATGCGATGGTCGCATCGTTGTTCAGAATGATTCACGGTTTGGTTCCCCTCTGCGGTAATTATTGCCTTTAGATTCGTTGCGCCCGCGCAACTTGTCAAGTGAGCCCGGCTCGTGACGCCGATGTTGGCTGGTCGGCATCGAAATATTGATGCGTCCGAAACCAGGCCGAAACAAACGATTCAATTCAGCCTTACTAACAATCCGCCTTCCTCCGCAGGTGATATAGAAGATCCACACGGGTAATGAGTCCCAGGAATTCCTCGCCGTCGCGTACGATGGCGACATAGTCCTGTTCAAAAATCGGCAGCAATTTTTCCACCGGCTCATCGACGTCAATAAAATTCAGGTCGCTGACCATGGCGCTGCTGACCGGCTTGTCGAAACAATCCGGCGAACCAACCACGGCCAACAGCAGGTCTGACTCATCGAGTATGCCGACGATCTGGTCATTCTCGATGACTGGAAGCTGCGACACGTCGTAAAGTTTCATTCGCGTGTAGGCATTGGCCAGCGGTTCATCGGGGCCCACGGTGACGGTGTCGTGCGAGGCGAAGGGCCGTGCGATCAGGTCACGCAGGTCACCCACTTCTTCGCGCTCGAGGAATCCCTGGTCGCGCATCCAGAAATCGTTGTACATCTTGGACAGGTAACGGTTGCCGGTGTCGCAGGCGAACGTCAGCACATTTTTGGGCTCGGTCTGTTCCTTGCAGTAGCGAAGCGCGGCGCCCAGCAGCGTACCGGTGGATGATCCCCCCAAAATGCTTTCTTTCATCAGCAGCTCGCGGCCCAGCGCAAAACTTTCCGAGTCCGGGATCGCGTAGGCCTTGGTCACGTGGGTAAAATCACTGATCACGGGCAGGAAGTCCTCGCCGATGCCCTCGACCAGCCAGCTGGCGCTCTTGGCGTCCAGGTTTCCGTGGTTGATGTACTGCTCCAGTATCGAACCGACCGGGTCGGCCAGGATGATGTCGACGTTTGGCGCCTCGCGCTGGAAAAAATGCGACAGCCCGGTAATCGTGCCGCTCGAACCCACGCCCACCACGATGGCGTCCAGCTTGCCATCCATCTGCCGCCAGATTTCGGGACCTGTTCCTTCCTCGTGCGCTTTCGGGTTGGCAGGATTACCGAACTGGTTAATGAAAAAGGCGTTGTCCATTTCATTGGCCAGTCGCTCGGCGAGGTCCTGGTAGTACTCAGGATGACCCTTGGCCACGTCGGACCGTGTCAGCACCACCTCGGCGCCCATGGCCTTGAGATTGGAAATCTTCTCGCGGCTCATCTTATCCGGGATGACCAGTACCAGCCGGTAACCTTTTTGCGCCGCCACCAGGGCCAGGCCCAGCCCGGTGTTGCCGGCCGTGCCTTCAACCAGCGTCCCACCCGGCTTCAGCAAGCCTCGCCGTTCGGCATCCTCGATCATCTGCAGCCCGATCCGGTCCTTGACCGAGCCACCCGGATTTTGACTTTCGAGCTTCATATACAGCGTGCAGGGCCCGGTATCGAATTGGTGGATTCGAACGATAGGCGTGTTGCCAATCAGTTCGAGTACGCTGTCGTGGACTTCCATCAAGTGCTGCTCCGGGAATTTCGGTGGACGACCGGCAGGTGCGTCATGAAGGTGGCACTGATTTTACCCCACCCTGACGAAAAACGGCCGGGGAATCCCGGCCGTTCGATAATTGATGTCGTGCTGATCAAGCGTTCGCAGAATCCATCAGCTGCGCGAGTCGATCCTTCGCAAACAGCTTTTCTTTCTTCAACTGGTTCAGGGCCAGGTCTTCCATTGGCTTGGTTCCCAGTTCGGCTTCGGTGACACGCTTGTCCAGTTCCTGGTGGCGATTAAAAATCCTTCTGAAGTCTTCGTTTTCCTTCATCAGTTTTTCCATCAGATCCTGGCGGTGTTCGAACATCTCAGACCTCCTTGGTGGTACAGGTATCCGCCGCACACGATCGGCGACAGGCCTGTGCGCGCAGCGGATTGATTTACAAGATTTGAACTAACGGGACGAAATTCTGAAACATGCAGCAGGCGTAGGATGCTTGCTGCACTCATGCGCGAATTCCGATTGAGAATATGGTCATTACCATGGTTATGCGCCAACACTAGCGCAAAGCTCTGAAACTGGCAAGTTTTCCTGTTGAATTAAGCTTTATACGAATATTTATTCGTACGTTTTAATTCATTCTTTGGCCGCAACGCCCTGGTTCAACTATTATCCAGCAGAATGACATCGACACGGCGGTTGCGCGCTCTGCCGTCGGCATCGTCATTACTGGCGATGGGGAAATCTTCGCCCAGCCCTATGGTTGTCACCCGTGACGCGTCCACGCCCAGGCCCACCAGTGCATCGCGCACGGCCAGCGCACGTTGTTCCGACAAGGCCTGGTTGGTTTCAGCTGCCCCGACGGAATCGGTGTGGCCTTCGATGCGGATCAATTTATCCGGCTCGGTCTGGAGCAGGTCCACGACCTCGACCAGCGACGCATGCGCGCTGTCCAGCAATGTGGTTTCGCCGGAGCCGAACAGAACGTCGCCCAGCGTCACGACCACGCCGCTCTCGGTCTGGCGCAGTTGCAGATTTTCAAGCTGGCGTTTCAACGAATCCACTTCCTGGGAAGCCAATTCTGCTTCTCGACGGGCCAGTTCAATTTCAGATGCGCGCGACTCGGCCAGGCGCCGTGCCTGGGCCGCTTCCTCGATCGCCAGTTCGGCAGTGCGTGCCGACTCCGCGCCTTGCTGCAAGGCCTGTTCTTTCTCGCGCCGCTGGCGTTCCGCTTCTTCGGCCGTGGCGGCAAACATCAACCTGGCCTGCTCCGCTTCCTCGCGCGCACGCTCGGTTTCGATCTGGCTGGCCCGTACCTGCATGTCGTTACGCGATTTGTTCAACTCGTCAAGCGTCTGTTCGAGCTGTTCGCGCTGGGCCATGGCCCGGGCAATCTGGATGCGGCGATCCGCCATGTATACGAGATGAAAGCGATAAACCTCGTTTCCAGTTGCCTGCTCGGCTGTGCGCAGGGCACGTTCAGCCTCGCCCAGCGCCAACGGCGCATAGCCCCCAAGGGTATCATCCGCCTTCAGCGATTCGAGTTGAGAACGCACTCGCTCCAGGGCGAGATCCTTTTTGGGGGCTGCCGCGCAACCCGCCAACAGCAGGGCCAGGCTGGCGAGCACCCATGTCCGGAAATCCATGCTCATGGGAACGACTCCCCATAGGTGGCTTCAAGTTCTTCGCGGAGAATTTCGTTGGCTCGCCGAAGCTCATTAACCTTGCGCCGGGATTGCGCAGCGCGGGACTGCTCTATCGCCAATTCTGAATTGATTTCAGATTCTTCGATCAGGTACAGCGCAACCTCGTACTGTTTCTGTTCCAATCCCCGGCGCGCCGATTCGAGTTTCTCACGCGCAAAGCGCAATTCAACCGGCGCCAACTCCTCGGCGCCCGCGCGCTCCGCGGCCTGGATGGCCCGCTCGGCGGAATTGAGCACATCGGGACCTGGCTTGACGCTCGCGCAGGAAAGCAACAGCAGGCTCAAGAGCAGGCCCTGGGTCAGTAATAAGGAATTGCGCATTGATTGGTTCCCATGGAATTCAGTCAGGGATTATGACGTATGCCGGTGCATACGTGAACCTCCCGCGATTCAGGGCTTATGACCCCGGCGCGTCTGGCTGGTTCTCCGGCGCCGCAGCGCGGAAAGCAGAAAGGCCCCTGCAATGATCTGCAACCTGGTTGATTCGCCGGTACGGCCGCAGGTCGCAGTCAAAACGATCGGCGTTGTATAACTGCGGAATCAAGACCACGTCCGCGAGTGTGGGCTGATCCCCAAAACAACATGCACCAGCCGGCCCATGCGACTCCAGTATCCGCTCGATGGCCTCGAAACCCAGCGCCATCCAATGGTGCATCCAGTCTACGGCCTGCCCATCCGACACCGACAGCTCACGCCTCAGGTACTGCTGCACGCGCAGGTTATTCAGTGGGTGCACATCGCAGGCAATCACCTGTGACAGCGCCCGGATGGCTGCTTTTTGAGCCGCATCGCCCGAGACCAGCGTGTGACCCGGATAGCGCTCATCCAGGTATTCACAGATGGCCAGGGACTGGCTCAGCACCAAGTCGCCATCTACCAGCGCCGGCACCAGGCGCTGGGGATTGACTTCGCGGTAAGCAGCCGAATGCTGCTCGCCACCATCCCTGACCAGGTGTACCGGCCGCTGCTCAAATGGCAGGCCCTTCAGATGCAAGGCAATGCGTACCCTGTAAGCGGCCGTGCTGCGCCAGTAGTCATAAAGGATCAATCCGGGTTCAGCCGTCATAGGCCACAACGGTCTGTTCGATGGCGCCAAAAATATCACGACCTTGGCGGTCAAACATTTCTATCCTGATGGTATCTCCAAAGCGCATGAATGGCGTAGAGGGCTTGCCGTCGGCAATAATTTCCAGCATGCGCTTTTCAGCCAGGCATGACGCGCCCTTGCCCGTGTCCTCGTTGGCGATCGTGCCCGACCCGACAATGGTGCCGGCAGCCAGCGGGCGGGTCTTGGCGGCATGGGCGACCAGTTCGGCAAAACTGAACTGCATATCAGAACCGGCCTCGGGCTCGCCGAAGCGTTGACCGTTCAAGGTCGAAATCAACGGCAGGTCCAGGACCGTAGCATTCCACGCATCACCCAGCTCATCCGGCGTCACCAGTACCGGCGACAGCGCAGAACGCGGCTTGGACTGCAGAAACCCGAAGCCCTTGGCCAGTTCAGCCGGGATCAGGTTGCGCAAGCTGACATCGTTAACCAGCCCCACGAGGCGTATGTGGGCAACCGCGTTTTCGGGGCTGACCGCCATTGGCACATCATCGGTCACGACCACGATTTCGGATTCAAAATCGATGCCGTACTCTTCCGAAACCACCGGAATGTCATCACGCGGCCCAAGGAAACCTGCCGACGTGGCCTGGTACATCAACGGATCCACATAAAACGATTCCGGAACCTCGGCGCCACGCGCCTTGCGCACCCGCTCGACGTGCGGCAGGTAGGCGCTGCCATCCACGAATTCGTAGGCACGCGGAAATGGCGAAGCGAGGTCGGTCATGACCAGTGGTTGTGCAGCGGCGCAGAGGCCCTTATTCAGCGCAATGTAAATTTCACGCAACCCCGTTTCGCAATCCGCCCAATTGTCAATTGCGGCTTGCAAGGTCGGTGCAACTTCGGTGGCCGGGGCGTAATTTTTCAAGTCCCGGTCCACGACAACCAGGCTGCCGTCACGGCCGCCCGCTTTAAGTGATGCAAGTTTCATGTGGGTGTTCTGTCTCCAGTAAGTTCAATCATTGTGACGAGTGACCAGTGACGGGTAACCCGTCACCAGTAACCTGTTAATCATCCTTTATCCCTTTCCAGGAATCTACGTAGCGGCGCCACTCAACCGTTTCGGACTTTTCACTGACCTCCAGCGCATCCCGGGTGTCGATCATCACGGCCACTTCATTGGTGCCCTCGGCCGATTGCTCGAATGCGTTCTTGAGTGCCTTGGGGTGCGGCCCGTGCGTGAAGCCGCAAGGGTGCAGCGTGATCATCCCGGGGTGAATGTTGTCACGGCTGAAAAATTCACCCGCATGGTAGAAGAGCACCTCGTCGAAGTCATCGTTGTTGTGGAAAAAAGGTACTTTCAGCGCGCCCGGGTCCGTCTCGAATGGCCGTGGTACAAATGTGCAGACCACGAAACGGTTGGCAACAAACGTGGTGTGTACCGATGGTGGCAGGTGGTAGCGGTGACTCATCAGCGGCCGGAAATCCCGCCAGTTGATGCGTACCGGCACGAGATCGCCATGCCAGCCGATCGCATCCAGCGGGTTGAACGGGTAGGTGACGACCGTCACCTCGTTGTTGCGCTTGATATGTACTTCCCATTCCGATTCATCCTGCTGGGCGACGAACATGTCGTCAATTTTTGGGGATTCCAGCATGGCAGGATCGAAAATCGCGTGCGGGCCGAGCAATCCCTTGTCCGGCAACTGGTAGCTCGAATTGGTCGCCTCGATCAGCAGCATGCGCATCGGAGACGCTGATTCAAGCCGCCACATCGTGCTTCGAGGCAGCATGATGTAGTCGCCTTCGCTCACTTCGAGGTGGCCATAGTCGCAAAACAGGTGCCCCCGCCCCGAATGGATGAACAGCAACTCGTCGCCATCTGCATTGCGCGCCAGCTGGTCCATGGATTCGGTCATTTCCCAGATCCGGAACTTGCAGGCCGCGTTAGACAACAACTGGTGGGCGTGCCAGGGCGTTGGGCCGAACTCTGCGAACTTGGTGGTATCGAACGCGCGCGGCCGCAATTCACCCTCGAAGCGCTCCCACGCCGTCGGCGGGTGCTTGTGGTGCATGTGCGTAGCCGGCCCGAAAAAACCCTCCTTGCCGAGCTCGCGCTCATAGGTGTTTTCCGGCAGGTCGGCATGAGCCTGCCGCGAGGCTTTGCCCTCTACCTTGGGTGTTGAAATCCACTTTTTGGCCATCGTCAGAGTACTCCCCGCCTCATCTGGTCCAGCTCAATCGACTCGAACAAAGCCGTGAAATTTCCCTCGCCGAAGCCCTTGTTGCCCTTACGCTGGATAATCTCGAAAAAAATCGGGCCGATGTTGGCCTTGGTAAATATCTGCAACAGCAACTTCTGCCCGGTTTCCTCGTCGGCATCCATCAGGATGCGGTTTTTACGCATCCTTTCGAGGTCCTCGTCGTGCTCCGGAATGCGCTTGTCGATAATCTCATAGTAGGTGTCCGGGGTATCGAGGAAATCGATACCGGACTTGTGCATGGCTTCGACCGTCTGGTAGACATTTTCCGTGTACAAGGCGATGTGCTGCACGCCTTCACCCTTGTATTCATCGAGATACTCGTTGATCTGGCTCTTGGGATCAGACGACTGGTTGATGGGAATGCTGATGGCGCCGGTCGGAGATGTCATGGCGCGGGATGTCAGGCCGGTCTGCTGGCCCTTGATATCGAAATAGCGCACCTCGTAAAAGCCGAACAGGCGACTGTAGAAATCTGCCCATTCATCCATGTTGCCGTGAAAGACGTTGTGTGTCAGATGGTCGATAAAACTCAGACCGAAGCCCTCGGGTTCCGGGTCTGCGCCTTCGATCAGGTGATATTCGTCTTTCCACACGCTACCGTCGCGATCGTCCGTCAGGTACAGGACCGATCCGCCGATGCCTTCAATCATCGGGACTTTCAATGCCTTGCCAAAATCGTCCTTGACCGGAACCGCGCCCTTGTCGACTGTCGAATCAAATGCCTCGTCCCGGTCCTCGACGCGCAGCGCGAAGCCCGTACAACAGGGGCCGTGCTCGCGCGCGAATTCGGCCGCGAAACTATCGGGCTGTTCATTGACCAGGAAGTTGATATGGCCTTGCTTGTACAGCGTGATGTCATATTCAAGGTGGCGCGCCGTGGGGTGGAATCCCATCTGCCCAAACAGCTTGTGCAACAAGGACGCATCGGGGGCGGCGAATTCAACGAACTCAAAGCCATCCACACCCAATGGGTTTTCACGAACTTCACTCATGATGTGTCTCCGGAACGGCAGCCGTGTTTCGCTGCCTGCAAGAAAAGTGCAAAAGTTTGCATCAATGCCCTACTTATAGTTACATTTGTAACTAAAATCAAGCCTCGGCGGACTCCGAATCCCAATATGAACAAGAACACGCAAGCACCGGAAGATTTTGAACTCGAATCGTTCCTGCCTTATCGCCTGTCGCTGCTCAGTAACACCCTGAGCGAGGGTATCGCCGTGGCGTACAGGAAGCCATTCGACCTGAGCGTCACCGAGTGGCGGGTTATCGCGGTTTTAGGCCGCTTCCCGGGGCTTACCGCGAGTGAAATCAGGCTCAGGACCGCGATGGACAAGGTTGCCATCAGCCGGGCCGTTAAGCGCCTGCAGGCACGCGGGCTGGTGGAACGCAGTGAGCACCGGGAAGATCGCCGTCGCGCCCACCTGAAACTCTCTGCATCGCGCGGCAGAAACCTGTTCAGGCGTATCGTGCCAAGGGCGCTGGAATACGAAAACCGCTTGCTGTCTAAATTGGCGCCCGAGGACCAGCATTTACTGCTGAGGCTGGTCAGTAAACTCCAGCAAGCGGCCGACTCTCTCAAGTCGCCAGAAGGTTAATTTCAGGCGCCGATCTCGGTTCGCACGTCGAGCAGTTCCGGGAAAAATGTCAGTTCCAGCGCCTTCTTCAGAAATGCCACGCCGGATGACCCACCGGTGCCGGGCCGAAAGCCTATGACGCGCTCGACCGTTTTCATGTGGCGGAACCGCCAAAGCTGAAAACTTTCTTCTACGTCCACCAGTTTTTCGCACAAGTCGTACTCAACCCAGAAATCATGGGGATGGTCGTAGATGCGTTTGAACACCGGCACCAGCCCGGCGTCCCGCACATGGGGTTTGGTCCAGTCACGCTGCAGATGCTTGGCGGGAATTTCGTGGCCCTTGCGCGAGAGAAAACATAGGAATTCGTCGTAGATGCTCGGTGATTCCAGGACCTCGCGCAGCGCAACGAAATCGGCCTGGTCATGACTGAACACCTTGACGATGCTTTCATTCTTGTTGCCGAGCAGAAACTCCACCATGCGGTACTGCAGAGACTGGAACCCCGACGCCGTGCCAAGCACCGAGCGAAACTCCACGTATTCGCTGGGCGTCAGCGTTTCCAGCACCGCCCATTGCTCGAACAACTGTCGCTGTACCTGCTTGATGCGGGCCAGGATCTTGATCACCGGCCCCGGGTCGTCGGCCCGGATGTGACTGATTGCCGCTTTCAGCTCATGGATAATCAATTTCATCCACAGCTCTGAAGTCTGGTGCTGGATGACAAACAGCATTTCATCATGGTGTGCCGGATCACTGAGCGGCTGCTGTGCCGCCAGTAACAAATCAAGCCTGAGATAGGCGTCGTAGGTCAGGCTTTCGCCGAGGTCGGTCCTGATCGATTCTTCGAGCGGCCTCAGGTTGGACTGGCCACTGCTGCTTTCATCTTTTGGGTCGCGCTGGCTCATGACTGCATTCCTTTGTGGCTGGGTGGTTATACCGCAGCCCGGCTCGCAGTATAATAGCGGACTTTGCCCGGCCAGTAGCCCGCCTCGATGCATCGACTGGCCGGTTTGTGAAGGCCGCCGCTAGCCCGGCCGGTCCAATTCCAGACTTTGAGGATATCCCGATGCCGGCCACAGTTGCCTCGTTCAAAATCGACTACTACCAGACCCTGTCACCGGACGGGCGCCTGGTGGGTGATGACATACCGGAAATTGCCAGGAACACCGACGAACTGGTTGACCTCTACCGCCTGATGGTCAAAACCCGGGTCTTTGACAAGAAAGCCGTGGCGCTGCAACGCACCGGCAAGCTCGGCACTTACGCATCTTGCCTCGGGCATGAAGCGGCCCATGTTGCGATTGGCAGCGCGATGCACGAGGAAGACTGCCTGGCGCCCATGTACCGGGAGTACGGTGCCCAGTTTTACCGCGGCGTAAAAATGTCCGAAGTCCTGCTGTATTGGGGCGGCGATGAGCGCGGTAATGATTTCAGCGGGCCGAAGCATGATTTTGCCTGGTGCGTGCCGATTGCCACACAGTGCCTGCACGCCGCCGGGGCCGCGCTGGCTTACAAGCTGCGTGACGAGAAACGCGTCGCCGTCACGGTCGTCGGTGACGGTGGCAGTTCCAAGGGCGATTTCCTGGAGGCGATCAACGCGGCCAGCGCTTTCCAGTTGCCGATGGTGCTGGTCATCATGAACAACCAGTGGGCGATCTCGGTGCCGCGGTCCAAGCAAAACAATGCCAAGACGCTGGCTCAGAAAGGCATCGCGGGCGGCCTGCCCTCGATCCAGGTAGACGGCAACGACCTGATCGCCTGCCGCTGGGCCATGGACAACGCACTGCAACATGCCCGCGAGGGCAAAGGCCCGACGGTTATCGAAATGATCACCTACCGGCTTTCCGACCATACGACCGCCGATGACGCGACGCGCTACCGCGGCGGAGAAGAGGTCGAAGCGGCCTGGAAGCGCGAGCCGCTGATCCGGCTCAAAACCTACCTGGCCGAACAGGGCGCCTGGGACGACGACAAGGAAGAGGCACTGCAAGCCGAGGCCGCAGAGGCCGTGCAGGCGGCAGTTGACGAGTACCAGGCTGTCGCTGATCCGGGCCTCGAAAGCATGTTTGATTACATGTACGCGAGCCTGCCTCACGACCTCGAGGCTCAGCGTGAGAAAGCGCTGGAGGAGCTGAAGTAATGGCCAGTGTAGCAATGGTTGAAGCGGTAACGATGGCGCTGGCCTGGGAAATGGAAAATGACGACAGCGTCGTCGTGCTGGGCGAAGATGTCGGCATCAACGGAGGCGTGTTCCGGGCAACCGCCGGCCTCGAGCAACGCTTTGGGGATCAGCGCGTGATTGATACGCCGCTGGCTGAAGTCATGATTGCCGGCCTGTCAGTCGGAATGGCGGCGCAGGGGATGAAGCCCGTTGCCGAAGCGCAGTTCATGGGTTTCATCTATCCGATGGTCGACCAGATCATTTGCCACGCAGCGCGAATGCGCCACCGCACCCGCGGCCGTCTGAGCTGTCCAATGGTTTTGCGCGCACCTTTCGGAGGCGGCATCCACGCGCCGGAACACCATTCTGAATCGACCGAAGCCATTTTTGCGCACATGCCGGGTGTGCGCGTGGTGATTCCTTCCTCCCCGTCGCGCGCATACGGATTGTTGTTGGCTGCCATTCGCGACCCCGACCCTGTCGTGTTCCTGGAGCCGAAACGAATCTACCGCCTTCACAAGGAGGACGTCGAAGACAACGGCGAAGACCTGCCCCTGGACGTGTGTTACGTGTTGCGTGATGGCAGCGACGTCACGCTGGTGACCTGGGGATCGATGGTCAAGGAAACGCTCGAGGCCGCGCAAAAGCTCGACGCCGAGGGCATCAGTGCCGAGGTGATTGACGTGGCCACCATCAGCCCGCTGGACATGGACAGCATTATCGAGTCGGTCAGCAAAACCGGCCGTTGCGTGATCGTGCACGAAGCCGCGCGGATGTGTGGCGTGGGCGCTGAAATTGCCGCCGGACTGGCTGACGCGGGCATCTACCACCTGCACGCGCCGGTCAAACGCGTCACCGGGTATGATTCCGTTATGCCGCTGTACAAGATGGAGATGAAATACATGCCCAGTGTCCAGCGCATACTCAACGCCGTCAACGAGGTCATGGAAGTGTCATGAAAGTATTCAATTTGCCAGACCTGGGCGAAGGCCTGCCCGACGCGGAAATCGTCGAATGGCTGGTCAAAGAAGGAGACGAGATCAAGCTGGATGATCCGCTGGTATCGATGGAAACCGCCAAGGCCGTGGTCGAGGTACCAAGCCCGTTCACAGGCAAGGTTGCGAAGTTTCATGGACAGCCAGGCGATGTCATTGAAACCGGCAAGCCGCTGGTGAGCTTTGATGTCGAAGGCGACGAATCCGGGGCGGAAGCACCCGCAGAAACGCCCGGCGAGGAACCTGCCGAACCCGAAGAGGATACAAAGCGTGTTGAAATCCGCGAGGATTCCGGCACCGTGGTCGGCGCCATGGAGTCGTCAGACGCGCTGGTCGCCGATTCCGTTTCCAGCGTTTCCGGAGTCAAGGTTACCCCTGCGGTGCGTGCCCTGGCGCGCAAGTTGAAGGTCGACCTGGCTGCGGTTCGTCCAAGCGGCAAGGATGGCGTAGTCACCCGGGCTGATGTCGAGCAGGCAGCACGCAGCCCGCAACCGGCCAGGCCTTCCGAACGGCCGCCACAGAAGCAGGCGCCAGGACCGCAAAAGCAGGCCCGGCCCGCAAAACCGCCAAGCGGCGAGTGGCAAGCCATCAGGGGCACGCGTCGCACGATGGCGCGCATCATGTCCGAATCACACGCCAAGGTGGTTCCGACCTCGATCATGGACGACGCTGACATCCACCGCTGGACCTATGGCCAGGACATCACCGTCCGGCTGTTGCGCAGCTTGTGGGCCGGTGCCCAGGTCGAGCCGGGCCTGAATGCCTGGTATGACGATGAACGGAACATGCGCATCCTTCACAAGGGCATGGACGTCGGCATGGCGGTGGATACAGAAGATGGCCTGTTCGTTGCCGCATTGCGCGATGTTCACAGCAATTCTGCATCGCAGGTCCGCGAGGCCATCAACCGCCTGCGTGACAACGTCATCGCGCGTTCAATTCCACCGGATGACATGAAGGACTACACGATCATGCTGTCCAATTTCGGCGTCTTTGCCGGCCGTTATGCAACGCCGATCATTGCGCCCCCGTGCGTGGCGATCATCGCGGCTGGAAAATTGCGAAATGAAGTTGTTCCGGTATTGGGTGGTTTCGAAGTCCACCGCACGATCCCGTTGTCGCTAACCTTCGATCACCGTGCGGTGACCGGCGGCGAGGCCGCGAGATTCCTCAAGGCGATGATCGAGGACCTGGGCCTTCACGAATAAAAAAAGACCGGCATGCGCCGGACTTTTCAAAAATTCGTTTTTTAGCGACCTCAGTCCATGGCGATCGGGGCACTGACCGGCGCGCCAGGATCATTGGCAAAGCATATTCCGGTCGTGTCG
>JABDJL010000014.1 GCA_013002505.1 Lysobacterales bacterium | reverse complement strand
GGCAGGGCCTTCCTCGCAGCGATCAAGGCAACCGGACTTGTTGACCCGCACCTTGCCCTCGCCGGTCAGGCCCAGTTTTTTCATGCGCATTTTGGCATAGTCACGCATCTCGGCCGACCCGCAGCGGTTGCAGGACGGGCGCTCGGCGCCCGCCCCGCGGTCGTTGGTGCAGAAAAAGATATGACGCTTGTAAAAACTCATGGCGCCAGTCTACTGAAAATTGACCACCAGGTTCGCCGAGGTGATGGTGTCCGTGTCGTCATTGCCCGGCGCCACGTCGCTGTTGTGGCGGTATTCGAAACCGAACTTCAGTGCGAAACGGTCGTTCATCGAGACACTGAAACCGGCCAGGTTCTTGATAAACGTGTTGTCACTGCCCGATTCAACCAGGAAGCGGTTGGTGAACTGCGAGTTGTCGGTAACCGCCAGCGTGTAATCGAGCAGGCCGCGAATAATGGCGCCGCTCTCGCTCGTGCCGTTCTGCAGCTCGGCATCGCGAAAACCCGCACCGATTTCGCCCACCAGGCTGTGCCGCGCGTTGTCCATTAACTGGCGTCCGTAACCCACGGTCAGGGTCTGCTGGTTGTCGTAGGAACTGAATTCGTCCGATTCGTAGCGGAATGAACCCAGCACCCAGCTGATGTCATCAAGCTTGTAGTCAGACTGCCATTCGAAGCCATAGCGTTCTGCCGTGGTGGTACCGGTGTCTTCCGAGCTCAGTGCGTTGATCGCAGCGCGGTGACGCCATTGTTCCTGCTCACGAACAAACTCGAGATTCATGAGCAGGGATTCGGTCTCGGTATTGCCGGTGGTTTTAACGAGGCCAAGCTCGCCTTTGCCCGACCAACCGTTGTCATCATCGGCCGGATCCTGGGCCAAAACCAGGGACGGGGCCAGGGCCATAGCGGCAACAAGTGCCGCTGCGGAAAAGTTGATATTCATTGATTAACTCCTGTCGGTACTAGACTGTTAAAATTCATGCGAGACATAGATATAAGGCCAGCTGTCTTCAATCCAAACGGGCCTTAAATTAATTGACGATTTTTAACATAGCGAGCGTCATCATTACGTGAAGAGACAAGTCAGCAAAATTGACCGCCTGATTATGACCATGGATGAGGGGCTACGGCTGTCCGCAGGGCTGGGGCCCGAGGCAAGCCGCCCGAACCCGGCCGAAGGTGTGCCAGATTCGGGCCTGGATGAAGACACGCGCCGCCACGTCGCAGGACTGATGCGCATCAATCACACCGGAGAGATTTGCGCCCAGGCCCTGTACGCGGGCCAGGCAATGACCGCGCGTTCTGCCGAGGTCAAGGCCGAAATGGAAACGGCCTCGCAGGAAGAAATTGATCACCTGTCCTGGTGTGAGCAACGGCTGCAAGATCTCGACAGCCAGCCGAGCCTGCTCAATCCCCTGTGGTACGCCGGGTCATTCGCCATCGGCGCCGTGGCCGGCCTGGCCGGTGACGGCTGGAGCCTTGGATTCTTGAAGGAAACCGAGATTCAGGTCGAGGCGCACCTTGCCGATCACCTGGACCAGTTGCCGGAGCAGGACAAACGAAGCCAGGCCATACTCGACCAAATGAAGCAAGACGAAGCCAAGCATGCCGAGATGGCGGCTGAATCCGGCGCATTTGAGCTGCCTGCGCCGATCAAGGGCGCCATGAACTTCGCTTCGCAGATCATGAAAGCCGTGGCTTACCGAATTTAATGACCTGGAGACCCATAATGAAACGAATTGCCGTGCTACTGATGACCTTCTTATTTGCAACCCAGGCGCAGGCCTGGGAACACACCGAGCGGCTGGCCAAAATCATGGCCGCGCAAGACGAGGCCGTCCAGGTGCGCTTCGCAGTGCGCAACCCACTCAGAACCATGGCGTTTTTTGGCATTGAGCCAGGCATGACGGTCATCGAGGGTTTGCCCGGTGACGCCGGCTGGTATACCGGACTGCTCGTTCCATTCCTCGGCGCCGATGGCGCCCTGGTCGGTGCGGACTATGCCGAGCGCATGTTCCCCTGGTTTGGATTCTTTTCTGACGAGTTCATTGCCTCCAAGGCCACGTGGGTTGAGGACTGGACAGCTGCAACCCGTGAAAGGGCCGGTGAAGTGTCCACGGGGATTTCCGCATTCCAGTTTGGCTCCATGCCCGAGGATATGGAAGGCAAGGCAGACGCGGCGCTGATGATCCGCGCATTTCACAACCTGTTCCGGTTCGAGGCAGAGCACGGGGTGCTCAGTGAAGCACTGGACGAGATCTACCGCGCGCTGAAACCCGGCGGCGTGCTGGGCGTTATCCAGCACCAGGCGCCAGACCACATGCCGGCCGGATGGGCCAATGGAAGCCGCGGCTACGTGAAGAAGGCAACGATGATAGAACGCCTGCAAGCGGCCGGGTTCGTGTTCGAGGCAGAAAGTGCAGTCAACCAGAACCCAAAAGATCAGCCCGGGCCGGACGATTTCGTGTGGCGTCTGCCGCCAAGCCTGGCAACCAGTGGTGAAGATCCCGCACTGCGCGCAAGAATGCTGGAAGTCGGTGAATCGAACCGCATGACGCTGCGCTTCCGCAAGCCGGAACAGGCTTCAGAAGAATAGCGCGCGCAGCGCGCTACCCGGGTCGGGTTCGCGCATGAATGCCTCGCCGACGAGGAAAGCGTTGATACCTGAAGTTTGCATACGCTGAACGTCGGCGTGATGACGGATGCCGCTTTCGGTGACCAGCATGCGCCCCTCCGGCAACAGCGTCTTCAGGCGTTCGCTGGTAGCGAGGTCGGTTTCAAAAGTGTGCAGGTTGCGGTTGTTAACACCAATCAGCGCATCGCCCAGCGCCAGCGCGCGTGACAATTCCGTTTCGTCGTGTACTTCGACGAGCACGTCCATGCCGTGCGCCAGCGCCGCGGCGTGCAGCTCGTTCATCTGCGCGTCACCCAGGGCTGCCACGATCAACAAAATACAGTCCGCCCCCAGGCAGCGTGATTCAGGAATCTGCCACGGATCGATGATGAAATCTTTGCGCAAACAAGGCAATTTACAAGCCTCGCGGGCTTGCTGCAGAAAATCACGGTGACCCTGGAAAAAAGGCTCGTCGGTCAGCACCGACAGGCAGATTGCGCCTCCGGCCTCGTATGACCTGGCGATTTCCGGTGGCTTAAAGCTCTCACGAATGACGCCTGCGCTGGGCGAGGCCTTCTTGATCTCGGCGATGACGGCCGGCCCTTTGACTGCTTGCTGTTCGAGGTGCTTACGAAAACCACGCGTCGCACCCAGGTCGCGGCACTTTTCGTGCAGGTCTGCGTGTGAAATCCAGTTCTTACCGGCACGTATTTCGTCCCCCTTGGCCTCAAGGATTTTTTCCAGGATGGTCGGAATGGCCATCAGAACGCGGACGTTTTTTCAGCCAGTTGTTGCAGCCGGTGCCAGGCCTCGCCGCTGGCGATGACCTTGCCGGCAGCCGTGACGCCTTCGGCGATGGAATCCGAAACGCCCGCGACGTAAAGCGCAGCGCCGGCATTCAGCGCAATGATGTCGGCGGCCCTTGATGCCTGTTCACTGTCGTCACCGTTCAGGGCGCGACGGATCAGGTCGAGCGAGGCCGTCGCATCCGCCACCTCCAGCCCGTCCAGGGCTTGCGCTTCGAGGCCGAAATCGGCTGGATGAACCGTGAATTCCTCGAGTTTTTGATCACGAAACTCGGCAACCCTGGTGTCGCCGGCAATGCTGATTTCATCCAGCCCGTCGTCACTGTGCACCACCAGCACATGTTCCGCCCCGAGCCGGCCCAGCACCTCGGCCACCGGGCGGCACAGGCCGGGGGCAAACACACCGATCAGCATGCGCCTGACCCCGGCCGGATTGGTCATCGGCCCGAGGATGTTGAAGATCGTACGCATGGCCAACTCCTTGCGGGGACCGATGGCATGCTTCATGGCGCTGTGATGTGCCGGAGCGAACATGAACCCGACACCCAGTTCTTCAACGCAACTGGCGACCTGCTCGGGGCTGATATCGAGCTTGACGCCCGCCGCCTCCAGTAAGTCTGCACTGCCGGATTTGGAGGACACCGACCGGTTACCATGCTTGGCGACCCTGCCCCCGGCTGCCGCGACCACGAAGGCCGTGGCGGTAGAAACGTTAAACAGGTTGGCGCCGTCGCCACCGGTGCCGACAATATCCACCAGGTGGTCACCCGATACCTGCACCCCGGTTGCCAGTTCGCGCATGACCATGACCGCGCCGGTGATCTCGTCGATGGTTTCGCCCTTCAGTCGCATGCCCATCAGGAAGGCGCCGATCTGGGCGTTATCGGCGCCGCCGGTCATGATCTGCTTCATGACCGTACGCATCTGTTTCGTGGTCAGGTCCTTGCGCTCTGCGATCAGGCCCAGTGCCTCGCGAATATCCATGTCAGGCCGCTTCCCGGGTTGTTCTCAAAAAATTGCGCAACAAGGTATGGCCAGCGCGGGTTAAGATCGATTCGGGGTGAAACTGCACACCGGTCAGGGGAAACTCGGCGTGGCGCAGCCCCATAATCTCGCGTTGACCCTCAAACTCCGTCCACGATGTCACTTGCAGGCAGTCCGGCACCGAGTCATTTTCCAGCACCAGTGAATGGTAGCGGGTCGCCTCGAAGGGATTGTCCACGGCATCGTACATCGGGTCTCCCTCGTGGCTGATCATCGAGGTTTTGCCATGCATGATGCGCCGCGCCCGGACCACCTTTGCGCCGAATGCCTGGCCGATACACTGGTGGCCAAGGCAGACACCGAACATCGGGATGTGCGCGCCCAGGCGCTGTACCAGTTCGACCGAGATGCCGGCCTCGTTGGGCGTGCACGGCCCCGGCGATATGACAATGCCGGCCGGCTGCATTTCGGCGATCTGGTCAACACTGACCGCGTCATTGCGCACGGTTTCAACGTCAGCCCCCAACTCGCCCAGGTATTGCACCAGGTTGTAGGTAAAAGAATCGTAATTATCGATCATCAGGATCATGGGCGTATTGTCCTACAAGCCTCTCGAGGCGCGGTCCACGGCCGTGATCAGCGCCCGGCCCTTGTTACGGGTCTCTTCCCACTCTTTTTCAGCGTCGGAGTCGGCGACGATTCCGGCGCCCGCCTGCACGTGCAGCTTACCGTCGTGGATCACTGCCGTGCGGATGGCGATCGCCAGGTCGGTGTCATCGTGCCACGAGATATAGCCGACCGCACCGGCATAAATATTGCGCTTTACCGGCTCCAGTTCGTTGATGATTTCCATCGCGCGAATCTTTGGTGCACCAGACAGCGTGCCGGCCGGGAAGGCGGCGCGGATCGCGTCCATGGCGGTCAGGTCATCGGCCAGATGGCCCTCGACCTGCGACACGATGTGCATCACGTGCGAGTATTTTTCGATGACCATGTTGTCGGTCACTTCAACGCTGCCGGTCCTGGACACCCGGCCCACGTCGTTGCGGCCCAGGTCAATCAGCATCAGGTGCTCGGCGCGCTCTTTAGGGTCAGCCAGCAAGGCCTCGGCCAGGGCCTGGTCCTCCTTGGCATCGGTGCCGCGGTGGATGGTGCCGGCAATCGGCCGCAATGTGACCTTGCGGTTTTGAACCCGGACCAGTACCTCGGGAGACGAACCGACAATCTGCGTGTCACCCAGGTCAATGAAATACATGTAGGGCGACGGGTTCAGGGCGCGCAGCGAGCGGTAAACGTCAATCGGGCGCGCCTTGAATGGCACGCTCATGCGCTGCGACAGCACGACCTGGAAAATATCACCGGCAAGGATGTATTCCTTGCTTCGATGCACGGCCTCGATAAAGTCATCGCGGTCAAAACCATAGTGAAAGTCGCCCTCGGACACCGCCTCGCCATCCAGCGCCAGGCCGTAACCGGTGCTGCCCGAACGCAAACGGTGCTCCAGCGCGTCGAGGCGCCGTTGCGATTTCGCCCACGCATCAGGCCTGGCCGGGTCAACATTGACGATCAGCCACAAGCGGCCTTCGAGGTTGTCGAATACGGCGACTTCTTCGGACAGCAGTAACACGATATCCGCCGTGCCCAGTTCGTCGGCCTGTTTTTGCGCACCCACCGAGGGCTCGATCAGCTCGACCGTTTCATATCCGAAATAGCCGACCAGCCCCCCCGTGAATAGCGGCAACTCGTCCAATTTTGGCGCATCGAATTCTGAACGAATTTCCTCGATTCGGGCCAGCGGGTCCTGGCACTGTTCGCGCGCTACCTCGTTACCAAAATCGTGGACCTGGATGGTCTGGCCCTGCACCGTGTAACGCCTCCTGCAGGGCAGCCCGATAATCGAGTAACGCCCCCAGGTTTCGCCTCCTTCGACCGACTCGAACAGGAATGAGTCCGGCCCGTCGGCCAGTTTCAGGTATACCGACAAGGGCGTATCGAGGTCGGCCAGCACCGCGCGCCACACCGGAATTCGGTTGTGGCCGGCTTTTGCCAGTGATTCGAATTGCTGCCTGTCCAAGAAAAGCGCCTGCCGGAACGGGGAAAAGGCGATTCTATCGAAAATGCAGGAATGGAGTCAGTTTGAATTCAGCAAATTCAGGCTGGGGCCACTTTGGCGATCGTGATGGTGAATTCGACACCGGCATCAAGATTGCGCGCGCTGGCCCGGCCGCCATGCGCCTCGGCCACCAGGCGGACAATGTGCAGGCCCAGGCCGAGATGACGGCCACCGCCCTTTTCTCGCAGTGAAACCAGCGAGTCAAACAGCTGCTCGGACGGCACATCGGGCAGGCGAGTGCCGCTGTTGCGGACATAAATCCGGAACTGCGAATCGCCCTTTTCAACACCTACATCAATCCGGTCATCGGCGCCCGTCAGCGACACGGCATTTTCTACCAATTTATCCAGCGCCTGCGCCAGCAGGTCCGGCGCACAATACCAATTCATCGCCTCACCGGGTGCGGGCCCCTCGATGCGTCGTCCCGGATGCAATTCGCGATAGGCCTCGACGCAACGCCCGACCACTTTTAGCAGGTCCACTGAATCCCATTCAGCCGATTCAACTGCCGCCTCGAGGCGATTCGCCTCGCTCATGGCGGCGACGATCGCGGACTGGCGGTCAAGCCCCTCGCGGGCGCGCTGCACGTAGCGCGAGGCTTCCTCGTCAAGCGTTGTGCTGGCCAGGTTGTCCAGCGATGACCGGGTAATGGCCAACGGCGTTTTCAGCTCGTGCGAAAGCCGGCCAGCCAGCTTTTTCAGGTACGAGGTGTAGCCTTTTACCGCGGTCAGGAGCTTGGCATTATTACGCGCCAGCTCGCCGAGCTCGTCACGATCACCGGTCATCGGCAGTGGGCCGGTGCGGCCCGTGTCATCCATGGCCTCGCTGACGGCGCCGCTCAGACGCTGAACGCGCCGCGAAAGGCGGGTCGCAAAAAACCACAGGCCCGCCGTGATCCCGACCGTCAGTAACAACATGCTCAGCAGCAGCCTTCCGAGGACGCGATTGGTGACCAGCAGCAGGCTGTCACTGTTGGCCTCGAGGACCACGGCCCCATGAACCTCGCCCTGCAACTCGATTGGAACCGCAACACTGTTGCGCACCAGTGCGCTGTCCGGGTCCTGTCCCCAGTGCCTGGTCTCCGCGCCATTCAACGCGCCTGACACCAAAGGCTCGTCGAAACGCAGGACCTGCCCGGGCCGCTCGGCAAGCACCTCGGTGCGCGAACCGGCGACAGCACGATAAATCATGCGCTCAATAAAACTCAGTTCACGCCCGGAAACCGGGGGACCGGCGCCGGAGTCCGCCATGACCCAGGCGTCGCCATCCACCACCCAGGCCCGGCTCCCGGCAGGAATAACGCTTTCCAGCCAGGCGCCCAGTTGGTCATCGCGCGAGGCGAAACTCAACCAGTAGTCCGCCTGCCCGTTGCGAATGGTTCCGGCTTCACGGGCGATCTCGACGCGGCCGAAATTGGTTACCGCGTCCTGCGCGCCGACACCGATGTCTACCAGCATCGAGGAAACGGGCAAGGACAGCTCGATTGCGTATCCGTCCGGGTGATCCAGCCAGTAACCTTCCAACTGGCCGCCGGAACCAGAATGGCTGTTCAGAAGCAGAGGCCCGGGGGCGGCGGTCTGGATCCTGAAACCCACCATGTCGCGCGGCGTTCGCAGGTAAACGGCCACACCATCGGGCGTATTCACACCGCTCTGCGCTGGCGCAGCCGGGGTAGTTTCCCTGACCGGGCTGGGGTCATAGACCCGGCACAGCAGATACACCTGGTCTTCGAAGCGGCCCGCAGCAACGCGCAGGCGCAACAGGCCGTCAGGAGACTCAAATACAGCACCGGTTTCCGGCTCCGGCCAGTCATCGGTGTAGCCGTCGAGGTGCGGGCGCGCGGGCAGCTCCTGCAGGTGCAGCAACCTGTGGCGGCCAAACAGCAACTCCGACTGGAATTCGGCGGGCAGCGCGCGCGCCACCGTGTACGCCGATGCCAGCAGGGCAGTTTCCTGGCCGGCGCGCAGGAACCGCTCCAGTTCCTGCACCAGCTTCCAGCCAAACCAAGGTACCAGCAAAGTCGCCAGTGACACGGTCAGGACCTGGGTGCGGAGTTTCATCCGGGATTCCAGCGGTAACCGGCGCCGTAAACGGTGTTGAGATGATCGAAATCCGCATCAGAAGAATGAAACTTTTTGCGAATTCGCTTGACGTGACTGGTGATGGTCTGGTCGTCCACCAGCACGTTGGCATCCTCCATCAACTGCTGGCGTGTGCGTACGTGGCCGGGATGGCGGACCAGCGAATGAACAATCCAGAACTCGGTCACCGTCAAAGGAATCTGTTTGCCTTTCCAGTGGACTTCCATACGCTCAACGGACAGTACGAGTTCACCCCGCTGCAGTTTTTTTTCTTCGGCCCGGTCACCGGCCAGCGCCTCTATGCGGCGGAACAGGGCCACCACGCGCGCCACCAGGTGCGGCAGGCTGATGTCCTTGGTCAGGTAATCGTCAGCGCCAAGTCTCAAGCCGGAAATCACGTCAAAATCGGAATCCCGGGCGGTCAGGAAAATAATGGGCAGGCTGCGGGAAAGGGCGCGCAATTCACGGCACAGCTCAAAGCCGCCTTCAACATCCTCACCCAGACCGACATCAATAATGACCAGTTCCGGCAGGCGTCGCTGAAATGCCTCGAGTGCCGTGTGCCGCTCGCTGTAACCATTGACATGGTAGCCATAACGCCGCAGGGCATCTTCATAATTATGGCGAATGGTGGCTTCGTCCTCGACGATGGCAATCTGTCGCTGCATAAATTCTCCTCTCCTTGGGCCAATCATAAGTGCATGGCCCGGATAAAGCACAAGCGAATGCGCAAATAGGTGCTGCTGCCACCTCATTGCCCGATTTTGGACCGCGGCTCGCCTTGAAAGGTCACAGCAGACGCACCCGGGGCGGTTTCAATACAGCCTCGATCATTTTTTCACCAGGCCAGAATTCGATGAACTTCACCAACAGCTCAAACTCATTTTCCAATCCCAATTTTTCATCATGGCGACGGGACGAAACCCGAGGCGCCTCTATCAGACGAAAACTTGAAAAGGACGCCTGGCGCTCTCACCCCCGCCTTGCCATGAGAATGGCAAGCCGAAAACGGAAACACTCCGCCGGACAGCGATCGCTGAGATGGCAGGACCGGACCCTCCTGATTATTGGCATCACACTACTCTCCCTCGTGCTGTTGCGGATAGAAACAGCCCAGGCCGATGAGCAGGATTGGGGCCTGGAACTGTCGTCCGGCGGGGTGCGCTCGGTTCAGATGGCATTGAACACTGACGTAAAAGTCGAGGTAAGCGGTCTCGTCGCGAGAACGGAAGTCACCCAGGTATTCAGCAACCCCGGCGATATGTGGGCCGAGGGCATTTACCGGTTTCCGCTTCCCGATGGCGCGGCGGTTGACCGCATGCAAATCAAAGTGGGCGACCGGATCATCGAAGGGGAAATCCAGGAACGTAAAGCTGCCAAGCGGGTTTACCAGCAGGCTTTGAAGAAAGGCGTTACGGCTGCGTTGGTTGAACAGCAAAAAGTGAACCAGTTTGAAACCCGGCTGGCCAATATCGGCCCCGGAGAGGAAGTTCGCGTGGTAATCGGATTCCTGATGAACGTGAAATTCGAAGAAGGCAGCTTCAGCCTGCGGCTTCCCATGACATTCACCCCGCGTTTTGATGCTCCGGGCGGCATGGCCCTGGCGGTGCCTGTGCCCCATCCCTCGCTGGTGGCCTCAGGCTCCCGGCTGGACCACCTGCTGAATGTTGAGTTTCTCATCAATACAGGAATCGGGTTTGCTGCCATCGAAAGCCATTACCATGATGTAGAAATAGAGGCGACCAGCAGCGGATACCGCGTCGCACTGCTCAACAACTTTGAGCTGACTGACCGCGACTTTGAGCTTTCCTGGCACCCGGACCTGCATACTGTTCCCCAATCCTCGTTAATGACCTGGGATGGAGGAGATGCCATCTATGCCCAGCTTATGGTCGTACCGCCACTTCCCGGGGCGCTGGACCACCAGC
>JABDJL010000180.1 GCA_013002505.1 Lysobacterales bacterium | reverse complement strand
TTTCACACCGAGCCGGCGTGGCGGTATACCGGTTAAGGCTTTTCAAGGCTCTATGAAACAGGGATGTTTCATCGAAGCCCACATGGATGTGTTCACGGCGTGCCTTGAAAAGGCTTACCCGGTGTGGCGCCATTGACAGCGCCTTCAAGCCAGCTACCCGGTGCGGCCTTTGCGATGAGATAAGGGTACGTTGGCCGATGTGGCGCCTTGACCGAGGATTTGTTGCCGATACGTGGTGTGGGGGTCAGATTTCGATACCGGCCCATTTGCGTCCGCGCCACTGATGGGCGCAAACGAGGGCCTGCCCGACCCGGTAAATGCCATTGATGACCCATACGCCGAGCAGGCCGAAACCAAGAACCGGCCCGACGACGTAGGCGGCCGGCAGGAAAAATACCCATTGTGCAACCACGCTGATCCACATGCTGCGGCGCGTGTCGCCGGCGCCGATCAGGGCATTCATCAACACCATGCCGAGCGTATCGAAGGCGATCATGATTGCCCACAGGACCATTGGCAGGTAGGCCAGGCGCTGGGTGTCCGGGTTAGTCAGGAACAGGCCGAGTATCGGCATCGCCAGTGGCACCAGGATAATGCTGAGCACCAGCCCGTACACGAATGTCAGCGCCGCGCCGTTCCAGCCCCAGGTTTCGGCATCGTCAGGGTCGTTGCGGCCCAATGCATTGCCGACCAGCGTCAACGTGGCCAGGGCGATGCCGAAGGCCGGCAAAATGGCGGTAATGTGGAATGTCATCAGCACGTTGATGGCGGCAACTTCAGCCGTGCCGATTTTGCCAACGATCCACACCAGCGTGACCAGGCCCGCGGAGAAAAACAGTTGCTGGATGCTCGAAGGCAAAGACAGCCTGAACTGCCGCCACAACATGTCCAGCGTCGGCCGCTGCTGTAAAAAGCCCTTGTCGCTGGCATGACGGATGGCGAAAAAGAAGTACAGGCCGGTACCTATGTAAAGTGAAATGGTCGTGCCCAGCCCGGCGCCGAAAACGCCGAGCTCCGGCGCGCCCAGGTTGCCAAAAATCAGCACCCAGTTCAGGAAGATGTTGATGGCGTGCATGATCAGCAAGGTGCGCAGGTAAATGCCGGTCATGTGGATCGCGCTCCAGTAGCCGCGGAACGAGAAGTTCATACCCACAGCCATCATGCTGAGTACCCGGACCTGGAGGTAAGGGATGCCGAGTTCAGCGACTTCGGGGTCCGAAGTCAGGAACCCAAATGCCCACGGCGTGGCAAACCACAGGATCACGCACAAGGGAATTCCGATCATCAGTGCCAGCGCCAGGCCGCCATTGAGTGGAACGGCTGTTTCGGAGTGCCGCTCTTCGCCGAGGCGCCTTGCCGCCAGTGCCTGCACACCCGCGGACAGGCCGATGATGAAGGAAATCGCCAGGTAGTTTGAAAAACTGCCGATGCCGGTTGCTGCCAGCGCCGCGTCCCCGAGCCGCCCGACCATCGCGATGTCGACCAGGTTGAGGATATTCTGCGACATCATGCCGCCCATGATGGGCAGTGCTACAACAAATATTGCGGTGCGACGCGCCTTGTCCGGGAACAGGCTTTTGACCCTTGCCAGCAAGGGCTCAGGCCTCTGCGAAGCGCAGGGTTTCGCGCGTTTCGCTGAAGCGGATGTCAGGCCACCGTTCGATTGTCAGTTGCAGGTTTACCCGCGTCGGCGCCAGGTAGACCAACTGGCCCGCCGCATCGATGGCCAGGTTGTTCTGAAGCTGATTTTTGAAGTCTTCGAGCATTTTCGGATCATCACATTGCACCCAGCGGGCGGTCTGGATGTTGACGTTTTCGAAGGCCGAATCTACGTTGTATTCGTTCTGGAGTCGATAGGCCACCACGTCGAACTGAAGTATACCCACGGCACCCAGAATCAGTTCGTTGCCCATCAGCGGTTTGAAGAACTGGGTGGCGCCTTCTTCGGACAGTTGCACCAAACCTTTCTGCAGGGCCTTGAGTTTCAGCGGATCGCGCAGGCGGGCGCGCCGGAACAGTTCGGGCGCGAAATTCGGAATACCGGTGAACTGCAGCGATTCGCCCTCGGTAAAACTGTCGCCGATGGAAATCGTGCCGTGGTTGTGCAGGCCGATAATGTCACCCGGCCAGGCCTGTTCGACATGGCCGCGGTCCTGGGCCATGAACGTCATGGCATTGGCCACGCGAATCTCTTTGCCAAGGCGCACGTGGTACAGTTTTTTGCCTTGTTCGAACTTTCCGGAACAAATGCGCATGAACGCGACACGGTCACGGTGTGACGGGTCCATGTTGGCCTGGATCTTAAAAATAAAACCCGTCAGTTGAGGCTCGTTTGGTTCGACTTCACGGCCCACGGTTGACCTGCTTCCGGGCGGTGGCGCATGTGCAACAAAGGCATCCAGTAATGGCGTGACTCCGAAATTATTGATCGCAGAGCCGAAAAACACCGGTGTCTGCTTCCCGGTCAGGTAGGCTCGCGGGTCAAACGTGTGGCTGGCGCCCTGGACCAGTTCGATTTCATCGCGCAACTCCACGGCGTAAGTGCCCAGCCGCTTGTCGAGTTCAGGATTGTCAATGCCCTCGATAATTTCAGCTTGCTGGGTTACGTAATTTCGTCCGGACTCGTACAGGTGAACCTTGTCTTCCAGCAAGTGGTAGACGCCCCTCAGGCGCTTGCCCATGCCGATTGGCCAGGTCACCGGCGCGCATTCGATACCGAGCACCGATTCGACCTCGTCCAGCAGGTCAATCGGCTCTCGGCCTTCGCGGTCGAGCTTGTTGATAAAGGTAAAAATAGGTGTTTGGCGCAGGCGGCACACCTCCATCAGCTTGATGGTGCGTTCCTCGACGCCCTTGGCGACATCGATGACCATCAGTGCCGAATCCACGGCGGTCAAGGTCCGGTAGGTGTCTTCCGAAAAATCCGCGTGGCCCGGCGTGTCGAGCAGGTTGACGATGCACCCGGCATGCTGGAACTGCATGACCGACGAAGTCACCGAGATACCGCGCTCCTGTTCCATCTTCATCCAGTCAGATGTGGCGTGGCGTACTGCTTTTTTGGCCTTGACGGCGCCGGCCATATTGATGGCGCCACCGAACAGCAACAGCTTTTCAGTTAGCGTGGTCTTGCCGGCGTCCGGGTGCGAGATGATCGCAAACGTTCGCCGCTTGGCGATTTCTTGTTTGAGTACAGACATGGTTTTCCGGGCGCCGGGCAGCGCGCAATTCTACCAGAAAGCGCCTGAAATGAGGTGGTAGAAAAGATCACCACGAATTTCACAAATTACACAAATGAGAAAGCAAAATTGAGTTTTAGCCGTGCCTTTGAATCAGATATCGCTTTTCTCCTGCCAAACTCAAGACTTTTCAGTGAACTGGTAAAAGATTTGATGTATGGGAAATAGAGCATGAGTGCAGATTGGCAACTACCCAATCTTAAAAATTCGTGTAATTCGTGAAATTTGTGGATATTGAATTCAGGGGCTTGAAAGGACACCGGTGATGATGCCCTGGCGTTCGGGGGTCAGCGTGCCGCCAGGCTGCCGGAAGCGGAAGGGCAGCGACTCCAGCGCCAGGCCTACATTGGCCTGCACCACGAAGTGCAGGTGCGGGCCGTTGCTGAAGCCGGTATTGCCGGAATTGGCGATCCACGTGCCGGCCGGCACGCGCGCGCCGGGATAGATCCGGACGCTGTTGGGCTGCAGGTGGGCATAGACGGTCATGCTGCCATCGTCGTGCAGCATGCGGACGCGGTTAGCGCGCTCCAGAAATTTCTCGGTCTGTGCGCCACCATGGAAGTCGTCTTCGGTATCCATGATGATGCCGCTGCGCGCCGCCAGAACCGGCGTTCCAATCGGCATCACGATATCGACGGCATACTGGTTGGCGGCATCCTTGTGGGTGGTATCGCCATCGAAGCCCTGGCTGATGGGGAACTCCATGCCTGAAGGAAAGGGTGGAAAGAAATCGATATCATCCGGAAGACGGTCCAGCGGTTCACCCGGGATCATCGTGTAGGCGAGCTGGTAGCGGAATCCCCGTGCCGGGTTGGCCGAGGAAAAACGCACCGCGCGCTGTTCGACCTGGGGCGGCAGAATGATTCGTGCGGGCAGTGGCGGATCGCTGACAATATTTTCAGCGATGTGCAGGCGTAACTCGAGTTCCGCCGGGCCATGATAGTGATTGAAAAACCAATGCTCGGGTTCGTGTTTCTGACCCGCCTTGCGCTCGCTGACCATGCGCCTGGGTTCGGCTGGCAGTTGCACGAAGTCAAATTCCTGGCTACCGGATCGTGGCGGCTTGTCACTGAAGTGCCAGATGCCGTTTTCGTCCTGCCACTTGTACAGGTCGCCGGCATGCAAGAGCAGCGGCAATGCCAGTAACAGGCTTGTGAGTATGCACTTCATCCTTGAAATCTGCTTCGTCATAAAGTCAAACCCGTGTCCGATTTTGCCGTAACCGGGACCCGCTTAGCACTCGATTACGTTCACCGCGAGACCACCGCGTGAAGTTTCCTTGTACTGTTTTTTCATGTCCGCGCCGGTGTCGCGCATGGTCTTGATGACTTTATCCAGCGACACTTTTTGCTGGCCTTCGCCTTGCACGGCAAGGCGCTGCGCGTTGATCGCTTTGACCGAGCCCATCGCATTGCGTTCGATACAGGGAATCTGTACCAGGCCGCCGACCGGATCGCAGGTCAGGCCGAGGTTGTGTTCCATGCCGATCTCAGCGGCGTTTTCAACCTGCGCAGGCGTCCCACCCATGGCTGCGGTCAGACCGCCCGCCGCCATCGAACAGGCCACGCCGACCTCGCCCTGGCAGCCGACCTCGGCGCCGGAGATTGAAGCATTGAGCATGTACAGGATGCCGATGGCGCCGGCCGTCAGCAGGAATTCCACGATGCCGTCTTCATTCGCGTTGGGCACGAAGTGCAGGTAGTAACTCATCACGGCCGGAACGATGCCGGCGGCGCCGTTGGTGGGCGCGGTGACGACGCGCCCGCCCGCGGCGTTTTCCTCGTTGACCGCCAGCGCGTAGAGGTTGACCCAGTCCAGCACCCGCAGCGGGTCGCTGTGATCGGGGTCGCGGGTGGTCAGCTTTTTGAACAGGGCCGGTGCGCGCCGCACAACCTGCAAGCCGCCCGGTAAGGTTCCCGGGCTGTTGCAGCCCCGCTCAATACAGCCTTCCATGGCTGACCAGATCTTCAGCAGTCCGGCCTTTACCTCCGCCTCGCTGCGCCAGGCCTGTTCATTGGCCATCATCAAGCCGGCGATACTCTCACCATGATCGGCACACAGCTTGAGCAACTGGTTGCCGGTCTCGAACGGGTATGGAATTTCGGTCTGGTCGCGCACGATACGATCCTGCGCGGCTTCGTCTTCGTTGACCACGAACCCGCCACCAACGGAATAAAAATGCCGCTCGGAAATCAATTCACCTGCCTCGTTCCAGGCCGAAAACTTCATGCCATTGGGGTGATATGGCAGGCTCTTGCGCTTGTTGAACAGCAGGTGTTGCTTGCCACGGAAGCTGACTTCATGCGTGCCACCGAGCTTCAGTTGACCGGCAGATTCGATTGCTTCGAGTTGCCCGGGTATCGAGTCTGGATCAATTTGATCCGGCAATTCGCCCTGGAAGCCCAGCATCACCGCCTTGTCGGTGCCATGCCCTCGGCCGGTATGGGCCAGCGAGCCGAACAGTTCGGCCTGCACGCGCACCACCGATTCAAGCTTGTTGGCCTCCGCGAGTCTCCGCACAAAGGTGCAGGCTGCACGCATCGGTCCCACCGTGTGCGAGCTGGAGGGTCCGATACCAATCTTGAACAGTTCAAAAACGCTGACGGCCATTCGCAGGTTCACCGGTGGAAAAGGCGATTCTAACAAGCCAGTGGTGACGAATCCCGCGCTTATTGCGGCAATCCGGTGCGGCTTGTAGGCTGAGACGCCGATGGGAGCAGAATAAAACAACATGACCGAACTGATCTTGTATGACCGCCCGGATTGCCACCTGTGCGAGCAGGCCAGCGCGTTAATCCATGCGCTGGGCGCCGGGAACCATTGCGAGCAGGTCAATATCGAGCAGGATATTGAGCTGGTCAGGCGCTATGGACTGCGCATTCCGGTGCTGGTTCGCCGCGATTCGGGGGCCGAGCTGGACTGGCCGTTCGAGACTGCAGCCCTGCAACGCTTCCTTGAAAACGCGGAGGCTGTCGATGGCTAAGCGCTTGAGAATCGCAGTGTGCTTATGCCTGGCCTTGGCGGCTGTGCCGGTGCAATCCGCACAAGAGGAGCTGCCTTCTTTACCTGAGCCGACTTCCAATAATGCCGTTGCCATGATCGAAACTGACAACGGTGCGCGGATTTACAGCTTCCAGGGTTTGCTTTCCGGCAAACGGTGGTCGGACATCCACGCACGTACCTGGGCTTACGATGCAGGCCAGTGGAGTGAACTCGATCCGGTCCCCGTGCGCGAGGGCCGTCTGGCCGGTGCAGCGATTGGCATTGATGATGTGGTGTGGCTGTTTGGCGGCTATACGGTCGCTGAAGACGGCGCTGAAGTTTCAACGCCGGAAGTGTTCCGCCTGAATTCCGGCGACCGGAAAATGGAACATGTCAGCGATATGCCGGTACCGGTCGATGACATGGCCGTATTTGCCTACCAGGGACGGTACATCTACCTGGTCAGTGGCTGGCATGACCTCGGAAATGTCAATCTGGTACAGGTGCTCGACACGCGGACCATGGCCTGGTCACAAGCAACGCCTTATCCCGGCGCACCGGTATTCGGGCATGCCGGTGGCCTCTATGGTGGTACGTTGCTGCTTTGCGGGGGCGTCCGGATCGAGTACCCGGAGGATGGATCGCCGCGCCGATTTCTGCCTTCCCGGGAATGCTGGCTGGGTGAGATAGACTCGTCAGACTTTCGCAGGATCGCCTGGCAGTCTGCAGCGCACCATCCGGGCCCTGCGCGCTACCGCGCCGCGGCAGTCGCCGATGACAGCGGTCACGTGGTGTTCGCCGGGGGCACCGACAATCCGTACAACTTCGATGGCATCGGGTATAACGGCATACCTTCGGCACCGCTAGCGAACATCGTTCGTTTCAATATTAAATCCCTGCGCTGGGACCAGCCCCTTGAGTTGTCAGAACCCAGCATGGACCATCGCGCACTGCTGTTTCGCGACGGTTGGTTTTACCTTGTCGGGGGTATGTTGCGCGGACAGCGGGTCAGTGACCGGGTATTGAGGTTTCGCCTCGACTGATCCTGATCAGGTGCGGCCGTTATGTCGATTGCCGTGACCGGTCAGGTCCCGGAACGAAGCAACACACTTATCCCAGCATTCCGCAGCCCAGATGCACAAGCCCTGGAAAACGCCCCGGGTACGGTCCGCGGTTTCTTTCATGAAGAGTCCGAGCAGGATGTATGCGACCAGCGTCACGAAGGTAAAAAATACGCCCAGCACGATCGCCGCGGCGCGAAAAATCCACACTTCCATGTCGAATTTTTGCGCAAGGGTTTTACACACACCGAACAGTATCGGCTGGCCTGGGCGGCCATTGAGGTTTTCCTTGATGCTCTCGAACAGGTTTTCGGCGCTCATTGCAGCTCCCCAATCGTGGTCTGTGACCTGTGAACCCATTGTTCACAATCGTCAGTTTATACGATGCAGGTTTCGTGCCAGATGTGCCGAAAGGCACGTTCGGGGCGGAAAATCGCCTGGAATTCAGGGTATTTCAGCGAAAAAGCGCACCGCGGGCGAGGGCCCGCGCATTACCAGGTTTGCCAGGCCCACTGATCAACTGGTTTTTAACGCCACCGGGTTGCGAATTTCGCCTCCAGGCAATGCACATCGCCGAAACCGGTGCCGAGCCAGGTTCCCGGTGCACCGCACAGGGGTGTACAAAGCACTGGGATTTGCCACGTCGCTCCGGTAGTCTGGACACTCATGAACGCACCCCCGGTTTCGATTGCTTACCTTGACGGGCAACGCCTCGCACGTGCGCTGAGCGCCGGCATCATACACCTGTTCCAACGGCGTGATTACATCAACCGGATCAACGTGTTTCCGGTTCCCGATGGTGATACCGGCACCAATTTGGCGTTCACCTTTCAGTCGATACTCGAAGCGCTCAAGCGCCACCCGAGCAGTAACCTGGGAACGGTCGCAGACACCGTTTCCAGGGCATCGCTGGACGGGGCCCGGGGCAACTCGGGCGCCATCATGGCGCAGTATTTCCAGGGCTTTCAGGAGGTTTGCGCGGGGCGCAGCTTGCTGACCGCTGAAACATTTGCCCGCGCCAGCCAGCGTGGTTCAGAGCAGGCTTGGACGGCGATGGCCGAGCCGGTCGCCGGCACCTTGCCCACGGTGCTGGAAGATTTTTCGACAGCATTGGCCGACAGCGTTGCCGAAGGTGAGCGAGATCTGCGCAGGCAACTCAAAGTGGCCCTGAAGCGCGCCCAGCAATCATTGCGCAACACGCCCAATCTGTTACCGGTCCTGAAGCAGGCCGGCGTGGTCGATGCGGGTGGGCAGGGTTTTGTCGATTTGCTCGAAGGTGTTTGGGCTTACACCGATAAGGGCCAGGTTGACGAAGTCAGCGAATCGATGGGCGATCTTGCAGCGGTCGAATTCGATATCGACCTCGAAGTCGGTGACCACCGGTTTTGTACTGAATGCGTGATCTCAGGCAAAGACCTCGATCGCGCGCAGGTCATGCGGCGACTGCTGGAGCTGGAGTCAAGCTCGCTGGTGGTGGCGGGCGGTACGGACCGGCTGCGGGTTCATATCCATACCGATAACCCGTCGGAGGTGTTCCTGGCCTGCGAAGCGTTCGGCGAAATTGCACAGCAAAAAGCGGACGACATGCAGCGCCAGCATGGTTTGCTCAATCAAAAGGGTGAGGTCGCCATCGTCGTTGATTCTGGCGCCGACCTTCCGGGCAGTGAGGTGGAGCGCCTGGGCATACACATCGTCCCGGTGCGTCTCAGCTTTGGTGACCGTGAGTTCCTGGACGGGGTTTCGCTGGACCCGGAAACGTTTTACAGCATGCTCGATGAGAGCGATGAAATTCCGCAGACTTCACAACCACCGCCCCGGGATTTCAAGCGCGTCTATACATTACTGACCAGCCACGGTTACAAGGTCATGTCTGTGGGCCTGTCCACCGAACTGAGTGGCACCACGCAGGCCGCCCGAACAGCGGCGACGGGCGTGGAGGGCGAAATCAGGATTTTCGATACGCGAAATGCCAGCAGCGGCCAGGGGTTGCTGGCGCTGGTCGCGGCCGAAGCGGCAGCGAGCGGCCTGCAAATCGATGAAGTTGAGGCATTGTTGACCGAGTTGGCGCCGCAGACCGTGACGCTGGCGATACCGGATGACCTCAGTTCCGCGGTTCGGGGCGGCCGGGTGCCGGCATGGCTGAAGAAAGCATCCGAACTGACTCGCCTGGCCCCCGTGTTGATTGCAAAAAAAGGGCGACTGGGTATTGGAGGCGTCAGTATTGCGCGCGGTTTTAATGCCCAGGTCCTGGCGCGCCACATGCTAAAACGCATGAAAACCGACGAGGTGTATCGCGTTTTGCTGGCCCACGTCGATAACCGCGAGGGCGCAACGGCCGTTCGAAAAATCCTGCTTGAAAATCACAGCAGGATTCACTCCTGTCACATCGCGCCGGCCGGTCCGGCGCTCGGGGTACACCTAGGGCGGGGCGGCGTCATCGCCGGGTTCCTGCCACAACCGCAGGTGCTTACCGAATGACGCTCGCAGCGATCAAGATCCTGGTTTCCTACATGCTCGGTTCTTTGTCCGGCAGCCTGTTGCTCGGGCGATTCAGACACGTAGACATTCGCACCATGGGCAGTGGAAACGCCGGCGGCACCAACGCCTTCAGAACCCAGGGCTTGCTGTTCGCGCTGGGTGTTGTCTTCATAGACGTGGCCAAGTCGGCGCTGGCTGCGGGATGGGTTGCCACCTTTGCCTGGCGCGGGGACATGCCGATGGTAGCGAACGAAACCGTCAGCCTGGCTTGCGGGTTTGCCGCGGTCCTGGGCCATTGCTATCCCGTTTACCATGGGTTCAGGGGTGGCAAGGGCGCTGCCACGGCCATCGGCGCGCTGGCTGTCGTGCAACCTTGGCTGTTGTTGCCGATGTTTGCCACCTGGGCCGTCGTACTGTTGTTCAGTGGCTATGTCGGCCTGGCCACGGTGCTGGCCGGGTTCAGCCTCGTGCCGGCGGCCTGGTACCTGGGCGCCTCGTGGCCCCTGATGGTTTTTTGCATCTCCCTGGCGCTGTTCATGACCTTTACCCACCGCGGCAACCTGGCCCGTATGCGCCAGGGAACCGAGAACCGCTTCGAGAAGGCACGCATCGGACATTGGTTTGGCCGGTGAATAGTCACGTTAACTGCGACCCGATCCATCGCCTGGCGCAGCAATTGAGTCATCGCGAATCGCGCTCAGGAGCCTCGATTGCCGAGTCCCTGGGGGTCAGCCGCACCGCCGTATGGAAGCACGTTGAGACACTGCGGGACCTGGGGATCGAGGTCGACGCTGTCGCCGGCCAGGGCTACCGGCTGCGCGAACCCCTGGAATTGCTCGATTCCGAATCAATTCTCAGCGAACTTGGCGCTGATTCACGGTCGCTGCTGGATCAACTGCACGTGCTGGGCGCGGTGGATTCAACCAATGACTGGTTACAGGCACGTGCGCCGGGTTCCCGGCATGCCCGCGCGGTGGTGGCCGAGCAACAGCTTGCGGGCAAGGGCCGCCGCGGCCGCTCGTGGGTTTCGCCGTTCGGGCGCAACATCTACCTGAGCCTTGCCTGGCGATTTGAACTGGGCGTGGCGGAGGTGGCCTGCCTGCCGCTGGTGGTGGCGATAGCTGCCTGCGAGGCGCTGGAATCCGCGGGCGTCGCGGGCGTGATGATCAAGTGGCCCAACGACCTGGTGCTGAATGGCGCCAAGCTCGGCGGTTGCCTGGTCGAGGTGCAGGGTGATGCGGCCGGACCGTGTCTTGCCATCATGGGGGTTGGCATCAACGTCAGAATGGGTCCCGCCGGCGGGCAAGCGATAGATCAGCCATGGACCGAAGCTGTCAGCGTGGATCCCGGCATTTCCCGTAACCGGCTTGCCGGCCAGTTGCTGCACTCCCTGCTGCATCAGATCATTGACTTTGCCTCCAACGGGTTCGCTTCATTTGACGAGGCCTGGAACGCCCGCGACGTGCTGAGAGGGCGGCCCGTCACAGTCAGCCAGCCAGGTCAATGTCACCACGGTATCGCCAGGGGCATCAGTCCGTTGGGCGGCTTGTTGTTGCAATCTTCGGCAGGTGTAGCAGAATACCGGGCAGGGGAAGTCAGCATTCGTCAAAAGGAATTGTAAATGCATTCGACCCGGATTTTTGTTGTCACTTTGCTGGCGGTGAACCTGCTGTTGCTGGGTATCGAAGCCAGCAAACCCCGTGTCCAGGCCGGCTCGCAAACCGATCAATTAAACCTCGGGGCGGATGAAGTACCCGGGCTCGTGACCGTGTCCGAGATGCCGGAAACCCCATCAATCGATCATGGGCTTGAATGTTTTACTGTTGGGCCATTTGAAAATGCCCGGACTTCTGGCGTCATCGCACAAATGCTGGGCGACCATGCGTCCCGGGTTGATCAGCGCACCACCGAGGCGTTCGTCGACCGGGGTTACTGGGTTTACCTGCCACCCGTGGCTTCGGTCCTGGAGGGCAAGGCCGCGGTTAATCAATTTCTCGATGCGGGCATCGAGGACGTCCGTTTGCTGGAGTCCGGGGAGTTTAACAACGCCGTGTCGCTGGGCTATTTTTTCGAGCAGTCCAACGCCGCGCGCAGGCGTGACCTGGCCAGGGCCATGGGCTTCGAGGTCGAAATGAAAATCCAGCGCCAGGATGAAACCCGTTTCTGGGTGGATTACCGCCAGCTCGCGGGTGTCGAGTATGCCTACCGCATACTGGCTGATGTCGTGCCGGGAGAACTGCATCGCCAGACCATTTGCCCCAACCCCGCTCAAGCTGAACCTTCAGCTGGTGCCGAACTGGCCGGGCTTGCGGTGCTTCGCAAGCTGCCCGGCATGGACTAAAATAGCGGCCCTCACAGATTGCCGGTATAGCTCAGTTGGTAGAGCAACTGATTTGTAATCAGTAGGTCCCGGGTTCAAATCCTGGTGCCGGCACCATTTCCCTTTGTCGAATTCTTCCGGTCCAGGTCGCGGGCCGGTGCAGGCGGCCTGGTGATGACAACGCTGTCTTCAATACGATCAGAATTTCGTGACTCGAAGTTCCGAATGCGCAAAAATGAAGCCAAATTAAACAAATTTGACGTGGGTTGTCCGTACACAAATGGAACTGGCTGAAATATAGCGACTTTCGTCCGTCGAAAATATACTACCGCGTATGGAAATTTGACCCCCATTTTGTTGACAAATAAGCGCTTTAAGGCGCAGACTGTATATGGCAGGTGAAAACGCCTGTAAAACTAATCTAGTCAAGAACAAGGCTTTGAAAGCTGAGTGTGGGCCAGGGATTGGTCTGATGTGCGAGTAATTCGGCCAAGGACGGCAGCCTGATAAAGGTGCTTAAGAGCTGAGTTTGCGATGAATTGCCGGCAGTATTGGAGTGCTGTTGGCGTCAAACCGTACTGGGGGAGTTACCGTAATGTATACCGATCGTCAATTAGCGTCCGACCGGCCCACGACCTTAACAGTCTGGGGCGTCCTTAATAAATCCATATTGATTTTGGCACTGATGTTTTCGTCAATCGCGCTTGCGCAGGTTGACAGCACCACCATCCGTTATGCCGGCGATGCCGACGGCGGTTGGTCCGGCAGCGGTGCCGATATTCCTGGTCCGCAGGACGGGGCATGCGCCAACATGGGCGCCGTGAACAAGGAAAACCAAGCATTCGCTTTTGGTTTCACCCTGCCGAACGATGCGACCATCGAGGCCATGAGCGCCGAGATTTTTGCGACCACCAACGACGCACCAAACCAGCCGATTGGCGTGCAGTTGGCCACCGGCGCCAGCACCGACCCGGCCACGGGCCTGCTGGGAGCCCAGCAACAGCTAATCGTTCCCCAAACGGGAGCGAACTGCGCCAGCGCAACACCACTGTCGTTTCCTTCTGACGGTATGGGTGGCGAAGAGGCCGACTGGGGTATACCACTGAATGGTTGGCCCACCGTGGCGCAAGTGAACGCCGCAGCTTTTGGCCTGGTATTTACCAAGCTGCAAACCTCGTCTATCAAGGTGGACTCGGTTTGCCTCGAAATTTTCTACACCACGCCAGCAGGCCCAGCCGTGCAGGAAGACTGTTTTGCCGATGGCGCAACGCTGACGCTGCTCAAGGACGTGGTACAGGACAATGGCGGTAACAACCCCGATACTGACTGGACACTGACGGCCACAGGCCCGACCCCCGGAGTGACAGGTGTTGAAGGCGATGCGGCCATTACCAATGCGACCGTTGACGCTGGCGACTACACGCTGACCGAATCCAGCGTACCGGGATATAACCAGACCAACCTGAGCTGCGTAGGCGGCACCCTGGTCAATAATGTGCTGACACTGGCAGACGGAAATGTCGCTGAGTGCACGTTCACCAATGACGATGTCGCCCCGACCGTAACGTTGATCAAGAATGTGACCAACGACAATGGCGGCGACGCCGGGGTCAATGACTTTGGCCTGACCATTGGTGGCGTTGGCGTTAATTCAGGTGTCGCGACCCCAGTTGATGCCAATACGCCGATCGCGCTCGACGAAGCGGGCCTGTCCGGATACGCGTTTGTGTCCATCACCGGCGATGCCGGATGCCCTGCAAACCTGGGCGGCACGGTAACGCTGGACGAAGGCGCCAGCATTACTTGTACGATCAACAACGATGATATCGCCCCGACCATCACGCTGAGCAAGAACGTGACCAATGACAATGGCGGTGATGCAGGGGTCAATGACTTTGGCTTGACGGTCGGCGGTGCCGGCGTCAATTCCGGTGATATTACGCCGGTCGATGCCAATACGCCGATCGCGCTCGACGAAGCGGGCCTGTCCGGATACGCGTTTGTGTCCATCACCGGCGATGCCG
>JABDJL010000157.1 GCA_013002505.1 Lysobacterales bacterium | reverse complement strand
ATTCGAGTGTGACTAGGGCGGCTTTGCCGCCGGTGGCTAGGTGGCTAGGTGGCTAGGTGGCTAGCAAGAATGAAACCACAAGAGCGATTTGGTTTTTGTGGAATTCGTGAAATTTGTGGAAGAATTTTGAAGGTTTTTTGCGAAATCTGTTGAATCCGCGCAATCTGCGGTTTCTTTTTAAGTTTTTGTGGAATTCGTGTAATTCGTGGAAAGTTTTTGAATTTTAATCCGCGCAATCTGCGGTTTCTTTTTAAGGTGTAATGGGCAGAGATGAGCTTTTTTGAAGAACTGAAGCGCAGAAACGTATTCCGGGTCGGCGCGGCCTATGCCGTGGCCGGCTGGCTGCTGATGCAGATCGTGGACGTGTTCGCCCCGGCGCTGCACCTGCCTGAGTGGTTCCCGACGGCAGTCGCGTTCCTGCTGCTGCTGGGCTTTCCTGTGGCGCTGTTCTTCGCCTGGGCGTTCGAGATCACCCCCGAGGGCATCAAGCGTGAAACCGAGGTTTCACAGGAGGCCTCGGTCACCCACGAAACCGCGGCGAAGCTGGACCGGGTCACCATCACCCTGCTGGTGCTGGTGGTTGGATTTATTCTCGCGGACCGCTTCCTCCTCGACGGCGCGGACGACCGCGGTCAGTCTACTTCGCAAACCGTTGCGAGCGATTCAATCACACAGAACCCTGAACAGGCCGGCGAAACCGCGCCGGCACCGGCCGACGACGGGCGTACTTCGGTCGCAGTCCTGCCGTTCGTCAACATGAGTGACGACGCGCAGAACGAGTACTTCTCCGACGGTATTTCAGAAGAACTGCTCAACGTGCTGGTCAAGATCGAGCGCCTGCGGGTGCCCTCGCGCACCTCTTCGTTTACCTTCAAGGGCAGCGAGCAGACCCTGTCCGAGATCGGACGTGCCTTGAACGTGGACCACATTCTCGAAGGCTCAGTGCGCAAATCCGGCGACCGCATCCGGGTCACGGCGCAGCTGATAGACGTGAATACCGATACGCACCTGTGGTCGGACACCTACACGCGCGAACTGGACGACATCTTCGCCGTGCAGGATGAAATCTCCCAAGCCATCGTGCAGGCGCTGCAGCTCACGCTGTCCGGCGAGGACCAGGAGTCAATTACCGAGCACGGGACCAGCAATGCAGAGGCGTACAATAAGTACTTGTTGGGCCGACACTTGTGGAATTCACGAACGCCCCAGGCCTTGCTTGACTCAACGGTACCGTTGCTCGAAGCGATTGAACTGGACCCGCAGTTTGCCCGTGCCTGGGCAGCCCTGGCCGATGCTTACGTGCTGATTCCAGAATACCAGGCCGGCCCCATTGATGAGAATATTGCGTTGGCCAATGATGCCATCGCCAAGGCACTTGCTATCAACCCAACATCTGCCAGGGCACTGACCAGTCGTGGTTATGTCAAATCCATGTACGAGTTCAATATTCAGGGAGCACTGGCAGATTTTGAGCAGGCTATCGCACTCGACCCCAAATATCCGACCGCGCACCAATGGTACGGGGAAATTCTTGCTGTGGATCGGCGTCTTGATGAAGCGTTGGTGCACATAGACAAAGCTATCAAACTCGACCCGCTCGCGCCCATTATCCATCATGTCAGAGGGTGGTTATTGGCGGGGGATGGTCAATACGAGGCAGCCAAAGTCAGCTATGACAATGCACTACAGATAGACCCTCACAAGGCC
The DNA here is from genome assembly GCA_013002505.1 of Lysobacterales bacterium. Taxonomy (GTDB): domain Bacteria; phylum Pseudomonadota; class Gammaproteobacteria; order Xanthomonadales; family SZUA-36; genus JABDJL01. The sequence continues at coordinate 3,222 of JABDJL010000157.1, read as the reverse complement.
CACACACACCTGAATCTTTTTCACTTGTATTGCGAGACCCGTCAATATGACCTGGCCAGGAAATCGAGTACTCGGGGCGCCGAACTATGGGGCTTTGACAATACGCCTGCTCTGCTCTTGATTGACGCCCTGGAACAACAGGACCCTGCACTGAAGCAAAAAGCCATTCAGGCCATTCAAGACTCACCAGTTTACATTGATGGTGTATCGAACAATGCCGGGTTATTCATGTTGCTGGGCGAGCATGAATTGGCGCTGGACAGCCTGGAGGCTGCATTCGAACGAGGTGATCCTTACGCCATCCATATGAATCGCATGGACAGCAATTATGGGTCAATCCGCGACCACCCACGATTCCAGGCGCTGCTGCGCAGGATGAATTTGTTGGATGGTGACAAGTGACAACAGGATGGTAGAGCGCTCAACGAAGCCTGTGGGAGCGATGACTTCATCGCGAATCGATAAGCCATGGCAATCCATTTGCGAGCAGGTGCTCGCTCCCACAACAAAACAAATGCAGGAGTAGGCATTGAGCTTTTTTGAAGAACTGAAAAGAAGAAACGTGGTGCGCGTCGCGGTGGCCTACATCGTCGCTTCGTGGGTGCTGCTGCAGGTGGCCGACCTGGTGCTGGATGCGATCAAGGCGCCGGACTGGGTGATCCAGTCCATGCTGTTGTTCGTGGTGCTGGGTTTCATCGCCGCGATGATCATCGCCTGGGCCTACGAAATGACCCCCGAGGGCCTGAAACGGGAATCCGAAGTTGATCGCAGCCAGTCCATCACAAACGAAACTGCGGCCCGCCTGGACCGGATCACCATCGCGCTGCTGGTCGCGGTGGTGGCGATTATCGCGGTCGAGCGATTCGTGCTGGCGCCGCCAGGCGCGGACCCGGCGCCCGCACAAGTCCAGGAATCGGCCGAACCGACACCCGTCAATCCCGCGCCAGCGGTCCAGGCCACCCAGGAAAACTCGGTTGCCGTGCTGCCCTTCGTGGCCATGTCCAGCGGGGAAGATGACGAGTATTTCGCCGATGGCCTGACCGAGGAGATTCTGAATTCCCTGGCCCAGTTGCCGGAGCTCCTGGTGACCGCACGGACGTCATCATTCAGCTTCAAGGGCCAGGACGTCCCGGTCACCGAGATTGCCGAGAAGCTGGGCGTACGGCATATCGTGGAAGGCTCTGTACGGCGCTCGGGCGAACGCCTACGCGTGACCGCGCAGCTGGTACGCGCCGCCGACGGCTTCCACCTGTGGTCGGAAAACTACGACAGCACCTCGGAAGACACCATCCAGGTGCAGGAAGACATCGCGGAGAAGATCGCGCTGGCGATGGACGTGGTCATGGATGAGCAGAAACGCGAGGCCATGCGCGACGCGGGCTTGCGCGACGTCGAGGCGTTTATCGCGATGCAAAAAGCGCGTGAACTGTACCAGCGGGCGCACGGCGACGCCGAGCAGATCCCGACCCTGCGCGCGGCCAACGGGTATTACGAACAGGTTCTGGAACGGGTTCCAGGGTATCCGCCGGCGCTGTTGGAGCATTCGGACCTGTACGTGCACATTCTCAACGACGATGCCCTGGGAATTCCGACCACCGGCGTGACGGAGGACGACATCGCCACGGCGAAAGACTTTATGCTGACCGACGTTTCAACAGCGTTGGAAAACGCCCGCAACTTCACTGAACAGAACCAGCTCGAAATAGACCTGTCGTTTCTGAGCGGCAACTGGCGCGGCATCGAGCAACGCATCCAGCGATACAACGAGAGCGATCACTGCGACAAACCCACCTGGTCGCCACAATTCGCGCTGCCATTTGGCAACGCACAAGCCTATGCCGAGCGCATCCAGCAGGTCGTCGAGTGTGACCCGCTGACCACCAGCAACTGGTTCGAACTCTCCAGGGCCTGGCTGTGGGCTGGCGATTCTGAACGAGCGCTGGAGGTGGTGCGCCGTGGCATGGAGGTCGCGCCGGGTGGTTGGCTGCCTTACGCACACAACTGGGCGCTGATGGCCACGCGGCGATTCGAAGAGCAGAACACGGCGATTGAAACGGAATTTCGATTCGAATCTGATCGCCTGGTCGGTCATATCTCCAGGCTGGCAGCGATGGGCGACCCGGCCGGCATTCCCGCGCTGCTGGAGCGGTTCCGGAATGACGAAGATTACAACGACTACCAGTTGCAATTGGTCAGCGCGCGGATCGGTGACCGCGAAACCGCCAACCGTATCGCGGCTGGCGTGGACCAGCATATCCAGGGTTCACAGGCACTGGCGCTGCTGATTTACTGGTGTAAATGCGGCGCCCCGTTCGATATCGAGGTCACGCCGGCGTTCGCCGAAGCCTTTGAGCAAACTGGCTATGACTGGCCGCCACCCTCGCCGATCCAGTGGCCGCTGAAGGATTGGTGATGAGGAGGCTAGGAGGCTAGGAGGCTAGGTGGCTAGGTGGCTAGCAGGACTTGTAGGAGCAATCTGAGGCCGAAGGCCGATGATCGCGACTAATATTGAATAAAAGGGATTTCGTGTCATTCGTGTAATTCGTGGAAAGAGATTTTGATCTGCTTTTCGCGTAATCCATTTAATCCGCGCAATCTGCGGTTTCTTTTTTAAGGTTCTGTATATTCATGAACTTTGGGGAAAAGGATATTGAGAAGAATTTTGCGTAATTTGCGTCATTTGCGGACCGATACCGACATCCGGACCGGCCAATGAGCTTCTTCCAGGAACTCAAGCGCCGCAACGTGTTCCGCGTCGGCATTGCCTACGCGGTGGCGTCCTGGGTGCTGTTACAGGTCCTCGACCTGGTGCTGGAGCATACCGAGACGCCGGCCTGGGTCATGGATGTGTTCTTTGCAGTGGTGGTGCTGGGCTTTATTGTCGCGCTGATCATCGCTTGGGCCTATGAAGTCACGCCCGAAGGCATCAAGAAGGAGTCCGAGGTCTCCCGGGATTCCTCGATCACCCAGCACACGGCCAAAAAGCTCGATGTCATCACCTTGGTCGCCATTGGTGCCCTGGCCGTGCTGATCGTCGGCGACCGGCTGATCGGCAAACAGGGGTCCGAACAGGAGCCAGGCTCAATTACCGATGCAGCGCCCGCGCCCCAGGCTAATGTCTCTCCCTTGACGGTAATTGAACCTGACCCCAAAGCCGTCAACCGCAAGTCCATCGCCGTACTGCCACTGGCCAATCGCAGCGTGAATCCCGAGGACGCGTTC
>JABDJL010000146.1 GCA_013002505.1 Lysobacterales bacterium | reverse complement strand
CCGCAAATGTAGGCTCCCGCCCCCAACACCGCATGTATCTGCATGTCAATGCCTGAACCGAGAATGTCATCGCCAAGGAGGCCGGCTTCGCGTGCCTCAGCCAGGGCCTTTTCGAACCGTTCAAATGGTTCGTGATGGAACTCACCACGCAGGTAGTTGTAGCCCACCGTCGCGCCCATCGCATAGCCTGCGATGGCCATGCCTTCGATCACCGAATGTGGGTTGTAACGCAGGATGTCGCGGTCGTGACAGGTGCCCGGTTCGGACTCGTCCGAGTTGCACAGGATGTACTTCTGGACGGGCGCCGAGCGTGGCATAAAACTCCACTTCAGGCCGGTGGGAAAGCCAGCACCGCCCCTGCCGCGCAAGGCAGAGGCTTTGACTGTTTCAATGATTTCTTCGCGCGGCGTTTGTTCTTTGAGAATCTTTTTCCATGCCTGGTAACCGTCAACGGCCAGGTAATTGTCCATGGACCACGGTTCTTCTCGGTCGAGCGTTGCGAAAACGACTTGATGTTCCTTCATGTCACTCCAGCCCATCCAGTATTTCGTCGACTTTTTCCGGCGTCAGGTTTTCATGGTAATGGCCGTCCACGACCATCATTGGCGCACCGCAACACGCTGCCAGGCATTCTTCCTCGACCACCAGGGTGATACGACCGTCATCGGTTGTCTTACCCAGTTTTGTTCCAAGCTTTTTCTCGATATGCCCAACCAGTTCCTCCGAGCCGTTCAGCCAGCATGAGATATTGGTGCAGATATTGACCTTGTGCCGGCCGGTTTCGTGGCGATGAAACATCGAGTAAAAACTGGCCACTTCAAAGGCCCACACCGGAGGCAAGTCAAGATAGTCTGCGACGGCCTCGCAAAGTTCATCGGTGATCCAGCCACCATTTTGGTCCTGGGCGGCGATCAACGCCTGGATCACCGCGGACCGTTTCTGGTCTTCCGGAAACCTGGCCACCCAGGCGTCAATCTTTTTGCGGGTTTCCTTTTCCAGCAGGCCGGCCTTTCCCGCGATGTATTTCGCTTTATGCGACATCAGCGATCCACCTCCCCGAAAACGATATCCTGGGTACCGATCACTGCCACCACGTCGGCCAGCATATGCCCCCTGACCATCTCGTCCATAGCGGACAAATGGGCAAACCCCGGAGCACGGAAGTGAGCCCGGAACGGCTTGTTGGCGCCATCGGAAACGAGGTAGCAGCCGAATTCCCCCTTCGGCGCTTCGACCGCTGCATAGGTCTCGCCCTCCGGCACGCAGAAGCCCTCGGTGAACAGTTTGAAGTGATGGATCAGGGCTTCCATGTCGTCCTTCATTTCCTCGCGGGTAGGCGGCGTGACCTTGAAATTCTTGAGCATGACTGGACCCGGGTTGGCACGCAGCCACTCGACACACTGCAGGATGATCTTGGCCGACTGGCGCATTTCCTCGATGCGCACGAGGTAACGGTCGTAACAGTCGCCATTGACGCCAATCGGAATCTGGAAATCCATCTTGTCGTACATCGCGTAGGGCTGCTTCTTACGCAGGTCCCATTCGATTCCGGATCCGCGCAACATGGCGCCGGTAAATCCAAGCTGCAGTGCACGTTCGGGTGAAACCACACCGATATTGACAGTGCGTTGCTTCCAGATACGGTTGTCGGTCAGCAGCGTCTCGTATTCATCCACCTTGGTGAAAAAATCTCTTGCGAAGGCTTCGGCAAAATCAAGCAGGCTGCCTTCGCGCCATTCATTCTTGCGCTCAAGATCCTTTCCCTTGGTCCAGGGTGATTCCTTGTACAGCGGCATCTGGTCTGGCAGATCCCGGTACACGCCTCCGGGCCTGTAGTACGTGGCGTGCATGCGCGCGCCGGACACCGCCTCGTAGAGGTCCATTGTCATTTCACGCTCGCGGAAGGCGTACAGGAACAAGGTCATCGCGCCCAGGTCGAGCCCGCTGGAGCCAATCCACAACATGTGGTTTCCGATTCGCGTGATTTCGTCGAACATCGTTCGAATGTACTGTGCGCGCACTGGGGGCTCAATGCCCAACAGTTGCTCGATGGCCCGCACGTAGGCATGCTCGTTACACATCATGGATACATAATCGAAGCGATCCATGTAACCGATGCTCTGGTTGTATGGCTTGCTCTCTGCCAGCTTCTCGGTTGCGCGATGCAGCAAACCGATGTGTGGATCGGCGCGTACCACGGTTTCACCATCCAGTTCGAGAACCAGGCGCAGAACACCGTGAGCCGCGGGATGCTGCGGGCCGAAATTCATCGTGAAATTACGAATTTCGGCCATGTTATCCAGCCCCTTCTTCGGCTTGCCCGGCGGCCAGGTCTATATCATCGGTTTTGTAGCGGGAGTCGTCGCGGATCACCCGCGGTACCAGCACACGCGGCTCGATCTCGACCGGTTCGTAAACCACGCGACGTTGTGCTTCGTCGTAACGAACAGTGACGTTTCCGATCAGCGGGAAGTCCTTCCGGAAAGGGTGCCCGGTGAATCCATAATCGGTCAGAATTCTGCGTAAATCAGGGTGGCCTTCGAAAACAATACCCAACAGGTCAAAGGCCTCTCGTTCATACCAGTTGGCCGAGTTCCAGATATCCACCAGCGAAGGCACGATCGGCATGCCTTCATCTCCGGCAAATGTTTTGAGCCGCAAACGGCGGTTGTGGCGGATGGAAATCAGGTGCACGACCACGGCGAAACGATTTTCCACGTGCTGCGCCTCGGGTAATTCTTTCCAGCGAAAGCGACCTGGCCCCAAGGCATCCACGCCGCGGCTGAAACCCTCGGTTGTGGCGTCACGGGTTTCCCATTCGTCCTGGCCATAGCCCAGGTAATCGACACCGCAAAGATCCGTCAACTGCTCGAATGAAAACTCCTCTTCATCGCGCAGAACACGCGCCACCTCCAGCCAATGTTCGACAGCAATTTCCGCGCACAAAACCGTCGCGCCACGGCCGCTGACTTTCAGCTGATCGCCAAATCGTTCCTCGAGTTGCTGTGAAAGTTTGTTTCCAGACATGGGCGGTTCAGCGAGCGATGGTGTTGGTGCGCCGGATCTTCTTTTGCAACTGCAATATTCCGTAAATCAAAGCCTCGGCAGTTGGCGGACACCCCGGCACGTAAACATCAACCGGAATAATTCGGTCACAACCACGCGTGACTGCGTAGGAGTAGTGATAATAGCCACCGCCATTGGCGCACGAACCCATCGAAATCACCCACTTGGGGTCCGGCATCTGGTCGTAAACCTTGCGCAGTGCGGGCGCCATCTTGTTGACCAGTGTGCCGGCCACGATCATGACGTCAGACTGGCGTGGGCTTGGCCTGTAAATCACACCGAAGCGGTCAAGGTCGTAACGCGATGCACCCGCCTGCATCATCTCAACTGCACAGCAGGCCAAGCCGAAGGTAACCGGCCATAGCGAACCTGTTCTTGCCCAGTTCACCAGTTCATCAAGTGTCGTGGTGACCGCGCCGCGGTTCAGAACCGGGTTGGAGTCGGCATTCGGCCTGATAATATCGTCGACCTGGTTGAGTTCAGCCACGTTCATCGCATTTCACTCCCACTCCAGCGCGCCGTTCTTCCACTCGACAACAAAGCCGACGATCAAAAGGGCCACGAACAGCAGCATTGCGTTGAATCCGAGCCAGCCGATTTCATCGAGCGCGACGGCCCAGGGAATAAAAAATGCGATTTCGAGATCAAAAATGATGAACAGGATTGCCACCAGGTAATAGCGCACATCAAATTTCATACGCGTATCTTCGAAGGCTTCAAACCCACATTCGTACGGAGAAAGTTTTTCGCTATCAGGATTGGACGGGCCAAGCAGGCCACCCAACGTTACCAATGCGACCCCGATCACGGTAGAAATACCGAGAAAAACCAGGACCGGAAAATATTCTGCAAGCATGCTGAAATTCATTCCCCGGGTGGTACACCCACCCATTCTATACTGGTGCCCAAGGCCGGACTCGAACCGGCACGGCTTTCGCCACTACCCCCTCAAGATAGCGTGTCTACCAATTCCACCACTTGGGCAAATGCCTCACTCACGCGTTCGGAACTATCCGTCAGAACCGGATTCGCCCTCATCGGAATCGGAAGAAGTCTCATCTTCCAGTGGCGGCAGGTCACCAGGCCCACTGACTACCGGAGCAGTATCCAATTCTGGCAGATCGCTGCCCTGACCTGAATCATTAACTGGCGGCAGGTCCAATGCCGGAGCACTATCCTGCGCATCCGGTTCTGCCGGCTGCTGCGTTCCGACAACGCCAGCATCGGTGTCTGTCGTAACAATGTTACGTGAAACCACCACGGCCATGGTCAGGCTGATGACGCAAAACAATGTTGCGAGTATCCAGGTTGTACGCGACAGGAAAGAGCCAGCGCCCCTGGAGCCGAAAACGGTACCTGAAGCGCCGCTGCCGAAAGCTGCGCCCGCGGTTGCGCCGGGGCCTCTTTGTATCAGCACGAATGCGACCATCGCAATTGCGACGAGCACGTGAAAAATATTCAATATTTGCATTTAAATCAGTCTCTTGAATGGACACTATGGCAAATGGAAAGAAATCCTTCCACGGTCAGGGATGCACCACCGACCAGGCCGCCATCTATGTCCTCCCGGGCAAATAAATCGGCGGCATTGGAGCCATTCACACTGCCGCCGTACAAAATTCTCAATTGACCGGCTATTGTACCATCCAGACTGGCGAATTTGTTGCGAATGAACGCATGAACCGCCTGCGCCTGCTCTGGTGTGGCCGTCTTGCCGGTGCCAATCGCCCATACCGGCTCGTAGGCCACGATGGCCCTCGCAAAAGGCGCGATGCCGGCCTGTTGAAGAACCGCATCCAGTTGCCGGTCGACGATGCTCTCCGTTTCGCCACGTTCACGCTCCTCGAGCGTTTCACCAACACAAAGCACCGGAACCAGGCCAGCCTGGTCGGCGGCTTCAAATCGCCGGGCAACGTCTGCATCAGTTTCACCATACAGTGCCCGTCGCTCTGAATGCCCTGTCAGCACGTAGCGGCAGCCAAAATCGAGCAGCATGGAAGCACTGGTTTCACCCGTATGTGCGCCCTTTTCCTCGGGGTTCAGGTTTTGCCCGCCCCAGGCGATGTCGCTGGCCGTCAGGATTTCCTGGGCCTGAGGAAGGTAAGGAAAAGGTGGAAACACCACCACGTCGGCGCCGGGTTGTTCACCCAGGCCATGCAGCAGGCCATCGAGCAATGAGCTGACCATGGCTTTACTGCCATTCATCTTCCAGTTTCCTGCAACCATGATCTTGCGCATATCGAATATTCCTGTCGGCTCTCCTCGGGCGGGCGCAAGGATAACGGCAGGCATGGTGACCTGCAAGGATGAGCGCGCAATCAACTTGAGATAGCATGACCGGGAGCGGGCAATAATGGCACGTAAAACATGGACGGAATCGACGCCCCTACAACTGACATGACACCCTGGGCACTGGTCACGGGCGCATCTGCGGGAATCGGTGAAATTTTTTGCCGGAACCTGGCTAAGCGGGGCTATCACCTCGTGCTGGTCGCGCGTCGTGCAGACAGGCTGCACACACTGGCCGAGGAATTACGTTCGAAATTCGGAACGGCAAGCCTGGTGCTTCCCGCAGACCTGGCTGAGCCGGGCGCGACACGCACAATTGCACAACGATTGCGGGAAGAAGAAATTCATGTCGAATTTCTCGTCAACAATGCGGGATATGGAATGTCAGGCAGGTTTACCGATTTTGGATGGCGCGAGCATGCCGATTTCATCCAGGTCATGACGACCGCGGTCTGCGAATTGACACACGCTCTACTGCCGGCAATGCAGCAGCGAAAGAAGGGGTATGTCATCAACGTGGCGTCTGTCGCCGGGCTGATACCTGGAACCGAGGGCGCGACACTGTACGGCGCGAGCAAGGCATTCCTCATCTCATTTTCCCAATCGCTGGCGCTGGAGAATTATTTTCACCGCGTCAATATCAGCGCGCTATGTCCGGGATTTACATACAGTGAGTTTCATGACGTCAGCGGAACCCGGGAACTGGTTAACCGCCTACCTTCATACATGTGGCTGGACGCCGACGAGGTGGTTCGCTTCGGCATAGAAAGTGTCGTCCGGCCCAGGCCGCGCGTGGTTGCCATTCCGGGCAGATTTTACCGGATGCTGGTGCGTGTCAACCGCATGTTTCCGGGGATTACCCGGCACATATTGCGCAAGCGGTCCAAGGATTTCAGAAAACTCGACCGAGGATAGTCATGTCAGAACACGCAGCAGAAATCAGCTGGAAGCGCGACAGCGAAACTTTTACTTACGACCAATACAATCGCGAGCATCGCTGGCGCTTTCCCGGAGGATCCGGCATAAACGCGTCCGCCGCACCGCAATTCAAGGGCCTGGCAAGCCATGTCAACCCGGAAGAGGCATTTGTTGCAGCGTGCGCGTCATGTCACATGCTGACTTTCCTCGCCATATGTGCCCGCAAACGCCTGGTGGTCAACAGTTACAATGATTCCGCGGTCGGTTTCCTTGAAAAAAATGAACGGGGCAAGCTCGCAATCACCCGGATTGAGCTGTCACCGAAAATTTCATTTGACGGTCAACATCCTGACAGTGCTTCTTTGAACAAGATGCACGAGCACGCGCATCGCGAATGCTTTATTGCCAATTCAGTTCAAACCGAAATTGTCGTGGCGCGCACGATCTGAATGCACAGGCAGCCAAGGCCCGGGTATCAGGAGCCCGCCACTGTCATGCCGTCAACAAGGATCGAGCCACAGGCGATGTTTGCACGGTCGTCAAGGTCATCGCCGAGCGCCCGCACCGATGAAAACATGTTGCGAAGGTTTCCGGCAATCGTAACCTCTTCGACCGGGTAAGCAATCTGTCCGTTTTCGACGAAAAATCCACTGGCGCCGCGCGAGTAGTCGCCTGTTACGAGGCTGACACCCTGTCCCATGACTTCGGTCACCAACAGGCCGCTGCCCATGTCTTCGATCAGCGAGCTGAGCGGTTCACCGGCGTCCGCCTGGCGCAGGTTGTGCACACCCCCGGCGTTTCCGGTGGATTCCAGGCCCAGCCTTCGTGCGGAATAACTGGATAATACGTAACCCGTTAACACGCCCTGGTCAACAAGGTTTCGTTCCACGGCCTGCACGCCCTCCGCATCAAATGTCGCACTGCCGGCGGCCCGCGGAATAAAAGGCTGCTCTGAAAGGTTCAGCCATTGCGGGAATAGCTGTGAACCAGCGCTGTCGCGCAGGAATGATGCATTGCGATACAAGGCTCCGCCGGAAACCGCAGCGACGAGGTGTCCCAGCAAGCCGCGCGCCACCTCCGGCGCAAACAGGACAGGCATCCGGCCAGTCTTGACCTGGCGGGCATCGAGGCGGGCCAGCGTGCGTTCCGCAGCCTTGCGACCGGTCACGTCAGGATTTTCAAGATCATCGAATGAGCGCCGCGAGTCATACCAGTAGTCGCGCTGCATCCCCGAGCCATTACCCGCGATCAGGATACAAACCTGGCCATAGCGTGTGCCGCTGGACCGCCCCATGAACCCATGCGAATTTCCGTACACTGAAAGGCCAAGGCCTGATGAAGCCGAAGCCCCTTCCGAATTGCTGATCCGGGGATCCTCGCGGCCCGCTGCCTCGCACTCAAGCGCGCGGTCTATCGCCTCCTGCACGTCGAGGCTGCGCGGATGCCACAAGTCCAGGTCAGGGAATTCGGTTGCCAGGCGGTCGGGGTCCGCCAGGCCGTTGCAACGGTCCTCCTGGGTAAACCGGGCAATGTCGCAGGCCCGCCGCACGCAGTCTGCGACCGATTCCGGGCGCAAATCGGCGCTGCTCGCATGGCCCTTGCTGCGCCCGAAGTAAACCGAAACATTGATTGAGCGATCGCGGTGGTGCTCGATGGTTTCGACATCCCCGAGCCTTACATTGACATTGATTCCGGACTGCAGGCTGGCGCCCGCTTCTGCGTTGTCGGCACCCAGTTCAGCCGCCTGCTCCAGTGCTGTGCGGACCTGTGCTTCAAGCTGATCCAATTCCTGTTCGCGGTCAAGAACCGGCTGCGCTACCATTGACGAGTCATTCATTTGAACAATTCCAAGCAGGTCGTATGAAGCCGGAAACACCGGATCATCAGGTTGAAACTCCCAGCAAGAGCCAATTGAAGCGAGATGCGAAAGCCTTGCTGAAATTATGCCGTGAGTTGGTTGCGCTGACGCCCAGGGCGCTCGATGCATTGCCCCTGGAGGCGGACTTGCTGAGAGAAATTGAATTCGCCCGCAGCATTCGCTCGAACGTGGCCCGCAAGCGCCAGTTGCAGTTCGTCGCGAAGATGATGCGCAGCCGTGATGTAAGCCCGATCACCGATGCGCTGGCTTCATTGAATAACGATGCCCGACAACTGACCGAGCGCCACCACCGTGCCGAAACCTGGCGTGACCGCCTTATTGAAGGTGGCGACCCGGAAGTGGCTGGTTTTCTGCAGGCATACCCGTTCGCCGAAGCACAGGCGTTGCGCCAGTTGTTGCGCAATGCACAGCGTGAATCCCGACTGGGGAAACCACCCGCCTCGGCGCGCAAGCTGTTTCGCATGCTCAGGGACCTCGACAGCGAAGCGCCCCTTCCTCCACCGTCCGCAGACTGAAGACCCAACGGCGACATCAGGTTTCAGTACCCCCGACCGTCAGTCCATCGATTCGCAGGGTCGGCTGGCCAACACCCACGGGAACGCTCTGCCCTTCCTTTCCGCAAACGCCGATTCCGGAATCCAGCTTGAGGTCGTTTCCGACCATGCTGACGCGGGTCATCGCGTCCGGCCCGCTGCCGATCAGGGTCGCACCGCGCACCGGCTGGGTGACCCTGCCCTTCTCAATCAAGTAAGCCTCGCTGGCCGAAAATACAAACTTGCCCGAGGTGATGTCCACCTGGCCGCCGGCGAAATTCACCGCGTACAGCCCTTTGTCCACGGATGCGATGATCTCTTCAGGTTCCCGCTCTCCAGCCAGCATGTAGGTGTTGGTCATACGCGGCATGGGCAGGTGTGCAAACGATTCTCGCCTGCCATTTCCGGTGGGGTGCATGTTCATCAGTCGCGCATTCATCTTGTCCTGCATGTAGCCGCGCAAGACGCCATCCTCGATGAGCGTGGTGTATTCCGTGGCGGTGCCTTCATCGTCAATGGTCAGCGAACCGCGCCTCGAAGCCAGGGTGCCGTCATCAACGATGGTCACGCCCTTTGCGGCGACCTGCTCACCGATGCGCCCGCTGAATGCAGAGGTGCCCTTGCGGTTAAAGTCTCCCTCGAGGCCATGTCCGACCGCCTCGTGTAGTAATACACCCGGCCAGCCCGGCCCGAGCACCACGGTCATGGTGCCTGCCGGCGCATCGCGCGCCTCGAGATTGACCAGCGCCTGGCGTACCGCTTCGTCGGCAAATCGCTGCCACGCGTTGTCGCGCACCAACTCAAGGTAATCAAACCTACCGCCACCACCGTCATTTCCCTGTTCACGGCGTCCATCCTGTTCTGCGATCACCGTCACGGACAGGCGAACCAGCGGCCGTACATCACCGGCAAGCGAGCCATCCGCTGCAGCCACAAGGATGGTCTCGTGGGAGGCTGCGAGACTGACCATGACCTGGGAAACGCGCGGATCGAGCGATCGCGCGTAGGTGTCGATCTGTCGAAGCAAGTCAACTTTCTGCCCGGCATCCATGGACAACATGGGGTCTTGCGGCCGGTAAAGGGCCTTGGCGTCCGGGCGGTGCCAGGCCTGTACTGAACCGCTGGCACCCCGCCGGGCTATGGCCCTGGCCGCGGTGGATGCCTCCATCAGTGATGGCATTACGATTTCGTCGGCGTAGGCAAACCCGGTTTTCTCGCCACTCATCGCCCGTATGCCTACCCCTTGTTCAACGGAATGGGTGGCGTTGCGCACCAGGCCGTCTTCCAGGGACCAGGCTTCACGCGCCGCGTGCTGAAAGTACAGGTCGCCGGCGTCCACCGAGGATCCCATCAGGTGACCCAGCACCTTTGCCAGGTCAGACTCGTCAAGTCCGCCAGGCGCCAGCAGCTGCCGCTGTGCTAATTCAAGGCTGTCCGTCATCGATTCCGTCATTATTGCTTGAGCTCCCGCTGCCCTGGCCCGTGGCAGTTACCACCTGGCCGACCGGTTCGACCTGGGGCGATGTCCAGGGGCCGGTAATGGTATACACCGCCTCGGTCGCGTCACCGAGGCTCTTCCGGAGCAAACCCTGCAAAGCCAGTCCGGCCGCCGCTCCACCCGGTCCGCCTATGACAGCACCAATCGCTGGCAATGTCTGGCTGACACCGGGACGTACTACCAGTTGGTAGTCAAACTGCTTGTTTACAAGGTCTGAGGAGCCACTGATCGCCATTGTCGCCGCAGTCGATTCCAGCACCAGGTCTTCAGTGACCGCCATGCCGCTGTCCAGCGTGATGGTGCCGTTGGCCTGGTCAAAATTAAAGCCCGAACCGAATACGTCCCGAAAATCCAGCGCCAGGCGACGCGGCAGGGCAGCGACACTGAGCAGCCCGACCATTCTGCCGGCGCCTGCATCGGCATTGAGTATCTTGCCGTCACTGACGCTGATATCCATCTCGCCATTGAGTTTTGCCAGCGCGAACGCAGCAGGCGTTCCCGGCCACCATGCATCGTAGTGCAACACGGTTTGGCCGCCTTCGAGCACGGAAGAAACGTTCATCATTTCTATCAGCGCGCCGAGGCTTTCCGAGGTCAACAGGATGTCGAAGTCAGACCGGTCACCTTCTTCGTCACGTATCCAATCTCCGCGGGCCTGGAAATTCAGGCGCGGCGATACAGCCTCGAGTGAATCAATCCGGAAACCGTTACCCAGTGGATATGCCTCGATTCGGGTTTCACCAAGGTCCACGCCCTGGTAACGGAAATCACGCGCGTAAAAATGCATTTCCGGCAGGGTCGATGGCTCGGTTTCCATGATGACGCCATCGTCGAGCGGTTCCGGAAGATAGAACCGGTCCAATTGAGCGCTGAGCGTGTGGTAACCATCTACCGAGCGGCGGTAATTAATTTCTCCTGACAGGGCGTCACCATCAAATACGCCAATGAGGATTTCGTCCCTGAACTCAAGGGCAAGGTGCACGTCATCAAAAGACCGGTTCAGGAAGTGCAATTCATTTGCCGCCAGCGTCGCACTCTCAAAGCCCAGGGCACCAGGCGGGCGCTCCTCCCGGAAGCGCGCGATCACGAGGTCCATCCAGCCATCCGCATCCAGCAGCGACGCTGCTCCGCCAATCTCCATCAAGCCGGGTCCCGGCAACTGTCCCTGCCCGGGTCCCATGAAAATGCTCGCACGCTCAGCATCGCCGAGACCCTCGCCGAGCTCAAACTGCAGGTAAAGCCGATCACGGATATCAACGGTCAGAATCCTGTTGTCCGCCTGTACCGGGTAGCGCACCAATACCGGCCAACTGGATTCGGAACGCTTATCCAAAGGCGCAGGCAGGTCAACGTTCACACCCTGCAGCTCACTGCTGATTTCAAGCCAGGTTTGCCTTTCAGATCCGTCGTCCGGCCTTGCCACGACGAGGTGCATATTCCAGTCCGAATCACCCTCGATGCGGTTCAGCATGGGCTCAGATTCAAGCAGGCTGGCCGGCAGGATATCGCCGACCGGGAAGCGCCCGTCAACCGTTGCCGAAAACACCTCGTCTGCGTCCCAGTCTGCTGCCAGACCAATGCGCGACGGGTGACCACGTAACACCCCGGATAAGCCATCCGCTGACATCCCCTGGCGGTCGAAAGAAACGACACCATTCAGGTCGCTGATAACCAGGTCCGACCGCAATTCAGTGAACCGATTTCCGGATAATTCAAGTTCGCCGTCGACTGACAGCGTTCCGGGGGAGCTTGCCAGGGGCGCAAAAAGCTTGCCACGGGCGACCGCGTCACCTTCAAACTGAAACTGAGACAGGTCCAGCTCGGTGTCTTCCAGCAATGGCGTCTGCCCGATAAATTCCAGCAGGGCCGGCAGGCCTGACTCTGAACGAAAGTCCAGTTCCAGTACCGCATTCTTGAAATCCTCGATGTACGCCCGGGCCTCTGAAACCGGGGCCCCAGCCATGGATGCGACGCTGCCCGTGGCCAACATCGAAGTGTTTCGGAACCGGGTTTCAAGCTGCATGCCGCTGGCGGCCGGCCAGCCCTGTGCGTACTCGAGGCTTGCCCCATCTATATTGGCCTGTGCCAGCAGGATGCCTTCATTACCCCGAAACGGGAAATCATCAAGATCGCCGCGCATGGAGTAGCGGCCCGAACTCGCCGAGCCCTCGACAATGCCGCGGCTAAGCCAGTCAATGACTTTCTCGCCCATAACGCTGCTCGGCCAGTAATCGTCCAGCGCGGCCAGGTTGGTTCGTTGAAAGAGCACGTTAACGTCCATCACCGGCTTGTTGTCGCTCTTGGCGAAGCGGGCGCGACCGGAAAGGCTGAAATGTTCATGGTTCAACAGACAATCCTGGGTATCCAGCGCCCAGCTGGCGCCCCAGTTGATTTCCATCGTGCAGGCTGGAATATCGACGATCGCATGGTTGCGGAAATTCCGGGGCCAGTCGAGCCTTATCCCGCTGCCGTTGAACTCAACCTGGCCTTCGCCACCCTGCAGATCCATCGTGCCGTCAATGCCTGCCACGTCTGGATATCGGCCTTCCCCCCATTGCCAGGCATCAACGCCCTTGAGTTGGCCTTTCAGTAAATACATTTTCCAACTACTGTCCAGCACGAGATCAAAGCCCTGTACGCGGCCCCGCGCCTGGCGAGGCATGGTCCGGGGCCACCGCGTGTTAAAGCTGCTGGTGATTCGGCTTGTCAACTGCATGGGAAACTCCAGTTCAAGGAAATCTGAACTGACCCACAGCCCGAGGTTGCCCGGAATATTCCGCTCCAGCGACAGGCGCTCTGTTTGCCAGCGCGCACCAGCCTGGTCAATCACCAGGTCAGACAAGTCCACGCGCCAGGACTTACGGTTGAGGAAATTCCACCGGAATCGTGTGTTCAGGTGGTCGATCCGAAGGGGTTCGGGCTGTTCGGACAACAATGATTCACGAACATCCAGCACACCCTGCATGACCTGGCTTTCGCCACGCGACCAGTCACCCCAGATTTCGGCGTTCAGCCAGCCCGACCGCGGAACCATAGAGTACTGAGGCAATTGCCGCGCCAGCTCTTCTATCATCAGCTCGCCGGTTTTGACGTGCCAGCTCGCGCTGGACAATCGCTGGTCATCCCCCAGGGTAATTAACAGCGTTGCTTTCAGGTCGCCCAGAACCCTGCTGCGAAGCCGGTCAGAGATGTCTGCCTCGAGCTCGGTGGCCAATTCCGCGCCGTTCATTTGCAAGCGGCCGCGGATTCCAGTCAGTTGTACCTCGATACCTTTTTCCTGGTCTTCGAAGCCGAGGCTGGAATCCTCCAGCCGCAATTCGCCAACCCGTGCCAGGTTTCCAAGTCCACTGCCGTCGCGGTCATCCGATTTCCGGCCACTGACACCCAGGCCCGAAAGCTCGAAACGGCCGTCTTGGGAACGCACCAATGACAGGTCAGCACCGATGATATGGAAACTGTACAGTGGCCTGCCCGGCAAGATCAGGTTCAGCGGCTTGACGTCCAGTGCTGCACGCTGAATGGCCAGTTCACCTTCACCTGAGCCATCACCCATCAGGGTCACACCTTCAAAACTGATCCGTGGCCCAAACGCCTTCCACTCACCAGTGAAGCTCCCTACCACTACCGGTTGCTGAAACTCGCGGGATAGCCATTCCTCAAGCTGAGGTTGGTAGCGCTGACTGTATGGCATCAGCAGTTTGCCGATGCCCACCATGATGGCTGCCAGCAAAATCAGCAGGGTTAAGGCGGTCCACAGCAGGGTCCGCATTCGCCGCAGTGTGGTCTTGATTTTGCTCAAAAGGTTGCTTGTCCTGTCGTCGGCCTGGTCGTTAATCGCATCACAACAACACCACGTCGAACTGCTCCTGCGTGTACTGGTCTTCGCGCTGAAACCGGATGCTGCGGCCGGTCAGCTCTTCCAACTCCGCAACCATCGCTGACTGTTCATCGAGAACATGGTCAACCACGGCCGACGACGCCACAACCAGCAGACGCTTGGCCTCGAACTGCCGGACCGAACGCATGATCTCACGAAAAACCTCCTGGCATACGGTCTCTATACTCTTGATGTCACCATCTCCGGCACAAACGGGGCAAGGCTCGCACATCAACTGGCGAAGGCTTTCTGTCGTTCGCTTACGCGTCATTTCGACAAGGCCCAGCGCAGAGAATTCACTAACGCTGGTTCGGGCATGATCCCTGGCCAGTGCACTGGTCAGTGTTTTCAAAACCTGTTGCTGGTGTTCGTTGTCGGCCATGTCAATGAAATCGACGATGATGATGCCGCCAAGATTCCTCAGCCGCAATTGCCTGGCAATGGCCTGGGCGGCCTCAAGATTGGTCTTGTAGACCGTGTCTTCCTGCGTGCGCTGGCCAATGAAGGCGCCGGTATTGACATCAATCGTGGTCATGGCCTCGGTCTGGTCTATTACCAGGTAACCACCCGACTTCAGCTGGGTCTTGTTCGACAGCGCATGATCAATTTCATCCTCAATTCCATACAGGTCAAAAATGGGACGGCGCGATTCATAGCGTTCAATGCGGCTGGACCATTCAGGCACGAAACCACGCACGAACTGGACCACCTGATCAAATACGGCTTCGTCATCAATGCGCACCCGTTCCACCTCGCAGTGCACCAGGTCACGCAGGGATCTCAGGGGTAATGACAGGTCCTGGTATATGCAATCACCAACCGATGAATCCTGCTGCTGTGACCGGATGGCCTCCCACACGCGGTTGAGGTATGTCATATCTGCGGCGAGGGCAAAGTCGTCAACACCCTCTGCGTTGGTTCGCACGATATACCCGTGACTGGCCGAATCGGGACGCAAACGATCAATCATGTCCTTGAGGCGCTGACGCTCTGATTCGTCCTCGATCCTGGCCGATATACCTATCGTGTCGCTCTCGGGGAGCAGGACGAGAAATCGCGAAGGAATGCTGAGGTTGGAGCTGACCCGTGCTCCCTTGGAGCCGATCGGGTCTTTCAATACCTGAACCGTTATCTCACTTTGTTCCCTGACGAGATCCTGTATTGGAGGGGCCTGGACCGGTTCGAAAGGGGGTGCTTTATCTGGCAGGTCAGATCCATTTTCAACAGCCATGCGGACGATATCCGAAGCATGCAGGAATGCGGTTCTTTCGAGGCCAATATCGATAAACGCCGCCTGCATGCCCGGCAACACCCGGGAAACGCGGCCACGATAGATATTGCCCACGTATCCGTAATGGTTACTGCGCTCCAGGTAAACTTCCTGGAGCATGCCATTTTCAACCACGGCGACACGGGATTCAGTGGGCGTACTGTTGATCAGGATTTCTTCGCTCACAGGCGAACTCCCCGGTAACGCGCTGCGCCTGGCCGGGGCCTCTTTTCATAATGCGCAAAGGATAGCACCTGAAAGCGTGGGTGCCGCGCCCGGAGTCCTTTACTCAATGACGCCTGCGGCCTGCAACAGGCGGCCCGTTTCGAACAACGGCAGGCCCATGACGCCCGAATAGCTGCCATCCAGGCGGGTGATATAACGGGCCGTCATTCCCTGGACTGCATATGCGCCCGCCTTGTCCATGGGTTCCGCTGACCGGCAATAGCTTTGAATGAACGCCGAAGGTATGTCGGCGAATGTCACCGCGCTGGCATTGAGGTCCTCGTGAATGGAGCCGCCAGGGTCAAGCACGGAAACCGCCGACAGTACCTGGTGCGTGCGCCCCGACAATCGTCGCAGCATCTGCTGAGCTTGATCCTGGTCTACCGGCTTGCCAAGGATTTCACCGTCCAGCAGGACAATGGTGTCGGCGCCCAGCACCGGGAGCAACGCAGCCGACATTTCGCGTCCCGCCGCAGCCTTCTCCCGGGCCAGTCTGCTTACGTGCTGAACCGGGGATTCGTCATCCAGACAATTCTCGTCGATATCACACACGATCACTGTGTAGCGAATTCCGATCTGCGAGAGTAACTCCGCCCGACGCGGCGAAGCTGACGCAAGAATGAGGTCACTGTTCTGTTTCATGCCCGGTGGTATGGATGATTTCCGACGACCATCAGGGCACGGTACAACTGTTCGACCAGGATGACGCGCACCAGGGGATGGGGCAGGGTCAACGGGCCAATGGACCAGCGCTTGTCGGCCCGTCGAATGCATGCTGATGAAAGCCCATCGGGCCCGCCGATCATGAAATAAACATCCTGGCCGCCAGCCATCCAGCCACGTACATGTTCTGCAAGCGTTTTGGTTGACCATGCCTCGCCACGCTCATCCAGTGCCACCGCGACCGCATGGTCCGGAATCGCTGCGAGCAATTTGTCGCCTTCGCTTTCAACCAGCCTGGAAATATCGGCATTTCGCCCGCGCCGTGCGGTGGCCAGTTCAATCAGTTCGATGGAGGGGTTCCGCGGGAAACGCTTGCTGTATTCGCGCCATGCGTCTGAAACCCAGGATGGCATGCGCTGCCCAATGGCGGCGACCTTGAAATGCACCGGGTCAGGCCCGGGCAGGCTGGCCGGAACGCCGGCTGGAACTGGCTTCCCAGAGTTTCTCCAGGTTATAAAAAGCGCGGGTCTGGGGCAGCATCAGGTGCACAATGACGTCATTGAGATCGACCAGCACCCACTCGCCCTGACGCTGACCCTCGACCCCCAGGGGTGGTACACCCCTCGACTTGGCGAGCATGATCAGCTTGTCCGCCATCGACTTGACGTGCCTGGAGCTGCTTCCGGACGCAATCACCATGCCATCGGTCAGCGAGCTTAACCCACTGACGTCTACGCTATGCACATCGATGGCCTTCAGATTTTCCAGTGTGGAAACAACGAGTTGTCGCATCTGGTCGGACGAGAGGTCGTCCTGGGGGTTTGCCTTATTCAAAAGTCGGTAAAACCTTTACTGTGACAGGCTGCAATTTTAGCCTGCAAGACACTTCAAGGCAAAAAACACAAAAAAGGGCCAGCGCACTTGCGCCGGCCCAGGGTTAGTTCAATAAGCGCTTTTTGCCCGGATCAGGGCTTGGGGCGAGTAATCAGCGTGGTGACATCCACCGTCACGGTACCGGTGGCCGTACCACCGCGCCCGTCGCTGATCACGTACTGGAACGAATCGCCGCCCCACCAGCCTGCCATCGGTGTATAGGTCACTGTTCCGTCACTATTGATGACGACGAAGCCCATCGGGTGCGGATCCTGGATGATCTGGATAACTTCCAGCGGATCGCCGTTCGGGTCAGAATCGTTGGCCAGCACATCGATCACTTCTGAATAGCCTTTCAGCGTGCGGGCGAAATCATCCACCGCAACAGGGGGATCATTAGCTTCCTCGATCAGGATACTGACCTGGGCCGTGCTCTGGCCACCGAATCCATCTTCGATCGTGTAATTGAATACGTCGTTACCAAAATAACCTGGATTGGGCGTATAGGAAATCATGTCATTGGCAATGGAAGCCGTGCCATGACCAGGCGTGGCGACCGAAACGATGGTCAACGGATCATTGTCCGGATCGGAGTCATTGCTCAACACGTCCAGCATGTTGGCGACTGAGTCTTCAAGCACGATGTACTGATCGTCCACGGCAAGCGGCGGCTCGTTGAGGCGCGCGACCATGATGGTGACATTGGCCGTATCGCTTCCACCGAAACCGTCCTCGACCGTGTAGGTGAAGGAATCAGTGCCGAAGAAATCGCTGTCCGGCGTATACAGCAAAGTGCCGCCACTGACTTCGACCGTTCCGTTGGCCGGGTCCGTGAATGAGACAATGGTCAGTGTGTCGCCCTCGGGGTCTGTGTCATTGACCAGTATTTGCAGCACGTTGCCGGTCGAATTCTGATCGACGGTATACATGTCGTCCACGGCATCCGGTTCAGTATTGTCGAATATCGTTTCGCCGGGAATGAGATTTTCAGTCACCCGGTTGATGCGGTAAAAATCAACACTGCGCTTGTGCGCCACCGGGTTACGCAGGGCTCGGCGAATCCAGGCTGCTTCCACGGGTACTTTTTCCTGGACCCACTCGGTAATCGGCTGACCTTCACCGACGATCACCTCGCGCACCACTTCTTCCCGCGCGGTGAAACTGATCTCGACGCGACGGTTGCGTTGACGTGATTCCTCGGTTTCGTTGGAGAAGCGGGGTTGATGCTCGCCGCGTCCCTCCCATTTCAGCATGTCTGAATCGACGCCCTCTGCGACCAGGTAATCGTAGACTGAGCGGGCACGCTTTTCAGAAAGCACCTGGTTGTATTCATCGGTGCCCAGCGAACAGGTATGACCGAGAATCTTGATGTGACCGGCAATTTCGACATTGCCCATAGTTCTGTTCACCCCATCC
>JABDJL010000124.1 GCA_013002505.1 Lysobacterales bacterium | reverse complement strand
GGGGATCACGCACGTCCGCATCGACCAGTGTGCCACCCAGGCTGCGCGCAACCTGCCCGCCTCCGGAACGCAACATGGCAGTTTTGAACAGGCTGGCGAGGCCGATGACGCCAACCGTGGCAACGCTGCCGCCGGCCAACAGTTGCCAGTTCTGCTCAAGGCCCTGGCTTGAAAAAAGCGGGGCGCCTTCCATGCGTGAAAGGCCGAACCCCACCAACAAAGTCACATCCACGGCGACGACAATCGCCAGAACCGCCAGGATGAAGAGAAATACCAGCAAGCGGGTCTGGCGCCGCGCCTGGTCCTGCTGTTCGAAGAAGTTCATGCTTCAGAACGCCGCGCCAATGCAGCGAAAACCATCAGCTGAACGAAACTTCCGGCACCTCGCGCTTGGCTTCGTCTTCAATTTCAAGCAATTCCGCGGCACGGAAATTAAACCAGCCGGCAAAGAAATTGTTCGGAAAAGACTCGCGAAGCGTGTTGTATTCCATCACGGCATCATTGAATGCCTGGCGGGCGAACGCGACCTTGTTCTCGGTGGTCGTCAGCTCTTCGGAGAGCTGCATCATGTTTTCATTGGCCTTCAGGTCCGGATAGGCCTCGGAAAGCGCAAACAGGCGCCCCAGAGCCCCGGACAGTCCCTGCTCGGCCTGGGCCAGGTTCTTCATGGCTTCCGGGTCAGTCGGATCCCTGGCGGCATCTTTCAGGCCGGAAACTGCGATATTACGAGCGTTGATAACCGCTTCCAGTGTTTCCCGCTCGTGGGCCATGTAGCCCTTGGCAACCTCGACCAGGTTTGGAATCAGGTCATGCCTGCGAGTCAGCTGAACATCAATCTGTGCGAATGCGTTCTTGTAGCGGTTACGACCGGCCACCAGCCGGTTGTAAATCGAAATGGCAAAAAATACGGCACCCACGATGAGCGCCAAAAATACCCAACCCATATTACTCTCCTTGAAGAGCTCTGATCATCAGGGGAAGTCTACCAAAAGCGCGTAATTTGCGACCGTGTCGCAAGTCACAAGCTATGAGAAAGATGGCGCATCCCAGTACCAATCCAGGGGACGCTGCCTGTTTGCCGTGGTGGCTGGCCGGGAACCGGCAGGCTTGAGCGACAGGGATGTCGCGACAGAGCCTACAGGGATGTATTCACGGCGTCCTGCCGGGGCCGGACAGGCACTGCGGCTAACTACGGATCAATTTACGGCGTCCTGCCGGGGCCGGAGTGGTGACTATCCCTTTCTCAGCTTTGCCCAGGTATCACGCAGCGAGACCGTGCGGTTCAGAACCGGCTTGCCGCCTGACCCCGAATCCGGGTCATGGGTGAAGTACCCCTGGCGCTCGAACTGGAAATAGTCACCCGGCCCGCCCTCGGCAATGGAGGGCTCTACCCACGCGTCCTCGATGACGCTCAGTGAGTCAGGATTCAAAAACTCGAGATAGTCTGTTTCCTTGTCTGCCAGTGGATTGGCAACAGAAAACAGGCGGTCGTAGAGGCGTATTTCCGCCTTGACCGCATGGGCCGCCGAAACCCAGTGTATTGTTCCCTTGACCTTGCGCTTGGCGCCGGGCAGGCCACTGCGCGATTCGGGGTCAAAGGAACAATGCAACTCAATGACGTCGCCCGCATCGTCCCTGATGACTTCGTCACAGCGGATAATGAACGCGTTGCGCAAGCGTACTTCGCCGCCAGGCTTAAGACGGAAAAATTTGCGCGGCGGATCTTCCATGAAATCCCCGCGTTCAATCCACAATTCACGCGACAGGGGCACTCGCCTCGAACCCATGGCCTCGTTCTGGGGATGCACGGCGGCCTCGATAAACTCGCTTTCGCCTTCCGGGTAATTGCTTAAAATCAGTTTCAACGGCTCCAGTACCGCCATGCCGCGAGGTGCGCGTTCGTTGAGGTCATTGCGAATGGCGTTTTCCAACACGCCCATCTCGATGATGCTTTCCGACTTGGAAACCCCCATCTCACCCCAGAATGCGCGTATTGACTGCGGCGTGTAGCCCCGCCGCCGCAGGCCGGCGATGGTCGGCATGCGTGGGTCGTCCCAGCCGGACACATGTTCCGCATCCACCAATTGCTTGAGACGGCGCTTGCTCATCACCGTGTAATCCAGGTTGCCCCGGGCAAACTCGATTTGCCGCGGGCTCGACGGCGCAGGAATGTTTTCGAGGAACCATTCATAAAGCGGGCGATGGTCTTCAAATTCCAGCGTGCACAAGGAATGCGTGATGCCTTCGATAGCGTCGGACTGTCCATGTGCCCAGTCATACATCGGGTAAATGCACCACTCGTCGCCGGTACGATGGTGCGCCGCGTGCAGGATACGGTACAGCACCGGGTCGCGAAGGTTGATGTTGGGTGCCGCCATGTCGATTTTTGCGCGCAAAACATGCGCGCCATTTTCGAATTCGCCGGCTTGCATGCGCGTGAACAGGTCACGGTTTTCTTCGATTGAGCGTGTGCGATACGGGCTTTCCTGGCCAGGCTCTGTCAGGCTGCCGCGTTGTGACCGGATGGTATCGGCGTCCTGGCTGTCAACATAGGCTTGGCCATTTTCGACCAGGTGCAAGGCCCATTCATACAATTGACCGAAATAATCTGATGCATGGCGCAATTCGTGCCACTTGAATCCCAGCCAGCGCACATCGTTCATGATGGCCTGCGCGTAATCCTCGCTTTCCTTGAGCGGGTTGGTGTCGTCAAACCTCAGGTTTGTGCGGCCCCCAAACTCGCTGGCCAGGCCGAAGTTCAGGCAAATGGACTTGGCATGGCCAATGTGCAGATGACCATTGGGCTCGGGCGGAAAGCGCGTGACAATTGTTTCGTGCTTTCCGGATTCGAGATCGTCAATGACGATATTGCGAATGAAATTGGTCGTCGTGACCTGTTCTGAACTGCTCAATTTGGGCGCCTTGTGCTGCAATCATGCTGAATTGACATCCGCCGGTGCGGGCAAGCAGGAGATTCTATCCTATTGGGGGACCTGACAGAATGCCGGGTCAGCGCTGCGGGGCACCACCGACAATTTGCACGTGGCCGATCCAGTTACGGCTGCGCCTGCCGAGGCGATCATCGGTGCTTTCTCCATCGAAGTGGCTGACGCTATGCTCGAACGGAAGCGGGGTATCGCCGTGCAATGTACGGATGTTCACAACCGCCTTGGGCCGGCCGCTGTTTTCATCCAGGGCTGCCACGATGATGCCGCAGCGGCCACAAAACAGGAAATCGGCCGTTGCCGTTCCGAACCGGTATTTTCCCGGTTTAAGATCATGTGGGTAGTTGATCACCAGGCTGGCATCGGGGTGTGATGTCCAGGTTCCGCCGAAGCGGCTGCAGAAGGTGCAACTGCATTCGCGCGCAGGGATGCACTTCGCCTGCTCAGGCCAATCAAGGCTGTAGTCGACAGACCCGCAGTGACAGGACCCGGTCAGTCTCATGGCCGGAGGGCCGCCATGTCGAAATGCCCTGCCTGTTCGCGAACCCGGCCCATCCAAGCTGCGACTGCGCCATACGGCGACAGGTCGAAGCCTCCGTCCCCGGCCACGTGGGTGTAGGCAAACAATGCAATATCCGCGATCGAATACGAATCCCCGGCGAAGTAATCCTGGATCGACAACACACGTTCCATCACTTCGAGCGCCTCGACACCGCGCGTGTGCAGTTGTTCCATACGCTGTTCATCGATGGCAATCCCATGTTCGAAATGAAGCAAAAACCGCGCCACCGCGATATAGGGTTCATGGCTGTACTGTTCGAAAAACAGCCACTGGTAGCAGAGCGCCCGGGCGTAATCGTTTTCAGGCAGGAATGGGCTGCCGTCGGCCAGGTGCAATAGCATGGCATTGGATTCGGCCAGGTACTTTCCGTTGGGCAATTGCAGTAACGGCACCCTGCCATTGGGGTTCATGCTGAGAAACTGTTCGGTACGCGTTTCTGACCGGAGCACATCGGTTTCAGTCCATTCGTAAGCGTGCCCCAGGAAACCAAACAAAAGAGCCACCTTGTAGCAGTTGCCGGACCGGCAGTCCCCGTAGAGTCTGAAGCCTGATTGAGCCATAAGCCAATTATAGTCCCGCGCCAAAGCCCGGTTGAGTCACAGTTCGGCAACATGACGGGAGATACAGATGGACTGCCTGTGGCAGCGAACTGAGGCTTGAACGCCCTTCGCGCTCTAATTTGGCCGCAGTGCCTGTCCGGCCCCGGCCAGCCACTACGGCAAACAGCCAGCGTCCCTGAATTGGTACAGGGATGTACCAACACGAGCGGCAGCGAGTGAAGGAGCGAAGCAGGCTCGCGCGCCTGCGCAGCGACATGCAACTGGCGCAGGGATGCGCCATCTTTCTCATGGGTGTTAAAAAAAGCCCCGAACCAGGTCCGGGGCTTTAAATGGTGCATCACACGAGGCAATAGAAGTGTGGGGACTGCCTGTATCAGGTGTGCGATGCACTAGGCACAGTCAACTTGCAGCGCCAGCATATCCAAGGGCGGTTAAAAATCTGTAAACGCGATGTTCTGAATTCGTGAGCGCGTCGATAAACTGCCGAAATTACGCGACCTGTCGACTTTTGCGGTGCCTTTTCAGGTACACCAGCAGCAATGAAATGGCAGCCGGCGTCATACCCGGGATGCGCGAGGCCCGGCCGATGGTCTCGGGCCTGGACTGGGCGAGCTTCTCGGCCAGCTCTGATGACAGGCCACGAACGCCCTGGTAGTCGAAATCTGCAGGGATTTGCTGCCCTTCATTGCGGCGATTGCGCTCAATCTCTTCTGCCTGCCGTTTAAGGTAACCCGAATATTTGACCTGCACTTCCACTTGCCCGGAAACCTGTGGGTCGGGTACGCCGGGGCCGATACCTTCGACGCCCATCAAGCGGACATAGTCCAGTTCGGGACGCTTAAGCAGATCCAGGGCCGTTGTTTCACGGCTCAGGCGTATGCCGAGCTTAACTTCCAGCGCTTTGCCGCCCGCATTCTCAGGGCTCAGCCACAGGCTTGCCAGTCGCTGCTGTTCTTCGGCGACCGCGTCCCGCTTCCGTTGAAACTGGTCCCAGCGAACGTCTTCCACCAGGCCAAGCCCGCGGCCTGTTTCGGTCAGGCGCGCATCTGCGTTGTCTTCTCGAAGATTCAAACGGTACTCAGCGCGGCTGGTGAACATGCGGTATGGCTCACGGGTTCCCTGCGTGATCAGGTCGTCGATCAGCATACCGATATAAGCCTCGTCACGACCCGGACACCAGGCTTCCAGCCCCCGCGCCCGGCGGGCCGCATTCAGCCCGGCGATCAACCCTTGCGCTGCAGCCTCCTCGTAACCGGTGGTGCCGTTGATCTGGCCGGCGAAAAACAGCCCCTCGACTGGCTTGGTCTCCAGGCTCGAATTTAAGCCTCGCGGATCGAAAAAGTCATACTCGATGGCATAGCCCGGACGCGTGATGTGGGCATTCTCGAAGCCCCGGATGGACCGAACAAACGCCAGCTGCACTTCGTAAGGCAGACTGGTCGAGATTCCATTCGGGTAGAGCTCGCGCGTGTGTAAACCCTCGGGTTCGATAAAAATCTGGTGTGAACTGCGCTCTGCAAACCGCACGACCTTGTCTTCGATCGAAGGACAGTATCGCGGGCCGGCCCCCTCGATGTTGCCCGAATACATCGGCGAACGGTGCAATGCCGACCGAATCAGTTCATGGGTCTGTTCATTGGTATGCGTGATCCAGCAACTGACCTGCTGGGGGTGATCCCCGGACGATCCAATAAAAGAAAAGACCGGCGTTGGATTATCTCCCGGCTGAACCTGCAAGCCTTCGAAATCAACCGTCTTTCCGTCTATTCGGGGCGGTGTGCCGGTTTTCAGCCGGCCCACCTCGAATGGTAACTCCCTGAGCCTTGCCGCCAGCGTATTGGAAGGCGGGTCGCCGGCACGGCCCCCTTCGTGCTGGGTCTCGCCGACATGAATCTTGCCGCCGAGAAATGTGCCGGTTGTCAGCACTACCTGCCGGGCATGGAACTGCAGGCCATTCTGGGTGCGACAACCGCTGATCGCTTCACCATCGATCAACAGATCATCGACCGCCTGCTGGAATATGCTCAGGCCCGGCTGATTTTCAACCGCTTGCCTGATAAACGCCCGATAAAGGTTGCGATCACACTGGGCGCGCGTCGCCCGCACCGCGGGGCCTTTCCTGGAGTTCAACGTACGTAGCTGGATGCCCGCAGCGTCCGCGGCACGAGCCATGACCCCGCCCAGTGCATCGATCTCGCGCACAAGGTGGCCCTTACCGATGCCACCGATCGCTGGGTTACAACTCATCTGGCCGATAGTCTCGATACTGTGCGTCAACAGAAGCGTGCGTGCGCCACTGCGGGCCGAAGCCAGTGCGGCCTCGGTTCCGGCGTGACCGCCACCAATGACGATGACATCGAATGTGTGAGAATCAACCATATCCGGTTCTACGCGCTCAAGGGGGCGTATTGTACTGAAAAAGAAAGAAAAACGTAATCAGAGAGCTGCTTCTATTTCCTGCGCGAGATCACGGGCATCCTGGAAATAGCGAAACTCAGGATCGGCATTGCTCCAGATTGCCAATGCATAGTTGACCGAAGCCATTGCGAGGCTTTGCATTCCTGAAACGTGTTGCAACCGAGCCTTGGCGAGCCACAGGGTCGGGGAGGCAGAATCCAGCTCAAACGCGTGTTCAAGCGTTTTCGATGCCGCATCCAGGTCGCCGGCATAGACCTGCGACCGGGCCGTAAGCCCATAGATCTGCGGCAAGATCAAGTTGACGTCAGAACCGATCAGGACCGAGTGTTCAATGCGCTCACTCGCGGCGACAAGGGACTTCACCGACTTGTCGTACTCGCCACGTTCAAATTCGATCAGGCCCCTGAGGTAGTCCGCCTGCAACTTGAGCTCTTCAAGCTTGAAACGCTCAATGATATCGAGGCCCCGGTCAACCGCCTGCTCCGCTTCGTCCAGCTTGCCCTCTTCGGCCAGGATAACGGCCTCTCCGAATGCCAGGAACTGGTCCAGTGGCGGCTGCGTGACGGCCAGGGCCTTGTCGAGCGCTTCCCGGGCACGGGAGGTGTCCCCAAGTTCCGAGTAATATTGGATCATCGGGGAATAAATCGACAGCGCAACCTGGAAAGGTGACATCAATTCCTGCAAATAAACCTCACGTGCATACAATTGCTCAATCGCAGCGTGCAGGCGGCCGAGGCGTGACTCGAGGTATTCCGCAGTAGTGCGCACCTGCGATTTTTGCTGCGCGGTTCTGGCCTGTTGTTCCGCTTCTTCGATAAGGCCGCGAGCGCCAGGCTCATCTCCCCTGCGCATCGCCAGCAATGACAATTTCAAGGTCGAAGTCACCGCCTGGTCCTCGAGCAATGAGGCCTGGCGATACTGCTCCTCGGCGGCATCCAGGTCGCCATTGTCTCGCAATAAATCACCCAACCTGATTCGCGCCTGGACGTCTTCGGGTTTACGTTCGAGATACTCGTTGGTGAAGCTGATCGCGTTCGGCATGTTGCCGATCCCTTTCTCCAGGTTCGCCAGTTGCAGGTAGATGTCCAGGTTCAGGGGATCGAGTTCCAGCGCCGCCAGGTATTGCTGTTTTGACTCAGACAGTTGGCCCGTGGCCATCAAAGTCTGGGCCAGGTCAACATGCGCCTGCGCGTCATTTCGCAACTGGACCTGCATCTTCAGAAATGCAACCTGCTTGTCCACCTGCCCGGTAAGGCGGTAATTGAGCTGCTTGGCGGTAGCCCGGTCAGAGGACGGCAGGCGGTAGTCAAATTCCCGGACTTTTTCCAGCGCGGCCTGGGCGGATGGCAAGTCACCTGAATTAAGGTGGTTGAAGGTCTGGCTAAACCACGACCTGACGAAACCCGGGTCAATTTCGACAGACTGCTGGAACAGATCCGTGGATCGATCGATATCATTTTCGAAAAGGCGTGCATTCCTCGCTTCGATATACAGGCGAAAGGCCTCCAGCGACTCACCGTAAATCTCTCCCAACGGCAGGTTTCCCGCCAGGCGTCCATCGCCCTGCGGAACTTCCAGTGCCGCGTGTATCGCTTCGCTCAGTTTGTCCGCGGTATCGTACAGGTCCCAACCACGTTCACTGAGACTGGCCACCTCGGATACCGTGCGCGTGTCCCAGACGCTGGCCGACAAAATGTATTCATCGCCCTCGCGGCCGACTGTCCCGTCGATAAAGTACTGCCGGTTGGCGTTGTCGGCAATTTCACGCATCAACGACCTGGGCAGCGACAGGCCATCCTCAAACCCGGCCTCGCGCATGCGCGAATAGAAACCGCCGGCGTTGTTGGTCCATGGCGAAGCTGTATTGATAAATGCGCTTTCATTCAGATCCTGAACGAGCAGGTCAGTGATGCCGTACTGCAGCCAGTCCATTTCGTGATTACCGCTTGTGTTCTCAAAGAAAAACACGGCTACGCGACGCCGGAATGCTTCCTTGGCGACGTAATGGGATTCCTGCTGTCCGTCTTCATTGTTGATCGTAACCAGGTCGGCCGCAGCACCCAGGTTTTTATCGCCGAAGACCGTCAGTAACAAGCCCATGGTGGCGATCAGATTGATCGGCACGCCGACTTTTTCGAGCGTGGTTATTTCATCCTTGCCGGGCCGCCCGTGCGTCCATGCGATCAGGATTACGGCAGGAATCAGGGAATAAAGTCCCCAGAATACGATGTCGGTGACATAGGGAGACAACAGGTATCGTTCCACCAGGCGGTCGATGATTTCGACCAGCACCCAGCAGCTGCCGGCATAGACACCGACCGACGGCAGGATACGCCGCTCCCTGATTTCAAATATAAGATCCGCCATGACCCGCGCAATTTAAAGAATACTCTGTGCGGCACTCTAGCACGGCGGGCGCATGGCAACAGTGCCATAGGTTTGTGTCGGTCCGGTCCCGGTAACTAGCGTTCCTTGCGTCCTGAACCGCGCCGCGACCCTTTTCTGTTTTCCGGGCGGGCGGAAGCCTTGGCACGCTGAGGTTTACTGGACTTCACCGCCGGACGAGGCGGTGGCGACGCAGGGCGGGACTGTTGTCGTGAGGGTGCTGAATACCCGGGCTGCGATTGTGGCTTCCTGGCAGGTGCTGAGCGGGGCGTGGGCTGTGTCCGGTATTTCACCGAAGGTGCACGCGGTTGCGTCACGACGGACGGCCCCGAGGGCACACTTTTAGCTGGCGTACGCCGGCTGGGCTTGCTTCGAATGCTGGCAACAGGCTTGCGGGTATTGCTCGCCCGGCCCGCCCGCTTATCCGCTTTTGGCGGACGGTAAGACACCACTGGTGACCGCTGGCCGGGGGAGGAAACGGTTGGTCTTGATGGCTGGGTCCTGGTGCCCTGGGGCTTTCGATTGACGGGAGAGCGCACTGTTGAGGCGCCACTCCGGGAACTCGTAATGCCCCTGGCAACCGGCGTTGAATTGCTGTTCCTGGTGCGGCTGGAAGACGGTTTTGCTGCCCCGGCGGCGGGCCGGCGGTATTGTTCACCCTTGCTGTAGGCTGCGGCGGCCTTTTCTGTAGCCGGGTTTGCTGATCCGCGGCTTTTGCCGGATGATCCCTTGGTGTTACCCGAGGGGCTGAGTTTGACCACGGGCTTGTCGCTACCGGGACGGTATCCAGTAACCGGCTCCATGCGAGACGGCTTCGGCTTACGGTCCTGGCGGTTTCTGATCTCCATGCCGCGCTGGCCATCCGAGGCGCCCCCGGCGACCGTAGTATGTCGTTGCAGCCCGTCAGTTCCCGGGCCACCGCGTCTCGGGTTGCGCCCTGATCCAACGGGTCCGTCTTCACCGCGACGCCTGCGCTCATTCCGGTCGCGGTCGTCATTGGCATAGCGGTCCTCGCCGCGTATTCCATCATGACGACGGCCGGGCGCCAGTGTCGAACGGTTGTCATCATGCCGGCGCCTGTTATTGCCTGCATGCCGGTCACGGTCACGATGGCGTGAGCCATGGTGGCGATCGTAACGGTTTCTCCAGAAATAGTGGTTGCCGCCGAAATGCCGATAGGGCCTGTCGTAAAAAGGTGAATACCAGGCTGAAAAGCGGAATGGCGAGTAATGGACCGACCACGGGCTGTAACGGTAGCTCGGGTAGAACGGATCGTAATAGCTGTTATAGCTGCCCCAGTACCACGGCGAACCGTAGTTAAACCCGATCGAGAATCCATTATGGTGGTGATGCGAACCCAGGTAGAAATAATCGATGGACCACCATGGGTAATACGGAGAACTGACGTAAATATCTGAATAATCGTAGCGATCGACTACCTCGTCCTCGTAGTAGGGCTCGTCCTCGTAATAGACGTTTTCGACATACTCATCTGCCGGCACGTATCGCACGCCTTCCTGCGGCTCGCCGTAGGGGTAGTAGTAGCTGACACACCCCGTCAGGATGGCCAGCATTGGCGTCAGTAACCACTTTTTCATATACGCTCCACGTCCGCATACCGGCGGCACGGTTATTCTCATCGAATCACAGCCTACCACGCCCTTCGTGAACCAAAGCTGAACGCAAAGGCGGTACCACGGGCCGGACCAATTCCGGGTTTTGGATCATCTGTGTGAAGAACGGTTCCCTGCGCGACCAATTTGCCACAGTCCGTTAGAATGCTCCTTTCCACCGCCAAGCGGAGCCCGAATGAGCGGCGCAACTTATGAAATCCAGGGCTACCTGGTCGTGCTGGACAAAATTGCTTTTGTCACGCGCGTATTCCAGCCCGAGGAGCAGCAAGGGTACCAGTTCAATATCCGGTTCCACGGTGATGTCAGGCTGGCGCCCCAGTTTCCGGCGCGCCACGAGGCAGAACTGGCGCGCGAACTGCTGATCAAGGCGCTCAAAGAACACCTCAACTGAACCGGTGGTTTTACCTAGCCAAGCGCGCTGTTGACGATTTCACTGACGTCGGGTGACAGGTCTTTCTTGGCTGCAATATCTCTCAGGCACTGGCGCATCCTGCTCTTGCGCCCTTCGTCGAATCGTTTCCAGCGATTGAAAGCGGAAGCCATGCGGGCTGCCATTTGTGGATTGAGCACGTCCAGCGCTAACACCTGTTCGGCCAGGAAACGGTAAGCCGACCCATCGGCAGCGTGAAACCCGGTTGCGTTCGCAAAACAGAAAGCGCCAACCAAGGACCGCACCTTGTTCGGTTTTCTGAAATTGAAACCGGGGTGTTTCATTAATTCCTTCACCGTTGTAAGGGTTTGTGGTCCGGGGTTCGTGGCCTGGATCGCAAACCACTTGTCCATAACCAGGGAATCGTTGCGCCAGGTGTTCTCGAAGTCAGCCAAGGCCTTGCCGGCAGAGTCCGCGCCTGTGTACACCAAACCACGAAGTGCAGCCAATGTGTCCGTCATGTTATCGCTTGCAGCAAGCTGGGCGAGTGCCAGGTCTTCCCCACCCTGCAGGCCAGCGAGGTAGGACAGGCAAACATTCTTCAGGCTTCGGCTGGCAATTGCGGCGGGATTCTTGCTATAGGGTGCGCCATCATTAAGCGCCTGGTAGCGTGCCAACAGGGTGCTTTCCAGGGTCCTTGCGAGGCCGCGGCGCACAAATTTGCGTGCCGCGTGAATACCATCGACATCCACCACTTCCATCTGCTCCGCCAGGTAAAGCTCAGCGGGCAGCGTCATGGCTTCGGCAACCAGGACCGGATCGGCATCCTGATCATTCAGCAGTCCTTCGAACGCGGTCACCAGGGCCGGTTCGAGCACCATGTCTTTCCCTTCAGAGGCACGCTGGACCTGTTCAAGGATACATCGCTGCGCAAGCGTCTGGGCTGCCTCCCAGCGCGCGAAGACGTCGGTATCGTGCTTGATCAGGTGATTCAGGTCGTCAGTGGACCAGTTGTAATGAACCTTTACCGGTGCAGAAAAGTCACGCAGCAGCGACGGCACAACCGGCTCGTGGATACCATCAAACCGAAATGTCTGGGTTTCACGCTCCAGCAGCAACAGGCAGACGTTGTTGGCTTCGCCGACATCTCCCTTCACTTTCAAGGCAATTTCCCGCCCGTCAGCAGCGATAAGTCCCAGCGCAAAAGGAATCACCAAGGGCTGCTTGTCTGCCTGGTCGGGCGTCGGTGGCGTGTGTTGGCTCAGCGTCATTTCGAGGCGGCCGCTGTCAACATCGTGATCCAGGTTCACCTTGATCTCCGGCGTTCCGGACTGGCTGTACCAGCGGCTGAATCCTGAAAGGTCCCGGTCATTGGCATCGGCCATCGCGGCAAGGAAATCATCACAGGTCACCGCCTTTCCGT
>JABDJL010000092.1 GCA_013002505.1 Lysobacterales bacterium | reverse complement strand
GCTGTGCATCGGAGTCAATTTCATACGACGCATCGACCAGGCGGCCATTGACGTCGCCGGCCAACGTGGCCTTGGCCAGGCCCGGGCCGATATCGGCCGCCACGTCCATCACGCTGACGGACGAATCGAATTGTCTTTCACTGCCATCGGGAAGGGTGATAACCGGCATTTGATTTCACTCAACAAAAAAAGGCGCCCAGCGCCCTTCAGGATACGCCATCTTTCTCATATTTGAACCATTTTCGCTTCACGAAAATGGTGGGCGCGGGCAGGATCGAACTGCCGACCCCTACGATGTCAACGTAGTGCTCTCCCGCTGAGCTACGCGCCCATTTCTGAAGCCTTGCAAGGGGTTACGCAAGGGCGCGCACAATACCATAGCCGGACCGTATGACTCAAGCCTCCGGCCCCGCCAGAATGCCAGCTATATTGATGGCCAGAATTACCTCGAATGGATGCTGGTGCAATCGGCTACCGGACGTATAATGTGAGCCTTCCTGCGCGCCGAAACTATTCACCTGAAATTAATGAATTCTACCTTCGTCCACCTGCACCTTCATTCCGAATTCTCGCTGGTGGACAGTACGCTGCGCCTGAAAAAGCTGGTCGCCGCAGCACGCGACAGGGGCATGCCGGCAATCGCGGTCACCGACCAGAACAACCTGTTTGCGCTGGTCAAGTTCTACCGTGCAGCGATCAATGCCGGAATCAAGCCGATTGCAGGCGCCGATGTCTTGTTGCAAAACCCCGATGACCCGGACCACCCGACCAGGGCCGTGCTGTTATGCCAGGATCGCACGGGTTACCTGAACCTGTGCCAGCTGATCAGCCGCGCTTACCAGCAGGGCCAGCACCATGGCATCGCCTACCTGCGGCGAGACTGGATCGGCCCGCACTCCGAGGGCCTGATTGCACTGTCCGGCGGTCGCGAGGGGGACGTCGGCCAGGCATTGTGCAACCGCCACCCCAACCGCGCGCGGCAATTGGCGGAAGGATGGATGCGGGAGTTCCCCGACCGGTTTTACATCGAATTGCAACGCACGGGCCGCGAGCAGGAGCGCACGCATGAACAGCAAGCGCTGCACCTGGCCAAGATGCTGTCCTGCCCGGTGGTCGCCACCAATGATGTGCGTTTCATGGATGCCAGTGATTTCAAGGCCCACGAAGCCAGGGTCTGCATTCATGACGGCCGCCAACTGGCCGACCGGAGAAGGGAAAAGCGCTATTCAGATCAACAATATTTAAAAACCCCGGAAGAGATGCAGGACGTTTTTTCCGATTTACCCGGCGCGCTTGAAAACGCCGTCGAGATAGGCAAGCGTTGTAACCTTGAGCTGGAGTTCGGCAAATACTATCTGCCCGCCTTTCCAACCCCGGAAAACCAGGGCGCCGAGGAGTTTCTGAAGAACGTCTCCGAAAAAGCACTCAATGATGTGCTCGATTCACGGGGGCCTGCCGAAGGCTACCAGGTACAAGATTACCGGGATCGCCTTGAGCTGGAACTGGGCGTCATCAACAACATGGGCTTTCCCGGGTATTTCCTGATCGTGGCCGACTTTATCCGCTGGGCCAAGAAGGAAGGTATTCCGGTAGGCCCGGGACGCGGTTCCGGCGCCGGTTCTCTGGTCGCCTATGTACTCGGCATTACCGGGCTGGACCCGCTGCAGTACGAATTGCTGTTCGAGCGATTCCTGAATCCCGAACGAATATCCATGCCGGACTTCGATATCGACTTTTGAATGGAGAAACGCGACCTGGTCATTGACTATGTCGCCAACACCTACGGGCGGGACCAGGTTAGCCAGATCATCACCTACGGCACCATGGCCGCGCGCGCCGTGGTGCGCGATTGCGGCCGCGTGCTGGGCCACGGCTATGGCTTTGTCGACAGCATTGCCAAGCTGATCCCGATGGAACTGGGCATCACGCTTGAAAAGGCCATCGCGCAGGAAC
Source organism: Lysobacterales bacterium (assembly GCA_013002505.1). Taxonomy (GTDB): domain Bacteria; phylum Pseudomonadota; class Gammaproteobacteria; order Xanthomonadales; family SZUA-36; genus JABDJL01. The sequence continues at coordinate 32,381 of JABDJL010000092.1, read as the reverse complement.
AGGAACTGGCCAGGCGCGTCAACGAAGAAGAGGATACGCGGGCGATTCTCGAGCTGGCCCGGTCACTCGAAGGCCTGACCCGGAATGCCGGAAAGCACGCCGGCGGCGTGGTCATTGCGCCATCGGCGCTGACCGACTTTACACCGCTTTACTGTGAACCGGGCGGCGGCAACGTGGTGACCCAGTTTGACAAGGACGATGTCGAAACCATCGGCCTGGTCAAGTTTGATTTCCTCGGCCTGCGCACGCTGACCATCATTGACTGGGCGATGCAGACGGTTAACCGATTGCGCAAAAACAAGGGTGAGTCACCGTTAATCCTGGAAGAACTGCCGCTTGATGACGAGGCAACGTTCCGCCTGCTGTGCGCCTGCAGCACTTCGGCCGTTTTCCAGCTCGAATCGCGGGGTATGAAGGACCTGATCCGGCGGCTGCAACCCGATACCTTCGATGAAATCGTGGCACTGGTGGCCCTGTTTCGCCCCGGGCCGTTGGAATCGGGCATGGTCGGTGATTACATTGACCGCAAGCATGGCCGCTCAATGGTCAGCTATCCGCACCCCAAGCTCGAAACCATCCTGCAGCCGACCTACGGCGTCATCCTGTACCAGGAACAGGTCATGCAGATTGCCCAGGAGTTGGCCGGTTACACGCTCGGCGATGCCGATATTCTGCGCCGAGCCATGGGCAAGAAAAAGCCATCGGAAATGGCCAAGCAACGCCTGATATTCGTCCAGGGCGCGGTCGAGCGCGGCCTGACTGATGACAATGCCAACTACATCTTCGACCAGATGGAAACGTTCGCCGGCTACGGTTTCAACAAGTCGCACTCTGCCGCCTATGCGCTGATCGCCTACCAGACCGCATGGCTCAAGGCCCATTACCCATCGGCGTTCATGGCCGCGGTTCTGTCCGCCGACATGGACAATACCGACAAGATTGCAGCGATGATTGTCGAATGCAGGGCCATGGGGCTGGACGTCAACAGTCCGGACATCAATCGCTCTGAGTATGCCTTCACCATGCGTGACGATTCGAACGTTCTTTACGGATTGGGGGCCATCAAGGGCGTCGGACGCGGCGCCATCGAGTCGCTCACTAATGAACGCACTACTGGCGGGCCATTTGTCGACCTTGACGATTTCTGTTGCCGCGTGGACCACCAGAAGGTCAACCGGCGGGTGCTGGAGACGCTGGTTCGCTCCGGCGCGATGGACAATCTGGACCCCGACCGCAACCGCGCCAGGCTTCTGCATGAATTGCCGGTTGTCCTGCAGGCAGCGGAACAAACCCAGCGCGACCGGGAGTCCGGGCAAAACGACATGTTTGGTCTCGCCGAAAAGGCCGCGCCTCCGGACACGCGGGTGCACGGTGAAATTCCCCAGTGGCCGGTTTTGCAGAGGTTGCAGGCCGAAAAGGAGTCGCTCGGCCTGTACCTGTCGGGACACCCGGTCAAGTACCATCGGCCCGACCTCAAGCAATTCACGAGCTGCCGCCTCGGCGACCTGGAAAAACGCATCCCGCGCGACAAGGAAGGCAATGGCAAGAGTTATGGCAAGCGCGGCACGCCGATGGTGCTTGCCGGCCTGGTGACCAATTTAAGGCGCCGCAGCCGCCGGGGACGGTTTATCGCCATCGAGGATCATAGCGGGCAGATCGAAGTTGCGCTGTTCGACGAAATTTACGGGCTCTACGCGGACCTGCTGGATAAGGACCAGGTGATCGTCGTCGAGGGCAAGGTCAGTGCGGATGACTTTTCCGGCGGCTACCGGATAACCGCTTCCAAGGTCATGTCACTGTCGCAGGCCAAGTCGCATTTCGCGCGCGGCTTGAAAATCGCTGTCCAGGGACCGGTCGAGACCCTCAGCCCGGTTCTGCAATCCACCTTTGCGCCCTACCTCGACGGCAACGCCAGGGTGATGGTTGAATACCGAAATGCGCGTGCCCGGGCCAGCCTGGAGCTGGGAAATGAGTGGACGGTCAAACCGTGCGAGGAACTCGTTGCGGCGCTCGGTGAACTTGAATCAGTGCGCGGCGCCAGGTTGATTTACTGATCTGGTCTTTCAGCTTCGAGCGGCGGAATAGCGGCGGTAAAGGATACGGATACGCCTGACATACTCGCGCGTCTCGGCATAGGGCGGAATCCCGCCGTGCCTCTGAACGGCCCCCTCCCCCGCGTTATAGGCCGCAGCGGCCAGGTCCATGTCGCCATCGAACAGGGTCAACATGCGCGACAGGTGGTAGGTGCCACCGTCGATATTGCTTTCCGGATGGTAAGGGTCCAGCACCTCGAGTTCCTGCTGTACCTCTGGCATCAACTGCATCAGCCCCTGGGCGCCCTTCGGCGACCTCGCCTCAGACTGGTAGGCCGACTCGGCGTGAATGATGGCCCTGATCAATGATTCGTCCACGGCGTAGCGTGCCGAGGCGCGGCTGATCTCGTCATCGAACAGCGTGGTTTTCAACGGCACCTGTTCCCAGTCAACGGCCCGGCAGTCCGGGTCAGACGCATAACAGGGAAAATTGAGCGTCGCATACTGTCTTTCGGAACGCGGCTTGATATTGGTGTAGTGCACCACGCCGTCCTCATCGGTGTACTTGTAAACCTGGGAAAGTGCGGTGACGGGCAGCAACGCCAGGACGGCGCATAGAAGCGCCGCGCGATACAGGATCGCTGGCCGGATCACGCGGGCCAGGAATCGGTCCATTACGGTTCTCGACTGGACTTTCATGGTCAACGACCGCGAATATTGCCGCGTATATTGGTTACACTGTCGATTCGGAATCTCCATTTCCACGACCGCTAATTAACACATAAACAAGAGGCAGACAAATGGAAGGATTACTGGTTTCACTGTTGGTAGGTGCCGTGGCAGGCTGGCTGGCTGGCAATATCATGAAGGGCGGCGGCCAGGGATTGCTGATGAATATCATCATCGGAATCATCGGCGCGGCCATCGGCAGCTTCCTGTTCGGATTACTCAACATTACCGTAGGTGCGGGCATCATCGGCTCGGTCATTACCGCCACGATCGGCGCCATCATCCTGTTGTTTATCGTCTCGAAGCTGAAAAAAGCCTGAGCCGCTATTCGGCAGCATGGCCTGCGTCGCGGTCAGACGTGACAGAAAGCGTTCTCGTTTTTGGCCAGGTATTGCTGGTGATACTCCTCGGCGCGCCAGAACGCGCCGGCTGCGGTCACTTCGGTAACGACCGGCTGATTCCAGCGACCTGAGTCATTGGCGGCGTTGACCGCGGCCAGCGCCAGGCGTTGCTGCTCTTCGCCGCGGGTGAATATCACCGACCTGTACTGGGTGCCGACATCAGGCCCCTGGCGATTTCGCGTTGTCGGATTGTGGCTGCTGAAAAACACCTCGAGTAGATCATCGTAACTGACCTGCTCCGTGTCGAAGTCAAGCTCCACCACCTCGGCATGGCCTGTTCTGCCGGTGCAGACGTCCTTGTAAGTCGGGTTTTCGGTATGTCCGCCCATGTAACCCACGGCCGCATCTACCACGCCAGCCACTTCGCGGAAGCGCACTTCAACGCCCCAGAAACAGCCGGCGCCAAATGTTGCTTTCTCAATTGCCATTTCAATTCTCCGTTAATCTTTTTTAACCCGGATCATACCTTCCTGTGCGGTGCTCGCGACCAGGCGACCATCCTGGTCATGAATCATGCCCCTGGCCAGGCCCCTGCCACCGCTGGCGTTAGGGCTGTCACAGGTGTAAAGCAGCCACTCATCCAGGTTCACATCACGATGAAACCACATCGCGTGGTCCAGGCTCGCCATGGCCAAATGGTTCTTCATGAATGAAATGCCATGCGGCAGCGTGGCCGTGCCCACCAGGTGAAAGTCAGATGCATAGGCCAGCAAAGCACGCTGGATTACCTGGCCGTCGCCGACGTGGCCCCTGAGCCTGAACCATAATTGTTTAACTGGAGGCATCGGTTGCGGATCAAAAGGGTTCTGGTCAACCACCACCCTGAATTCGAAAGGCCCGAAGCGGGAAAACCAGCGCCGAAGTTTTTGCGGCGCGCGCTCAAGGTCTTCACTGGGGATTTCGTCACGAACATCGATCGATTCCGGCGGCGGCACTTCGGGGATGGGAGTCTGGTGTTCGAGTCCGTCCTGCTGTAACTGGAAAGACGCCGACAGCGTGAAAATCGGGCGGCCATGCTGAATCGCCACGACACGCCGCGCGGTGAAGCTGCGGCCATCCCGGCTGCGGTCAACGTTATAAACGATGGGTGACTGGTCATCACCTGCGCGCAAAAAATAGGCGTGCAGAGAATGGATAAGCCGCTCATCGACGGTTTCGCTGGCCGCCAGAACGGCCTGTGCCAGGACCTGTCCGCCGAATACGCGGCTGGTGCCGATATCGCGGCTTTCACCCCGAAACAGGTTTACCTCGAGTTGTTCAAGCTTCACCAGTTCCAACAGTTCCGTGAAAGCATCCTGCGCCGGTTTCATCTGGCCTTTTCTCCTAAAGATTCTGAATATTCAGTACCATGACCGCATGCCCCGGTATTCTATCGCAGCCGACAAAGATTCACTGCCTGAACAGGCATCACGTGAACTGGAGCGTACTGTCTCGCAGCTGTTGGAAACCTTGCCTGCCAGGCGACCGCTCACCATCGGCCTGGGCGGCGCTCCGGGAACCGGCAAGACCACGCTGGCCAGGGCATGCGCCGCCCGGATCGACGCTACAATGGTGCTGTCGCTGGACGATTATTACCTGCCAAGGGCGCAACGCATGAGCCTGGCAGATGCGGTGCACCCGCTGCTCGCCAACCGCGGCGTTGCGGGCACTCACGACATCGAGCTGTTGGCCAGTCACCTGGCACAGTTAAAAAATCCAGGCCACGAGGAGATTGAAATCCCCCTGTTTGACAAGCAACAGGACGAGCGCCGAAATCGCGGCAGGTTCGTCATGAAAAACCACGTTCCGGAGCTTGTTTTTCTGGAAGGGTGGATTGTCGGTGTTCCGCCCCAGGCTGAGAGCGACTTGGTGGCGCCGGTCAACGCAATGGAAATTCAAAGTGACCCGCACGCGACTTGGCGGACCTGGGTGAACCGGGCGCTTGGGCAGTATTCGGAATTGCTCACACCGCTACTTGATCTGAACTGGCAGCTGGTCGCGCCGGACTGGGAAACCATCATCGAGTGGCGCTGGGCCCAGGAATGCCAGCTGGAACGTCCGTGGCTGAAATCCCGCGACGAAGTCGCGGCGTTCCTGGCGCCCTTCCAGCGATGGTGTATTCACGCCCAGCAAAACTGCCGCTCCTGGGCTGATCATGTCATCACGCTGGATCACCGGCACGGACCCGTTGAGCGCATCGATCCATGACCGCCGTCGAGACCTTTCTTTGGCACGACTACGAGACTTTCGGAACGCACCCGGCGCTGGACCGGCCGGCACAATTCGGAGCCATCCGTACCGATATGTCACTGGAAATCACCGGCGAGCCGGTCGCGTGGTACTGCGCCCCGGCCGATGACATGCTGCCCAACCCGGATGCCTGCCTGGTGACTGGCATCACGCCACAAAAGGCATTGGCGGAAGGCGTTTGCGAGGCTGAGTTTGCTCGCCGCGTGCACGGAGAAATGATGCAACCTGGAACCTGCAGTGCAGGCTATAACAGCATTCGCTTCGATGACGAATTTACGCGTCACCTGTTGTACCGGAATTTCAGGGACCCCTACGAACGCGAGTACAAGCATGGTAATTCCCGCTGGGACCTGATCAACCTCGCACGTATGTGTTACGCGCTGCGGCCCGACGGGCTCAATTGGCCACGCAATGACCAGGGCCAGGCCAGTTTCAGACTCGAGCACCTGACCGAGGCGAACGGCATTGAGCATGGCGAGGCGCATGACGCGCTGGCCGATGTCAAAGCAACCCTGGCGCTGGCGCGGCTGATCAGGAAGGCGCAACCAAGGTTGTTTGAATGGGCGCTGGGACTTCGAAACCAGAAAACAGCCATCGCCTTGCTCGACGTGTCACAGCCTCAGCCGCTTGTGCATACCAGCGGGCGTATTGCAGCCAGCCGTGGATGCACCGGGCTGTTCCTGCCACTGGCGCTGGTGCCCGGTAGACCGAAATCCGTCATCGCCATTGACCTGCATGCAGACCCTTCTGCCTTGATCAACGAGCCGGCAGAGTCGATTGCGGACCTGGTGTTCACGCCGGCAGCGGATTTGCCTGATGACCACGAACGGATTCCACTCAAGGCGATTCACAGCAACAAGGTGCCGATGCTGGCGCCGATTCAGACCCTGCGCGGCGTGGACACCAGCAGGATTGGGCTCGACGTCGACCAGTGCCATGCGCATGCCGCACGAATCCTGCAAGACATCGAAGCGATCCGCTACAAGGTCATGGAGGTGTTTGAACGTCCATTCGACAACGAACCCAGGGATCCTGAATTGATGCTCTATGGCGGCGACTTTTTCAGCCACGCTGACCGGGCGTTGATGAACCGCCTGGTGGACATGGACCCGACGGAGATTGCCTCCACCGAATGGCCATTCCGGGATGCGCGCCTGCCCGAGTTACTGTTCAGATTTCGCGCACGCAACTACCCGGAAACGCTGAACCCGGCCGAGGCCGAACGCTGGCAGCATGATCGTCGCCAACGGCTCACAGACCCGCCTCTACATGGGCACCCCGGAATGATGGAAATGCGCCAGCGAATTCGCGAGCTCCGCGAGCAGCCGCCACCAGCCAGGCCTGGGCAGTTACATATACTCGATCAATTGGAGGCGTGGTACGACCAGATCGAAGCCGTCGCTGGGTGATCCAGGTCAAGCCCGATCTGACAGGATTCCCTGGTCGAATTGATCTCCTCGCAGCTGGCATTTAATCAATCACTTATCGCGTTTAGTTAGAACTGGTTTGAATTGTTTATACACAAGTAACTGATTGTTCATATTTCGATTTGATGACAGTCTTTTTTTTCCGCGCCGATTCGTGCTGCTCCAGTTAAGTTATTGATTTTTAATATGCAAAACTCAGTTGGTCAATTTTTAACCAATCCGGACTTGGCCACACCGCGCTTGTGACACCGTGGTTTTGCTCACAGGGTTATCCACAGTTTTTGTGGATAACATTTCACGCCACATTAAGCGCCAGTTGAGCTTCAGGCGGATGGGCGCCGGGACGACGCCTGACACCACGAGCCGCCACCCTGATGCGGCGCCTGGCCTGTGGGGAAACGAACTCGATGTGGGTGCCGTCGGTGAATTGCAGCATCCAGATTTTGACGGGTTCATCATCGCAGTCCTGGACCGCCACGAGGCCAGAAATGGTTTTTCCAATCAGATCTTTTTTCGCATTCATGGGCCGACTCCTTAACGTGATGAGCGTATTAGAGCGCATCGCATTCTCAAAACCTGAGAGCAAATTCTGCAACCGAAAAGCAAATCTCCGACGGCGGTCCGCAGCGATTGCCGCTATCGCACCCTTCGCGAAATTCCTAGCCTGAACGCTGACTTCCGGAATCACCGGGATTCTGCAAAATCATCAACAAGGGAGGACACCATGAAAGTCTTTTTTACATTTGTGCTCAGCGCACTTTTCAGTGTCATGGCCTGGGCTGCCAGCGTGGTCAATGTCAACACGGCCAGTGCAGAAGAACTGGCCCAGGCCCTGAAAGGCGTCGGGCTCAAAAAAGCCGAAGCGATTGTCGCCTACCGCGAGTCGAACGGGCAATTCCAGCACATCGACGAACTGGTCAACGTCAAGGGAATTGGCGTCAGGACGATAGACCTGAACCGCGGTGTCATCATGCTGGACGGTGAAACGCAGCTCGCCTCTGAAGATTCCGACTGAGGCTTTCGGCCCCGGGTGACAGGACCGCCCGGGGCTGACTGCTGCCAGGCAGCGCGTGAAGCTGCAGTCAGTCTTTGACGGGTTCCGGGGCGACCCGTTGCCGGGTTCCAAAAGCATGCGCAAGGGTCGTTTGATCGGTGTACTCAAGCTCGCCGCCCAGCGGAACACCATGCGCGATCATGGAAACGGGAATGTCATGTTTGGCCGCCATGCGCTGCAGGTAATAGGCTGTAGCCTCACCCTCGACGGTCGGGTTGGTTGCCACGATGATTTCTTCCGGAGGCGATTCTTCGAACCGCGTCGCGAGTTGATCGAGGCCCAGTTCGGCCGGGCCGATTCCGTCCAGCGGGCTAAGCCGGCCCAACAGGACAAAGTAGACGCCTCTGAAAGTCGTCGCCTGCTCGAGCGCCAGCACGTCAACCGGTGATTCGACAATACACAGTTGGCGGCGGTCCCTGGATTGGTTACTGCAGATGCCGCAACGTTCAAATTCGGTCAGGTCACGACACTCCACGCAGCGACCAATTTCCTGCATTGCCTGTGCCATGACTTCGGACAGGCGGACACCACCTTCGCGGTTCCGTTCAAGCAGGTGCAAGGCCATGCGTTGCGCAGATTTGGGACCAACACCCGGCAAGCAACGCAGGGCATCGATCAACTGTTCAAGCAGGGGTTGGGCCGTCATGCTTTGATCCGACGACGATCAGAACGGAAGCTTCATTCCGGGTGGCAACTGCAATCCAGCCGTCATCCCGGCCATGCGCTCCTGGGTTTCCGTGGCAACCCGGTTGACAGCATCGTTTACCGCGGCGGCCACGAGGTCTTCCAGCATCTCGATATCATCAGAAAGTGACGGGTCAATGGTGACCCTGCGAACCGCGTGCTTGCCGTTCATGACCACCTTGACCATGCCGCCGCCGGCTTGCCCCGTGACTTCCAGCGTGGCGAGTTCTTCCTGGGCACGCTGCATTTCCTGCTGCATTTTTTGGGCCTGCTGCATAAGGCCTGCGATATTTCCTTTCACATCCTGTTCCTCCGAAAAGCGCCTTTTACTGCAATGGCTGGATGGAATCCTTGACAATCTCCGCGCCCATGCCTTCCTGCAATTCCTGCACGGTCGGATCCTGCAAAATGGCGCGCTCTGCCTCGCTCAATCGCTGCTGCGATGCCTGCTCGCCGACCACCGCCGGGGTTGTCAGCGGCTCGGAGGCGGTATGTACGTGCAGGCTGATGGCCTGTCCCAGCTGGCTGGAAAGCTCGGTCTGGAGTTTCTGCACCAGGGCCCGCGAGCCCAAGTGCCTGACCGAATCCGGAATCAGGAACTGCCAGCGGTCGCCGGAACATGATTCCAGTTCGATATTACGAGCCAACTCCCTGACCGGGCCGCTGAGTCGCAGTTTCGGCATCAAGCCGTGCCAGTCTTTTGAGTCCCTCGGTGCCTTGAACCGCGGCTTGTTCTGAGCATCCTGCCCGGAAGCAACGGATTCTGCAGTTTTCGTCCGGGCTGGCGCGGCGGCTTTGCCGGCCGCCTTGGGTGGACTGGCCGTGGCGGGTTGTTTTTGCTGGGCATGTCCGGAACCTGGTTCTTCCAATGGCTTGAATGCCAGCATCCTTAACAATGCCATCTCCAGGCCCGTTCTCGGGTCCGGTGCGAGACCCAGGTCACGCGCGCCGTGGATGGCGACCTCGTAAAAGAGCTGCGCGTCTTCGGCAGACAACAAGTCCGCCAGTTGCACAATGGATTCCCAATCACTGCGTTCGGGATCCTGGTATTCCGGCGCCAGCTGCACGAGGTTGATCCGGTGCAAGACCTCAGCAACTTCCTCGAGCACCGATTCGAGATCGCGCGCCTGCGCTGCAAGCTCCGCGACCAGCTCCAGCACCTGCTGTGCATCGGCTGACGCCACGGCCCGGAGCATGGATGCAATGTGCGCGTGGTCGACACTGCCGAGCATATTTGCGACGTCTTCATCGGTGAGCTTGCCTCCCCCGTAGGCAATGGCTTGGTCTAGCAGACTCAGCCCGTCCCGCATGCTGCCGTCGGCTGCCCGGGAAATCCTCGACACAGCGGCCGGTTCAGACTCAACCGATTCAGCACTGAGAATTTTTTCGAGATAGTCGCTGATCTGGTTGGGTAACAGGCGCCGCAAATTGAACTTCAGGCAGCGCGATAGAATGGTCACCGGAATTTTCTGCGCGTCGGTGGTGGCCAAAACGAATTTTACATGCGGGGGTGGTTCTTCGAGCGTCTTCAGCAGCGCATTGAAGCTGCTGGTTGAGAGCATGTGCACTTCGTCGATGATGTATACCTTGAAGCGGCCCCGTGTAGGTGTGAACTGGACGCTCTCAAGCAGTTCACGGGTGTCGTCAACCTTGGTTCGTGACGCGGCGTCGATTTCCATCATGTCAACGAACCGTCCTTCGTCGATATCCACGCAGCTGCCGCACTCCCCGCAAGGCTTCGAAGTAACGCCGGCCTCACAATTGAGGCACTTGGCGAGGATTCGCGCCAGCGTGGTCTTGCCCACGCCGCGGGTGCCGGTAAACAGGAAAGCATGGTGCACACGGTCATGATCCAGGCCGTTGACCAGCGCCCGGACAACCGACTCCTGGCCGACCAGTTCTTCAAAAATTTTGGGGCGCCACTTACGCGCCAGTACCTGGTAGCTCATTTGGACTGAATCAATGAATTGGCGCCTGGAAAATCATTACCTGATCACTATAGCAGATTGAGTGGCGGCCCCCGCCCGCCGTTCCCCGGCACCCGATTTCACTGCTGCCGCTGCTCCCTTCCGGGCCTGACGGGGTTCACAATGAGTCGCCGCGAGGTGACAAACGGGAGCCACCATAGAACCGTTACCAAAATGCTCCAGGCAACGGGAGTGGCATTGTGCCGCAGCGTGGCAGGGGGTTCAACCGGCTTAACGAACGGATTCAATAATTCCTTCGGAATCAATTGAGACCACGCCGGACAAGCGCTCAAAAAATACCGCATCGAGTTGCACAACCGGGATAACGCCGTAGCCCATTTCCCGGGCCACGACGGCGCCCAGCGTCAGGATCTGGTCTGCCTCTGCAAGCACTATTCCAGCCGGCCCGCAGCCTCGATGCAATGTCTCCAGCAAGATGGCACTGCCGGAGCTTGATCCCACCGCGCGGTTCATGACGAGCACCCTCGCGCCAATGCCTTGCCCGGCCATGGGATGTCGCTGATCAATGATGGTCCCGTTCAATGGATCAACGGCGCCCCAAAAACTGATCCCCTCGCCAAGGTGAAGCACCTCGCCCTGCCCTTCGCCCGCGACCAAAACCCGGCTGCTGGTACTCACGCCACCCCCCAGGCTGCCTTGTCGCGAATCACGCGACCGGCGATGGCGCTGTTGACGCACTCCTCGAGGCTGCCGAACACGACATCGTGACCGGTCAGCGATTTTCCGTAGTGGGCGAACTTACCTGAGTTGGTCATCAATACACCGCCATCAGAACTGAGCACCGGTGTCACCACCACACAGGTGTCCGCGACGACCGTGATATTGCTTGCATCCAGGCCATTCAATAAACCCAGCGGGCCAAGTTCGTCGATCACGTGGCGCCCGGTGCAGACATATATTGGAATCGCGGCCTTGCGGCCCTTCAACAGGCCCAGCAACACTTTGAATTCGGATATTGAAAAATGTGGACTGCCCAGCGCCACGACATCCAGTTGCTCGTCCCCGGCAGGACTCATTCGACGATGCGTGTCGAGTAAAATCTCGCGGTTCAGCACGATGCGCTTCACAGCTTCGGCGCCGCCCAGTGCCCGTTCCAACGTCGGCGCCTCGGGTGTCACACCAACCACGTGAAACAGGCCCACGGCGCCGGTCGATGCGGCCGCCGCGCCAAGCGCCTTGAGCCTGTCCTCAGAAACGTCAAGCGGCAGGCCAACAATGGCTGCCACTTTGGCACCCACGGTGTGACCCAGCCACCACCCCAACACCGGGTAGAAATCGTCCCGTTTCTTCAGGCTGCGTGACAGTCCGCTTGCATCGATGACCAGCGTGGCCAACCGGTTTTCCGGGCGATGCAAACCACTGTTGGGCGCATAGCCGGTGATCGCACAACAGATATCGAGGAAGTCTCCGTAGCGGTTGCTTCGCGCGCCCAGTACCGAGTTGGCGAACACCACTGCATTGCTCTCGGCCCACGCAACCTGCTCTCCCGGTGAGGGCCGGAAGCCCGCCTGGTAAGGCGCACAGGTCCAGCTGGGAGTACAACCCATCGCGACATAAGCGTTCATTTGACGGATGGCAAGGTCCCGCGTAGCGCCCTCGAGCAGGACATTGGACGGTTGCCTCAGGTCCATGGCGCCGACGTTCAGCGAGGTCGGTATCCGCACCCGCGCCCCGGCGGAAGCGAGTTTCTCGGCAAAGTAGCAGCCAGTGTCACCGTGGTAGACACAACCATCCACGTGCGCCGAGGTGACCGCCACAAAATCCCGCACACCCTCGACACGAGCCATGTCAGAGAGTATTCGCATGGCCATTGCGGCCGCCTCACCGTGCACGCCCTGCAAAAAATCACGTTGTTCTTCGTTGTAGTTCAGCACGCCTTGCATTGTGAAGTGCGCAGCCGATATTTGAAAGCTTGCGAATGCTCAGGCCCACTGCCAGACTTGGCCCATGGGCATTAAGCACATCATTGAACAACTGGGCGCCGAGAAAGCCACCGCGATCCTGCGCACCGACGATCAGCAAAAGGCCGCGCTCGCCATGGAGGCAGCCATACGCGGTGGCTTCAAACTCATTGAATTCACTCTCACTGTTCCAGGCGTGTTCGAGTTGATCCGGGACTTTGCCTCGCGCGGTGATGTCACGGTTGGTGCCGGCACGGTACTAACCACCGAAGAGGCACACAAGGCTGTTGAAAATGGTGCGCAATTCCTGGTTTCACCGGTGGTCGATGAACCCGTCATTCGCGCTGCCAAAGATTTAAACGTGGCCAGCTTTCCGGGCACCCACACGGCCACCGAAATGCTCCAGGCGCATCGTTTTGGCGCGACCTTTTGCAAGCTGTTCCCGGCCCCGGCCAGCGGGCCGTCTTACGTGCAGGCGATCCTCGGACCTTTGCCCTTCCTGAAGATTGTTCCAACCAACGGCGCGGACCAGCACAATGCCGGTGAATGGATTCGCGCGGGTGCATATGCGGTGGGTTTTGTTGCGCCCTTGTTCGCGCCGGAATTTATGGTGCGCTCAGACTGGGACGCCATTGAACTGCGCGCCCGGGAGTGCCTGGCTGCCGCGCAGTCATGAGATGAAAGCGCAAGATTCAGGAATCTGAATTTCAAAATCGCCATGTCGCCAGTACAATGCGGAACTTCAACGCGCCCGTAGCTCAGTCGGATAGAGCACCAGATTCCTAATCTGGGGGCCGCAGGTTCGAATCCTGCCGGGCGCGCCAAACAAGAAAACCGCCTTTTTGGCGGTTTTTTTGTTTGGGGTGCTCGTAGCAGGAGGCGAACTGGTGAATCGAAGATTCGCCCGGGGTTCGACAAAACGGCAGGACAGCCGTTTTGGACGCGCAAGCGAAGCGCTGCGACCTGAGCTGTGCGAAGGCGAGCGACATGGATGTCGCGAGTAAATCCTGCCGGGCGCGCCATTTTGCTACCCTATTGCGATTCTGTTCCATCCCTTCATGGTGAAATCAAGCATGCCTCACACTTCATTATCCCGCCGCCAGTTCGTGGCTGGTATTTCCGCAGCTACTGTGACGGCTGTAGCGCCCGACTCTGTGCTGGCCCGAAGCCCTGACAATTCCGGCAGCGCGGCACCGCGCATCGGTTTGGCGCTCGGCTCAGGCGGCGCCAACGGCCTGGCCCATGTGCTGATTCTCGAGGCTCTCGAGGAAGAAGGCCTGAGACCGCACCGGATTGCCGGGTCCAGCATTGGCGCCGTGATCGGCGCGCTGTACTCAGGCGGTATGTCCACCGCGAACATTCGCAAGCTGATTGATGACCTGTTTGTCAGCGAATCTGATGGCCCGATCGAAAGCCTGTTGTCGGACGATGCGGTCGGCTGGACAGACCTGCTCGAGGTGGAACTGGGCAGCGGCGGGCTGCTGGCCAGCGAACGCCTGGTCGATCGCATTTACAAGGCCGTCGATGGCAACCATTTCGAGCAACTCGATATCCCGCTGACCATCGTCGCCGCCGACCTGTGGTCACGTGAACAAGTCGCCATTGACAGTGGCGAGTTGCTGCCCGCCGTGCAGGCCAGCATGGCGATTCCCGGCGTGTTCCGCCCGGTCTCGCACAACAACAAGGTGCTGGTTGACGGTGGCACGGTGAACCCGGTTCCGTTCGATTTGTTGACGGACGATTGTGACCTGATCATCGCGGTGGACGTAACCGGCTCGCGCACCAGGCCGGACAATTCGATACCCGGCTATTTTGAAACCCTGTTCAATTCGGTCACCATCATGCAACAGGCGATCGTAGGCGAGAAGCTGCGTCGAGTGCAGCCCGATATCTTCATCGCACCGGAAATCGTGGACATCAAGTCGCTGGAATTCTTCAGGGCGCAAGAGGTCTACCGCCAGGCGAAGCCCGCCAAGCAGGAATTGAAACAACAGCTAAGAAAACTTTTGCAGGCAGCTGCCTGACACGGATCGAAATTTCCGCCGATCAACGAGAGCAGTTCAATCTTCCTTCTGATTGTTCTCTACCAATTTCTTGGCCGGCGAAACAAACTGCAGCGTGGCAAAGGTCATCAGGCTCAACAGAACCGCCATTTCGTAGCGCTGCCATGCAACCGCGATGCCCATGGCGCCGGTGGCCCACAGGCTTGACGCCGTCGCCAGGCCGGTAATGCGCTTGCCGCTCTTCAAAATGGCGCCGCCGCCGATAAACCCCATACCGGTAATAATGGCCTGCATGACGCGTGACTCTGCACCGGTGCTGCTCAGGACATTTATCCCGATCAGCATCATGGCGCAGGTCGCCAGCGCCACCATGGGGTAGGTTCTGAGACCCGCCGAGCGCGCGTGGGCTTCGCGATTCCATGCGATCGGCAGGGCCAGCACGTAGGCGACGCTCATCAGGATCAGGTTCGAAATGATCAGACCCCAGTCAAATGAAAGTTGATCCACCACTTTTCTCCGTAAGCGTCCGTCCGGCCGGACCGGTCACATCATAACAAGCTAGGCGCTGTGTGCTGAATAACAAGCAGCCGCGTGGTCCCAGTTCAACAGGCGGTCTATGCACTGGTCGACGTACTTGGCCCTGGCATTCTGGTAATCCAGGTAATAGGCATGCTCCCAGACATCGAGCGTCAGTATCGGTGTCAGCCCTTGCCGCAGCGGATTATCAGCGTCCGAGGTGTGCACAATACTCAGGGCGCCGTTTTTGTCTGCAACCAGCCACGCCCAGCCGGAACCGAAATGGGACTTTGCCGCATCGGCAAAAGAATGCCGAAAGCTGTCAACTGATCCAAAGGCCTGCTTGATGGCCTCACCCAGTTCGCCGGCAGGCTGGCCACCACCCTGCGGTGTCAGCGAGTGCCAGTAGAAATCATGGTTCCATACCTGGGCGGCATTGTTGAACAGCGAACCGCTGGCGCTGTTGATCAGTTGCTCGAGCGACTTGCTTTCATCGTCGCTGCCTTCAACGGCCTTGTTCAGTTTGTTGACATATCCGCGATGATGTTTGCCGTAATGAAACGATATGGTCGTGGCGCTGATCACCGGTGCGAGCGCGTCCTCGGCGTATGGCAGGGGCTTAAGCTCAAATGGCATGGATGACTCCTCTGGGTATCTTGTGAATGTTACAAGACCTTGTTGCGCTGCCCGATATTTCAAGGCCGCCCGCAACACGCCGGCCGGCATCGCGATCCCGGGGGTGATTACCGGCGCCCAAGCACCTATAATCCGCCGTCCCAAAATGGTGGATTAAATCGAATGACACTGGCCGCGCCGTATGGCGGAAAATTGACTGACCTGGTCGTTACCGAGGACCAACACAGCGAACTCAAGATGCATGCAGGCACACTGCCTTCGTGGGACCTGAAACCGCGTCAGCTTTGCGACATTGAAATGTTGCTGAACGCTGCATTCTCGCCACTGACCGGTTTCATGGACGAGGACGATTATGAATCGGTTTGCCAGGACATGAGGCTCGCAGATGGCACCCTGTGGCCGATCCCGGTCACGCTGGATGTCAGCCACGACTTCGCCGCCGGCCTCGACAAGGGTGATGAAATTGCCTTGCGCGACCCGGAGGGCGTGGTACTGGCCGTCTTGCAAATCTCGAGCCGCTGGCAACCCGACCTGGAAAAAGAAGCGCAACGAGTCTACGGCACCCGGGACACCCGCCACCCGGCCGTGGACTTTCTGTTGAATCGTTCCGGCGCCGTCTATCTCGGCGGCCGTCTGCGCGGTTTGCAACACCCGGTTCATTACGACTGCAAGCATTTGCGGCATTCGCCGGGAGAATTGCGCGCCAAGTTCGAGAAGCTCGGTTGGCGCAGGGTGGTTGCCTTCCAGACCCGCAACCCGATGCACCGCGCGCACCAGGAGCTGACCTTCCTGGCCGCACGCGAAACGCAGGCCAACCTGTTGATTCACCCGGTGGTCGGCATGACCAAGCCCGGGGATATTGACCACCTGACACGGGTCCGCTGTTACGAGGCTGTGCTGGACCGATACCCTGAACAAACCACGGCGCTCAGCCTGTTACCGCTGGCCATGCGCATGGGCGGGCCGCGCGAGGCCGTATGGCATGCCATCATCCGCAGGAATTACGGCTGCACCCACCTGATCGTGGGACGAGATCATGCCGGGCCAGGCAAGGACAGCGAAGGTAAGTCATTTTACGGGCCCTTCGAGGCGCAAAAGCTGCTCGCCGAGCACGAGCAGGAAATTGGCATCGAGATGGTGCCCTTCCGCGCCATGGTGTACGTCGAGGAACGCGCACAATACGTGGCTGCCGACGAGGTCCTTGGAAACGAAAAAGTGCTGGAAATTGACGGCACAGAATTACGCCGGCGGTTGTACGAAGGCCTCGAGATTCCCGAGTGGTTCACCTTTCCGGAAGTCGCCCGTGAATTGCGGCGCAGTTACCCGGCGCGCGCCGAACAGGGCTTCACGGTGTTTTTCACCGGCCTCTCCGGGGCCGGCAAGTCAACGATTGCCAACGTGTTGATGATCAAACTTCGCGAACTCGGCGACCGGCCCGTGACGCTGCTGGATGGTGACATCGTGCGCAAGAACCTGTCATCGGAACTGGGGTTCTCGGAGGAACACCGAAACCTCAATGTCTTGCGTATCGGGTTTGTGGCCAGCGAGATCACCAAAAACGGCGGCGTGGCCATTTGCGCACCCATCGCGCCCTATACCGCCGTCAGGCGCGAAGTGCGCGAGCAGATTGAGCCGTTGGGCGGTTTCTGCGAAGTGCATGTTTCCACGGCGCTGGAGGTCTGCGAACAGCGCGACCGCAAGGGCCTGTATGCCAAGGCAAGACGTGGCGAGATCAAGCATTTCACCGGCATTGACGACCCATACGAAGCGCCGGAGCACGCCGAAGTCACCATCGATACAAAAGACATCTCACCCGATGAGGCAGCCCTGAAAATCATACTCAAGCTGGAGCAGATGGGGCTGATCGCCGTGACCACGTCATGACTCGAGCCTGAACCCACCGCGGGTTCCAGTTTCATTATTTCGTTCTGACCCCTTGCATTCATTCGTAGTGGTGTTATACTTCACTACAACACCGAATAAGTAAACCGGTATCTGCCGGTTCGGGACTGCAGGGACATGATGAGTTTAATTCACAGAAGTACGTTTAAAATTTCCAACCGCATCGCGGTGCTGGCCGCCTTGATCCTGGTGTTTTCGACCTTTGCCGGCGCAGGAGACAAAGCCGCAGAACAGGAAACAGTGCAATCGGTGGGTGTTCAGCAAACCGTCGTTGAGCAAAACAGCCAGTCGGAAGCCAGCCCCAGGCGCAAGCTCAGTATCAGCCTCCTGATTTTTGGAAGGGGCTAATTACTGATGTCAGTCCACTGGAATGACAGCCAGCCTATTTACTGGCAATTAAAGGAACGCACCATCGCCATGATCCTGGACAAGACCCTGGCGGAGGGCGATGCACTGCCCTCGGTGCGCACCGTGGCGGCTGAATTCCAGCTCAATCCCATTACGGTTTCCAAGTCCTACCAGGCACTGGTTGACGAAGGCCTGGTAGAGAAAAGACGCGGACTTGGCATGTTTGTCAAGGCAGGCGCAAGGAAACAACTGATCAAGAGTGAACGAGAAAAGTTTTTGCAAGAAGAGTGGCCGGCAATGCTCAGCCGTATCCGGCAACTCGGTCTGGACGCCGCAGAATTGCTTGATGAAGCAAATGAAAAGGACAAAGGTTAATTCATGACGAACGTGATTGAAGCGCGCGGCCTGACCAAGCGCTATGGCAAGTACAAGGCAGTGGACAGCATTGACCTCGAAGTGCCGGCTGGTCGTATCGTGGGACTCATTGGCCCCAACGGCGCAGGCAAGACTTCGGCGCTCAAGGCAATTCTCGGCCTGACAAACTTCGAAGGCGAGTTGAAGGTCCTGGGTAAAGACCCTTCGCGAGACCGCGCAGCGCTGATGGAGGATGTGTGCTTCATTGCCGATGTCGCGGTATTGCCCCGCTGGGCGCGGGTTTGGCAACTGCTCGAGTTCACTGAAAAAATCCACCCCAGGTTTCGACGGGAAAAATGCGAGGCCTACCTGAAGACCACCAAGGTCAGGATGGATCACCGGGTCAAGCAGTTGTCCAAGGGCATGGTCGCGCAACTGCACCTGGCCATCGTCATGGCGATTGATGTGCGGCTGCTGGTGCTCGACGAACCGACGCTGGGACTCGATATTCTTTACCGCAAGCAGTTCTACACCAACCTGCTGAATGACTATTTCGATGAGCAGCGCAGCATCCTGATCACCACCCACCAGGTCGAGGAAGTGGAACACATTTTGTCCGACCTGGTGTTCATCCAGGAAGGGAAAATTGCGCTCGACTGCACGATGGATGATGTCCAGGAACGCTACATCGAGCTGATGGCCACGCCCGAGACGATTGAAGCGGCGCGTGCATTGAACCCACTGTTCGAAAGGGTACTGTTTGGAAGGCACATATTTCTGTATGAAAATGCGGATCGCGCAAAGCTCAGCGCACTCGGGGAACTGCATACGCCCAGCGTGGCGGACCTGTTTGTTGCAACGATGAGCAACGGGGGTGAAGCATGAACCGCCTCAAGGCCCTGATGGTCCGGGAATACTGGGAAAATCGTGGTGCTTTCCGCACGACTCCACTGGTTATCGGCGGCATTTACGTGGTGGTCTTCCTGATGGGAATATTCACCTTCGGCTACTTCGACAATGAATTTCACACCCTCAAGGAAGCGATCCAGTTCATTGCCCAGAAAACCAACCCAGGGGACCGTGCATTTGCGATTCAGATGGGGCTGATGTTCAACAGCTTCCTGTTTACCCTTGTGCTGGCCATCGTGGTGTTTTTCTACCTGCTGGGTTCGCTTTACGACGACCGCAAGGATCGCAGTATCCTGTGGTGGAAATCGCTGCCCGCATCGGACACATTGACCCTGGCTTCCAAGCTGCTTTCAGCCATGTTCGTGGTGCCAGTTTTTTTCTTCGTCGTTTACGTGCTGACAATGCTCGCACTGACGATTATCAGTTCGATCGTGGTATTGACGCTGGGCGAAAACCCGTGGACATTGTTCCTGGGCCTGACCAACCCGTTCAAGCCGCTGGGCATGTTACTGGCCTCCTACCTGGCCATGGCATTCTGGGCCCTGCCCCTGTATGGCTGGTTAATGTTCGTGTCCGCGGTCTCTCCGCGCATACCCCTGCTGTTCGCCCTGGTACCGCCGGCCGTGTTTGCCGTGCTGCAGATCTGGATAGACTTCCTGAGGACCTTCACCCTCAAGACCAACCTCGGCGGGCTGATATGGAACTGGTTCGCCAACAGCCCGCTGATCATCTCTGGCGGTGAGCACAACGGTAATGTCGGCGCGGCGCTGGGTATTCCCATTACCGATGATTTCGACCATGCGGTGACGATCGGCAATATGCTCGACCGCTTGTTCTCAGTGGACATGCTGATGGGATTGCTGCTGGCAGCAGTTTTCCTGGCAGCGGCCTTGTGGCTGCGTCACAGGGCAACGGACAACTGATTCGGGAGAATGATGGCCTTTCATCGGGCCAGGCGAATCGCGACCATCGGCCTGCGGCCTCAGATCGCTCCTAAAATGCGATTGGTCGTAATTTGTGAAACTCGTGTAATGAGTGGATTTATTTCTTAATTCCACCGCGGGTCAGGTCCAGCGGATCCAGCAGCCGGTCCAGCTCTTCATCGGCAAGGCCGGTGGTTTCCCGCGCTACATCGCGGATCGGTCGTCCTTCGCGGTAAGCCTGCTTGGCGGTCGCGGCGCCGAGGTCATACCCGATAACCGAGTTCAACGCCGTCACCAGGATCGGATTCCGGTCCAGCGCATCCTTGATGCGTTGTTCGTTGACCTGGAAATCGCGAATCGCCGAATCGGCCAGCAAACGGCTGGCATTGGCCATGATCTCGATGCTTTGCACGAGGTTGTAGCCGATCATTGGCAGCATCACGTTGAGCTGAAAATTACCCGACTGGCCGCCCACGGTAATCGCTGCGTCATTGCCAATGACCTGTGCACATACCATGCACACGGCTTCGGGAATCACCGGGTTGACCTTGCCGGGCATAATCGAAGAGCCCGGCTGCAAGGCCGGAAGTGCGATTTCGCCGATGCCCGCCAGCGGCCCTGAATTCATCAGGCGCAGGTCATTGGAAATCTTCATCAGGCTGCAGGCGATGGTCTTGAGTTGCCCGGAGAGTTCAACGGCTGCGTCCTGCGAGCCGATACCCTCGAAATAGTTGTCCGCGGCCTTGAAGGCTATGCCGGTGCGCGTTTTGAGTTCCGCTGCAACGCGCGTCCCAAACTCCGGGTGCGCATTGATGCCGGTTCCGACGGCAGTGCCGCCCTGGGGCAGACGCCGCAAGCGCTTCAACGCGCTCTTGACACGCTTGGTTCCCGACCTGACCTGTGCCGACCAGGACCCGAGTTCCTGCCCAAAGGTTACCGGCATCGCATCCATCAGGTGGGTGCGCCCGGTCTTGGGTGAATCGGCAAGGGCTTCAGCTTTTTGATCCAGCACCTGGCGCAGGTGTGCCAGCGCCGGTAACAACTCGTCGCGCGCAACAAGGCAGGCGCTGACCTGGATTGCACTGGGAATGACGTCATTGCTGCTCTGGCACATGTTGACATCATCATTCGGGTGTACCTCGACGCCCCCTTCCCGATTCACGAGGCGCGCAATCACCTCGTTGGCGTTCATGTTGGAGCTCGTCCCTGAACCGGTCTGGAATATATCGATCGGAAAATGCGCATCAAACTCGCCGTCAGCAACTTTCAATGCCGCCGTGATAATGGCCTCGGCCTTGTCAGATTCAAGCAGTCCAAGGTCTGCGTTGACCGCTGCTGCCGAGGCCTTGATCAAGCCAATGGCGCGGATCATGGCGCGTGGAATGGGCAGGCCGCTGATCGGGAAGTTATTGACCGCGCGTTGCGTCTGCGCGCCCCACAGGGCATCGGCGGGCACCTGTAACTCACCCATGCTGTCGCGTTCTGTGCGGGTTTTACCCGGGCCTGGTGCGTTGCTCATTCTGCTGTCCGTTGTGGTGGTTAATAATGCGCTTTCCGACCCTGCCGATTATACGCTTTTCATGCCCTGAACGCCCCGCCTTGAAGGGCATTTGAATACCGATCCGGCACTTCAGCAGCCCAATCCTTGTTATTATCACGCCTGGACCCCTGGCCGCCTGGCAAAGGCGAAAGCGCACACGCAATGGAACAATTTTCACCGCTGACCGCGGTCACCGCCGTGGACGGAAGATATGCCGCGCAAACCCGGGAACTCAGCCCGTTCTTCAGTGAATTTGGCCTGATCCGGTATCGCGTCATTGTTGAACTCAACTGGTTCAAAGCCCTGGCCGGTCACCCCACCATGCCCGAGTTTCCGGCCCTGAGCGATGACGCGCTGTCATTCATCAATTCCATTGAGGACCAGTTTGGTGCCGGGGACGCTGAACGGGTCAAGCAGATCGAGGCCGTGACCAACCACGACGTCAAGGCGGTGGAATACTATTTACAGGAGCGTTTTTCGGAACTGCCCGAGTTGGACGCGCTGAGCGGATTCATTCACTTCGCCTGCACTTCAGAAGACATCAACAACGTGGCCTATGCGCTGCTGGTTCGCGATGCCCGCGATGCCGTGCTGACGCCGCTGCAAAAGCAAATCGAAACGGCCTTGGGCGGCCTGGCGAAAGTGCTGGCCGAGACGGCCATGCTGTCCCGGACACATGGACAGTCTGCATCGCCCACGACGATGGGCAAGGAAATGGCGAATTTCAGGGCCAGGCTCGCCCGCCAGTCGGGGCAAATCGCGGCGCAGAGGCCAATGGCAAAGTTCAACGGCGCGGTGGGTAATTTCAATGCCCACGTGGTGGCAAACCCCGACCTGGACTGGCCCGCGCTGGCGCGCCGCTTCATCGAATCGCTGGGCTTGTCACACAACAGCCATACCACGCAGATCGAACCGCACGACTGGATGGCCGAACTGTTCCATACGATGGTCCGCCACCACGCGGTACTGCTGGACCTGTGCCGCGACACCTGGGCTTACATTTCGCTGGGTTACTTCGGGCAGAAAACCATTGAGGGCGAAGTCGGTTCTTCAACCATGCCCCACAAGGTCAACCCGATAGATTTCGAGAACGCCGAAGGCAACCTCGGCACCGCCAACGCGCTGCTCGGTCAGCTCGCGGAGAAGCTCACCGTGTCACGCTGGCAGCGCGACCTCAGCGATTCCACCGCGCTACGCACCATTGGTACAGCCTTTGGCCACTCCGTGATTGCCTGCCGGTCGGTAATCAAGGGCCTGGGCAAGTTGCGCGCAAATCCGGAACGAATGGCGGCGGACCTTGACCATTGCTGGGAGGTCCTGGCGGAACCGGTCCAGACAGTCATGCGGCGTTACGGAATTGAGAATCCTTACGAGCAGCTCAAAACCATGACGCGTGGAAAGGCCATCACGCGCGAAGCACTGCATGCCTTCATAGCAGAACTGGACATTCCAGAAAACGCCCGCGAAGCACTCCTGGCGCTGACGCCGGCAGCCTACACGGGCCTTGCCGCGCGCCTGGCGCACGACGCCGAGCCGGACTGATCCCGGCATGAGTCGAATATTCGGCGAACTCAGCGTCGAAACGTTCCTGGCCCGTTACTGGCAAAAGCGTCCGCTGCTCGTGCGCGGCGCTTTTGATCGCGATTTCCCGTCCTTTGATGAACACGACCTTGCCGGCCTGGCGTGCGAATCATTCGCCGAGTCGCGCCTGGTTCAGGGCCGGTTTCCCAAGAACAACTGGCAACCGGAGCACGGTCCGTTCGAAGAAAGCCGGTTCAGCGAATTACCGGAGTCCGGCTGGACGTTGCTGGTCCAGGACGTTGAGAAGCACTACCCTCCCTTGCGGGCTTTTATGTCGCACTTCGATTTCCTGCCCTCCTGGCGCCTGGATGACCTGATGATCAGTTTCGCGGCAACGGGCGGTTCGGCAGGCCCGCACGTGGACCAGTATGACGTGTTCCTGGTGCAGGCCAGCGGCAGCAAGCGCTGGCAGATTTCGGAGTCCTTTTCGCCTGAACGCCTGGCGGATTGTCCGCTGGATGTTTTGAAAACATTTTCGCCGGAACAGGCGTGGGACGTGCATGCCGGCGATATGCTCTACCTGCCACCCAACATTGCACACCACGGCGTTGCCCTCGACGATGGCATGACCTGGTCGGTCGGTTTGCGGGCCCCTGCTGCGGCGGACCTTTTCTCCGCGATGGCAGAACATGTCGCACGGCTCCCTGGAGGCGGCCCCCGCTATACCGACCCACCGCTTTCAGCCACGATACGTTCCGGGGAGTTGGACAGTAAAAGTGCACGGCGCGCCATTGACATGCTGCGTGATGTGCTCGAAGACGAAGCCGGTTTTACCACTTTCATGGCGCAGCAGCTGTCACACTTCGGTGTCGCCCAGGAACCGGTCAACCCCGGCCCTGATTTGAGTCCATCGGAATTGCGCAATCGAATCCAGCAGGGACAGACCCTGGTCACCAATCCATGGACCCGCATGACCTGGATTGAGTCCGACTCAATGGCGAAACTATTCGCCGTGGGCATGTGCGTGAGGTGCTCCATTGAGCTGGCGGTTAACCTGTGCAACCTGGACAGGCCAGAGGTCGATCCCAAATTCATCAGTGCGGCCGACCACGAGGCGCTGTGTAAACTTGTCAACGCCGGCCACCTGGTATTTTCGGACGCCTGACAGGCTCCGGTCTTCCCGGGGTCCCGGTTCATCAATGGGGATCGCAAGACTTTGCAATCACGGGCATTCGCCATCATTTTTTACAACCGTAAATGTATAATACGGCCTCGCTCCGGGGCGCTGGGTGTGCCGGTAAACTGAACATTAAGTCCGCTAGTCAAAATCCGAGGTTTCAAGCTTGAGCTCTACCATCGAAGAGTTTTACCGTTATTCGCACCTCTCGGGTGGGAATGCGGCGTTTGTCGAAGCCTATTACGAGGATTGGCTCAATGATCCCGACAGCGTGCCGCAGCAGTGGCGAAAGGTATTCGACGCAATGCCCGGCGCCAATGGAACTGAGCGGGGCCATCTCGAAATCCAGGAGCGGTTCCGAATGCTGCAGTTTCTCGATGGCAGCACATCCACGGGCGGCGATACCGCTTATTCAGACCATAAGCAGGCAGGCGTGCTGCGCCTGGTCAACGCGTTTCGCGTGCGCGGTCATGAAAACGCGAGGCTTGATCCGCTCGGCAGCCCGCACCACCCACCGGTGGCGGATCTCGAACTGGAAGCGCACGACCTCGACCAGGGTGATCTCGATCGCGAATTCGACACCGGGACGCTGTTTGCGCCCGAGCGCATGAGCCTGCGAGACATCTATCAGCTGTGTAAGCGCGTATATACCGGCAGTATCGGCGTGGAATACATGCATATTGTCGATACCGACAAGCGCCGCTGGTTGCAGGAACGCCTGGAAGGCACCCGTGGTGAATACCAGGTATCCGACCCGGAGCGCTTGCGAATCCTCAGGATGCTGACGGCAGCCGAGGGCCTGGAAAAATTTCTCCACACCCGCTACGTGGGCCAGAAACGCTTCTCGCTTGAAGGGGGTGACAGCCTGATTCCACTGCTGCACGAGACCATGCTGCATGCCGGCAGCCAGGGTGTTGAAGAGGTCGTCATTGGCATGGCTCACCGCGGCCGCCTCAACGTGCTGGTCAACATCCTGGGCAAGTCACCCGCCATGCTATTCGCCGAATTCGAGGGCAAAAAGCCCACGGCCCAGGGCGCCAGCTCAGGCGACGTCAAGTATCACCTGGGGTTTGCATCCGACATCGAAACACCGGGCGGTGACGTGCACATGGCGCTGGCGTTCAATCCATCGCACCTCGAAATTGTCAATCCGGTGGTGGTGGGTTCAGCCCGCGCGCGCCAGGTGCGGCGCGATGACGAAACCCACGACGAGGTCATGCCGATATTGATTCATGGTGATGCGGCATTCGCCGCGCAGGGCGTGGTAATGGAATTGTTCCAGATGTCCGAAACGCGCGGATTCGCAGTAGGCGGAACGCTGCATATCGTCGTCAACAACCAGATTGGATTCACCACTTCGATCCGTGAGGATGCACGCTCGACGCTCTACTGCACGGCGGTCGCAAAAATGGTCCATGCTCCGATATTCCACGTCAATGCCGACGATCCGGAAGCGGTGCACCACGTAATGAAGATTGCCTGTGACTTCCGCACCCGCTTCAAGCGCGACGTGGTCATTGACCTGGTTTGCTACCGGCGCCATGGCCATAACGAAGCCGATGAACCCGCTGCGACCCAACCGCTGATGTACAAGACCATCCGCGCCATGGAAACGACCCGCGCCAAGTATGCGAAAGCACTGGTCGAGCGTGGCGTGATCGAGGACGACGACGCGGCAAGCCTGATGGACAGTTATCGCCAGAAACTCGACGAGGGTAAGCAAGTCGCGGACGTGGAGCCTCACCCCAAGCGCAAGGAGCATGCCGCGAACTGGCACAGTTACGATGACCCGCAAGCCGACACCGAAGTCGACACGACAATCTCGCTGGAGCGGGCCCGGTCACTGACGAAAACGCTGACCGATTTGCCGGACTCATTCACATTGCATCCGCGCGTCAAGAAAATCATCGAATCGCGCCAGGCCATGGCAGACGGCGAACAGCCCATGGACTGGGGTTATGCAGAAAACCTTGCTTACGCCAGCCTTGCCGAAGACGGGAATAGCCTGCGCCTGGTTGGCCAGGATTCGGGCCGTGGAACATTTTTTCATCGCCACGCCGTGCTGCACAACCAGGAAGACGGCGAAAGCCTGCTGCCGCTGTCGAAGGTCAATCCCGAAGTGGATGTCACGGTGATCGATTCGCTGCTGTCCGAGGAAGCGGTCATGGCCTTCGAGTACGGCTACGCCACGGCGGCGCCTGAAACCCTGGTCATCTGGGAAGGCCAATTCGGAGATTTTGCCAATGGTGCGCAAGTTGTTATCGACCAGTTTCTGACCTCCGGGGAGGCCAAGTGGGGGCGTTATTGCGGCCTGACCTTGTTCTTGCCACACGGTTACGAAGGCCAGGGTCCCGAGCACTCCAGCGCCCGCCTTGAGCGATTCCTGCAATTATGTTCGAGGGGTAACATCCAGGTGTGCGTACCGTCGACACCTGCCCAGATGTTTCACATGTTGCGCCGCCAGATGCTGCGCAAGGTTCGCAAGCCGCTGATCGTCATGACGCCCAAGAGCCTGTTGCGCAACAAGGCATCCACTTCGAAACTGGAACTGCTTGAAAAAGGCAGTTTCAGGCTCGTCATTGACGACCGCCGGGTGAAAGGTAAAAAGGCGGTGAAGCGCATCGTGCTCTGTTCGGGCAAGGTCTGGTATGACCTTGACGACACGCGCGCAGAAACCAAGAACAAGGAGCTTGCGTTGATCCGGGTTGAACAGCTGCATCCATTCCCGGAAGACCTGTTGCTTGAAACCCTGGAGGCTTACCCCAATGCCACAGAAGTGGCGTGGTGCCAGGAAGAACCCAAAAACCAGGGTGCCTGGTACCAGATCAGGCATCACCTGCAAAACTGCACAGGGGAAAAGCGCCAGTTGTTCTATACCGGCCGGGAGATTTCAGCATCACCGGCGGTCGGCAGTTTCACGGTGCATCTCGAAGAACAGGAAGCACTCGTGAAGCAGGCTCTTGGCCTCGGAAAGGGAGACAGAAATTGATGAGTTTCAGAATGATCAGGAGATCTGGATGAGTATTGAAGTCAAGGTCCCGGTGCTGCCGGAATCAGTTGCCGATGCCACCGTCGCCGCGTGGCACAAGAAGGCCGGAGATTCGGTATTCCGTGATGAAAACCTGGTCGACCTGGAAACAGACAAGGTGGTACTGGAAGTACCTTCACCGGTGGAAGGGGTGATCAAGGACATCGTACGCGGCACGGGTGAAACCGTGACCAGCAACGAGGTACTGGCGGTCATCGAGGAAGGCACCGTTGAAAAACCCGATGACAGTGGTAAGGAAAAACCATCCGAAGAACCCCAGGCCGAGAAAAAACAGGCGGCACCGGCGGCAGATGCCGGCGGACAGTCCAAGGACGACTCGAAACTAAGCCCAGCCACGCGCCGGATCGTCGAACAGGAAGGCGTTGACCCTGCGCAGGTTGAAGCCACCGGCCGTGACGGACGCCTGACCAAGGCGGATGTCGTCAGGCATATGAAAGGTGGCGGCACGCGTAGCGAAGAGCGTGTCAAGATGACCCGCCTGCGCTCGCGCATCGCAGAACGCATGAAAGAGGCGCAGAATACGGCCGCCATCCTGACCAGCTTTAACGAGGTCAACCTGAAAGCCGTCATGGACATGCGCAGCAAGTACAAGGAAGCGTTCGCTGAACGCCACGGCGTCAAGCTGGGCATCATGTCCTTTTTCGTCAAGGCCGCTTGCGATGCCCTGAGAAAGCACCCGATTGTCAATGCATCCATGGAGGGTGATGAAATCATCTACCACGGTTACCAGGACATCGGCATCGCCGTTTCCACAGAACGCGGACTGCTGGTGCCGGTGCTCAGGAACGCCGAGAACATGTCGCTGGCGGATATCGAGCACGGTATTCGTGATTATGCCGCCAAGGCCCGTGAGGGCAATATTGCCCTTGAAGACCTGCAGGGCGGCACTTTCACGATCACCAATGGCGGCACCTTCGGTTCCCTGCTGTCGACACCATTACTGAATCCGCCGCAAAGCGCGATCCTTGGCATGCACAATATCAAGGAGCGCCCGGTCGTCGAGGAAGGGCAAATCGTCGCCCGCCCGATGATGTACGTGGCATTGAGCTATGACCACCGGATCATCGACGGTAAAGACGCCGTATTGTTCCTGGTGGCCCTGAAAGACGCGCTGGAGGACCCGGCGCGCCTGTTACTCAACCTGTAATCGAGAGAACTATGGCAGAACAATTTGATGTCGTCGTCATCGGCGGCGGACCCGGCGGATACGTCGCCGCGATCAGGGCCGCGCAGCTCGGCATGAAAACCGCTTGTATCGACATGTTTACCGGCAAGGACGGCAAGCAGGCGCTGGGCGGCACCTGCCTGAACGTCGGGTGTATTCCTTCCAAGGCTCTGCTCGATTCGAGCAAGCACTACCACCACCTTCAACATGATTACGGGGATCACGGAATCAATGCCGGCGATGTCAGTTTCGATGTATCAAAGATGCTGGGGCGCAAAGACGGTATCGTCAAGCAACTGACCGGCGGCGTTGCCGGTTTGTTCAAGGCCAACAAGGTCACGGCATTCCATGGCAAGGGAAAACTTCTTGCAAACCGGGAGGTTGAAGTGACTGTGTCCGGTTCAGAAGATGTTACCAAGCTGGAAGCAAAATTTGTGATTTTAGCTTCCGGTTCTGAGCCGATTGCCATTCCAGGCGTGGAATTCGACGGAGAATACATCGTCGACAACGTGGGCGCCCTGGAATTTTCCGAAACGCCCAAGCGGCTGGGCGTGATCGGCGCCGGGGTCATTGGACTGGAACTCGGTTCGGTGTGGAGCCGCCTGGGTTCCGACGTCATCCTGCTCGAAGCACTGCCCGACTTCCTGCCGGTGGTGGACGAGGATGTCGCCCGTGCCGCGGCCCGGGATTTCAAGAAACAGGGCCTGGATATCCGCCTTGGCACCAAGGTCAAGAAGGCCGAGGTCAGGAAAGGCGTCGTGCATGTCACGGTTGAAAGCGGCGACGAAGAATCTGTCCTCGAGTTCGACCGCCTACTGGTCGCGGTGGGCCGGCGCGCCTACACCGAAGGCCTGCTGTCAGACGATTGTGGCGTGAAGCTTACCGAGCGCGGCCAGGTCGAAGTGGACAGCCAGTCGCGTACCAGCGACGAAAATGTCTGGGCTGTCGGAGATTGCGTGCGCGGACCGATGTTGGCTCACAAGGCGTCTGAGGAAGGCATCGCGGTTGCTGAGATCATTGCCGGAATGCCGGCGCATATTCATTTCGACACGGTTCCATGGGTCATCTACACCGATCCGGAAATCGCCTGGGTTGGCAAGAACGAAAAGGAGTTGCGCGAAGAAGGAATCGAGTTCAATACCGGTTCGTTCCCATTCGCGGCCACCGGACGGGGCCTGGCACTGGGCAATGCCTCGGGCATGGTCAAGCTACTGGCTGACGCGGAGACAGATGAACTGCTGGGTGCCCATATTGTCGGTGCTTCGGCGTCGGAATTGATCGCTGAGTGCGTGGTTGCAATGGAATTCCACGGCTCGGCAGAAGACCTGGCCAGGATTGTTCATGCCCATCCGACGCTTTCCGAAGCCATTCACGAAGCGGCCCTGAACCTCGATAAGCGGGCGATTCATCGCGTTAATAAATGAGAAAGATGGCGCATCCCTGTGCGAAGGCAATCCTGAGAAAGATGGCGCATAAAGGCGCAAATGCCTAGCGCTTGTTGTACTTCCAGTTGCGCGGTTTGCCTTGTGAGATCCATTCAATAGCGGTTTCAAGGCGCCGGGTGCGGGTCGCGTCACGCTTGGCCTCGTTAAGCCAGTCGACATATTCCTTGCGGTGGGTGTAGCTGAGACTTTCGAATACACTCCTGGCGTCCGGGCTGTTCTTAAGCGCAGCAGACAGGTCTTCGGGGATCGCCACTTCCCGTTCAGGATTCTTATTGGCAACGGGTAGTTTTACACCGCGCTCATTCAGCTCTATCGCCTCGCGCAGGTAAGCTGCAAACACCTCGCGCGCCGGCAGGTCATCGAGAGTCCTGAGCTTGAAGGCCGTGATCTGGGTGCGCCTGGGATTGTCGAACAAGCCGGCCGGATCTTTCATCAGCTGGCCTTTCCAGAAACCAAATGAAACGTGCTTCTTGAACGCCGCCATGTTGGCGACAATACCCTTGTGCATGAAAGCCGGCATGCCCCACTTGATGTCTTCTTCGATCTCGGGCGCGGCATCATGCACCCAGTCACGCAGCTTGAGCAGGAGCGGCCGCGCATAGTCAGCCGCGCTGGCGATGTAGGCGTCCACCCTGTCGATCTTTGTGCTCAATTCTGCCTAGAGGTTGGCCAGCACGTGTTCAGCGGAGCTGACCCGGAATTCACCCGCTTGCTCCACGAAAATCGAAGTGACTTCACCTTCATCGGCGATCATCGCAAAGCGCCGGGAGCGGATGCCCATGCCCCATTCAGATGAATCACTCTCAAGACCCAGCGCCTTGACGAAATCCGCATTGCCATCAGCGAGCATGTCAATTCTGTCTGCGCCGGCGGATTTTCCCCAGGCGTCCATGACGAATGCGTCATTGACCGAAAGGCAGGCCAGCTTATCCACATCGCTGGCAAAAAAGTCTCCGGCGAGATCGATGTAGCCCGGCAGATGCCTGGCAGAACAGGTCGGCGTGAACGCACCCGGAACAGCAAACATCACGACCCTGCAACCATCGAAGTAGTCCCGGCTGTTAATGAGCTCGGGGCCCTTGCTGCACATGATGCGAAGATCGACGGAGGGAATGGTATCCCCTGCTTGAATAGTCATAGATAAATTCCGAATAGCTCGGATGTGACTCAGGCGGCCATCGCCTCGATCATGGCAGCCTGAAGTTTTTCGGGTTGAACCGGCTTGGTCACGTATGCGGCGGCGCCCTGGCGGAGACCCCAAATCTGGTCAGTCTCCTCGCTGCGGGTACTGACAAAAATGACCGGGATGCCGGAAGTTGTGTCATCGCGCGCGAGCATGCGCTTGGTCTGGTAACCGCTCATGCCCGGCATGACGATGTCCATCAGGATGATATCGGGCTGAAATTCCTTGACGGCGTCCATGGCCTGCTCGCCATTCTTGGCGATAAATACCTCGTGCCCCCATTCCTTCATAAGCTTGCGAAGGCTGTAACGGTACACCCTTGAGTCGTCAACGATTAGAACCCTGGCCATAGATCTTTGCCCTTTTTGCATTGAAGAGCCGATGTGGTGCACTGATTATGCCTTAACTTTGATTCCGTTTACAGATGTTCTAGTCAGCCATTTTGACCACGGTCCGGCCAAGTGACTCGCCGGACAGCATCGTGGAGAAGGATTCCGGCAGTTCGTGCATCGAAATTTCGCTACTGCAAATCCGATCCAGCAATGGCGGCTTCCAGTCCGTGGCAAGCCTGTGCCACAGCTTGAGCCTGATGTCGTAAGGGCAGTTGGCGGATGAAATGCCAAGCAGACTCACGCCGCGCAGAATAAATGGCATAACGGTGGATTGCAGCGCAATGCCACCCGCCATTCCGCAACTGGCGATATTTCCCCAGGGATGAATGATGCGGCTAATGCCGCTCAGCATGTCGCCGCCGACATTATCAATACAGCCTGCCCATCTCGACTTTTCCAGCGGCCTTTGACCCCAGTGAAGATCGTGGCGTGAAATACACTGGCTTGCCCCCAGGGTTTCCAGGTACTCGAACTGTGACACTTTTCCCGAGATGGCATGAACATCGTAGCCCGCCACCTTGAGCAGGTTAATGGCCACCGAACCCACGCCGCCACTGGCACCGGTCACGACGATCGGGCCGAGCCCGGGGCGTTGTCCATTGGCTTCCATCCGGTAAAGGCACAAGGCGGCGGTAAACCCCGCCGTGCCAAGAGCCATGGCTTCACGCATCGAAAGACCTTCGGGTATTGGCACAACATCCGCGGCCGGCAAGCGCAGATATTCCGCGTATCCGCCATCACGCGTTTCCGACAATCCGCAACCGGTGACAAGGACTTCATCTCCTTCATTGAAACGATCATCGGCGGAATCGACCACGACCCCGGCAGTATCAATACCGCCCACCAGGGGTTGCCTGCGCAAAATCTTTCCC
>JABDJL010000091.1 GCA_013002505.1 Lysobacterales bacterium | reverse complement strand
AATCACTGAACAGATACAGATCGGAACCCGTTTTTGAGCGAAAACAAGGCAAAACCAGATAGAAACTGGGCCAGGCAGGTGTGGAAAGTGGTGTGCGATATTCCACCCGGGCATGTGTTGACCTACGGCGAAGTGGCGCGCTTGTCGGGCATGCCGCGTGCCGCTCGGCGAGTCAGCCAGGCCATGCGCTGGGCGCCGCGTAGCATGAAAGTGCCGTGGCACCGGGTCATTAATGCACAGGGCAAAATTTCCATTCCGGCCGATTCCCCGTGGCACAAGAAGCAGAAACAAATGCTGCAGGAAGAAGGCGTGGTATTCCTGAGGGGCAAGGTCGACCTCGACAAGTATGGCTACCAGGGAGCCGTTGACCGCCTGTTGTGGGGCGGGCCTGTCGGGGAATGAATTCCGGGTGAAGTTCAAGATTCCGAACGCATGGCGACGGTTGCGCCGGCGGCCCGTACTGTCCCTGTCCATCGACGTGGCAGTCATCGTGCTGGTGTTTTTGCTGATTCACTCGTGGAACACGCGAAACCTTCGCCAGGGCGTACTGCCCGATCTCAAGCTGCCGGCACTTTCGGCCTCTGAAATCCCGGAAACTGAAGGCGTCGGCGTGATTTATTTCTTCGCCCCGTGGTGCTTCTACTGTAAGAACAGTATCGATAATGTTGAAGCGCTGGTCACAGAAGGGCGGCTCGATTGGGCCCGGGCCGTGGCGCTGGAGTACGACTCAAAAGGCGCGGTACAGGCATTCGTCGATGAAACCGGGTTTCGCCAGCCGGTGTTGCTCGGCAACGGCGGTGTGACGCGGGAATGGGGCATCCAGGCATTTCCGACCTATTTTGTCGTTGACAGCGACGGCCGTATTTCGAGCCGCTCAGTGGGCTATTCGACGAAGGCGGGTTTGTGGCTGCGCGCCCAACTGGCTGAGTAGAATTTCCCACAAATTACACGAATTACACAAATTGAAGGATTTTGCGAGTTGGACCGAGCCATACCTGATCTTAGTTCTACTTATGATTAGTCTAATTTAATTGACCAAATCAAGGGTTAAGATTAATTGAACCATTCTAGTAGCGCATTGCACTGACCTGTGGCTGACTGGTCCTGCAAAAATTTGTGTAATTCGTGTAATTTGTGGGAAAACTTTAGCCGCCAAGGCCCAGCGCGCGGGCATGATGGCGCAGGTGATCGTCGATGAAACTGGCGATGAAGTAATAGCTGTGGTCGTAGCCTTCGCGCATGCGCAGATCCAGCGGATGATGAACGGCGCTGCAGGCCTGTTCAAGGGCTCCCGGATTGAGCTGCCCGGCCAGGAACTCATCGTCGCCGCCCTGGTCCACCAGGATAGGCAGCCGTTCGCCTGCGTCGCGGATCAGCTGCGAAGCATCCCAGTCCGCCCAGGCGTTGCGGTTATCACCGAGATAGGCAGTGAATGCCTTGACGCCCCACGGGCAGTCGGCCGGATGGCAGATCGGCGCGAAGGCCGAAACAGATTGGTACATGCCAGGATTTTTGAGGGTGCAGATCAATGCACCGTGACCCCCCATTGAATGTCCTGACACGGATTGTTGTTCGCCA
Organism: Lysobacterales bacterium; assembly: GCA_013002505.1. Taxonomy (GTDB): domain Bacteria; phylum Pseudomonadota; class Gammaproteobacteria; order Xanthomonadales; family SZUA-36; genus JABDJL01. The sequence goes on along the minus strand of JABDJL010000091.1, from coordinate 1,919 downwards.
ATGGGCAGGTGGCTGCGAACCTGCTGCGGCAGTTCGCGGGTGACGTAGTCGTACATCCGGTAATGTGCCGACCAGGGTTGTTGTGTCGCATTGATGTAGAAGCCCGCGCCGGAGCCAAGATCGTAACTGTCATGTTCCCCCGGCAGGTCCGTGCCGCGCGGGCTGGTATCCGGGCAGATGATGGCCAAGCCCAGTTCCGCTGCCAGACGCTGCGCACCGGCTTTTTGTGAGAAGTTCTCGTCGGTGCAGGTCAGGCCCGACAACCACCACAGCACGGGCACCGGACCGTGTTTCGCCGCGGGCGGCAGGAACACGCCGTATTCCATCTGGCAATCGAGCACCTCGCTGCGCTGGCGGTAGCGTTCCTGCAGGCCTCCGAAACAGTGCTGGCTGGCCAGCTTTTCAAGCGCCGGCATGTCAGTAGATAACGACCGAGCGGATGCTTTCACCTTCGTGCATCAGGTCGAAGGCCTTGTTGATGTCCTCCAGCCCCATCGTGTGGGTGACCATCTCGTCTATCTTGATTTCGCCGTTCATGTACTTGTCGACATAACCCGGTAGCTCGGTGCGCCCGCGCACGCCGCCAAACGCGGTACCGCGCCACACACGCCCGGTCACGAGCTGGAACGGCCGGGTGCTGATTTCCTGCCCGGCGCCGGCCACACCGATGATGACCGACTCACCCCAGCCCTTGTGGCAGCATTCCAGCGCGGAACGCATGACCTGGGTGTTGCCGATGCACTCGAATGAATAATCGACGCCGCCGTCGGTCAGGTCGACAATGACGTCCTGTATCGGCTGGTCATAATCTTTCGGGTTAACGAAGTCCGTCGCCCCCAGCATGCGCGCCATTTCAAACTTGTCTTCATTCAGGTCTATCGCGATGATCCTGGAAGCCCCGGCCATCACGGCGCCCTGGACCACGCTGAGTCCGATACCGCCGAGGCCAAATACGCCTACCGTTGACCCGGGTTCAACCTTGGCGGTATTCAGCACCGCCCCGATGCCGGTGGTGATGCCGCAGCCCAGCAGGCAGACCTTGTCCAGTGGCGCTTCCCGGTTAACCTTGGCCACCGAAATCTCGGGCAGCACGGTGTACTCGGAAAACGTAGACGTGCCCATGTAATGGGCGATGGCCTGGCCATTCAGTGAAAAACGGCTGGTGCCATCAGGCATCAGGCCCTGGCCCTGCGTGGCGCGAATCTTCTGGCACAGGTTGGTTTTCCCCGAAAGGCAAAAACTGCACTCGCGGCATTCCGGCGTATACAGCGGTATGACATGGTCTCCCGGCTTGACGCTGCTTACCCCGGCCCCGACTTCCTCCACGACACCGCCGCCTTCATGGCCAAGGATGGCTGGGAATATTCCTTCAGGGTCCTCGCCTGAAAGGGTGAAGGCATCGGTGTGGCATACGCCTGTCGCGACAATTCGAACCAGCACCTCTCCCTCTTTCGGGGTAGCGACATCGATTTCTTCAATTTGCAGGGGTTCACCGGCTGCGATGGCCACGGCTGCGCGAGATTTCATATTCAACTCCGTCTGGCTTTTTCAAAGCGGCCCGCCTTGGCGGCGGGCCGGGGGCAATGATTACGCGCCTATTTTCAGCGATACATGAAGGCCACGACAAGACCCATGATTACCAGGTTGATGGTGTCGTAGACGCTTTGCCGGAAAACCAGTATCTCAGGCGTCGGCAGCACCACGTAATAAATCATGTATACGCCCACCGCGGCGAACATGGCGACCCAGAACCCAAAGCGCAGGCCCTGTCCTGGCCATGGTTTGTCCTCGCGGCCTTTGCGGTACAACACAACGAATGCAACCGACATCAGCAGGTGCGCCAGCAACATCCAGACCATCTTCGCTTCCTGCTCGGCTTCCGGGCGGTAAATGCCGGTGGCCATGTACTCGTCCTTCAG
>JABDJL010000077.1 GCA_013002505.1 Lysobacterales bacterium | reverse complement strand
GGTGAGTACTTCCGCGATCGCGGCCAGGACGCACTGATTATTTACGACGACCTGACCAAGCAGGCCTGGGCCTATCGCCAGGTATCCCTGCTGCTGCGTCGTCCGCCTGGCCGGGAAGCGTATCCCGGTGACGTGTTCTACCTGCACTCGCGCCTGCTGGAGCGGGCCGCCCGGGTCAACGAAGAGTACGTGGAAAAAGAAACCAACGGTGAGGTCAAAGGCCAGACGGGTTCCCTGACGGCACTGCCCATCATCGAAACCCAGGCCGGTGACGTGTCGGCCTTCGTTCCGACCAACGTAATTTCAATCACGGATGGCCAGATCTTTCTCGAGACGGACCTGTTCAACGGCGGCATCCGCCCGGCGGTGCACGCCGGACTCTCGGTGTCGCGCGTAGGTGGTGCGGCACAGACCAAGGTCATCAAGAAATTGGGTGGCGGTGTGCGACTGGCGCTGGCGCAGTACCGAGAACTGGCGGCTTTCGCGCAATTTGCCTCGGACCTCGATGAGGGCACCCGCGCCCAGCTGGAGCGTGGTCAGCGCGTCACCGAGCTGATGAAACAGCCACAGTACAGCCCGATGTCCGTGGGCGAAATGGCGGTTTCACTGTATGCCGTGGATCGCGGGTTCATGGACGACATCGAGCTGAGCAAGATCGGCGCGTTTGAATCGGCCATGCTGGACTCCATGAGCGCCACGCAGGCTGAACTGATGGAACGCCTCAATGGCGGTGACTGGAATGACGAGGTAGAGGGCCTGCTCAAGTCGGCGGTCGAGAACTTCAAGTCCTCAGGTAGCTGGTAACACGTCATGGCAAGCGGAAAGGAAATCACTGGCAAGATCAAGAGTGTCGAAAACACCAAGAAGGTGACCTCGGCGCTGGAGATGGTCTCGGCCAGCAAGATCCGCAAATCGCAGGACCTGATGAATGCGACGAGGCCATATGCGCGCATGATGCGCCGCATCATCGGTCACCTTGGCAAGGCTAACCCGGAATACCGGCACCCGTTTGTCATCGAGCATGGCCGGGAAGTGAAAAAAGTCGGTTACATCATCATGTCCACGGACCGCGGGTTGTGCGGTGGCCTGAATACCAACCTGTTCAAGAAAGTGCTGGCCAACATTTCTGAATGGAAGGGCAAGGGCGCAGATATCAGCGTCGTAACGCTGGGGAAGAAAGCCGGTTCTTTTTTCAAGAACATCAAGGTCGAAATGGCCGGCAGCGCGATCAACCTCGGTGAGCAGCCACAGATTGAAGACCTGATCGGGTCGATCAAGATCGTGCTGGACGCATATCGGAAGCATGAAATCGACCTGGTGTATATCGCTTACAACGATTTCATTAACACGATGTCGCAGCAACCGACGGTAATGCAATTGCTGCCGCTGCCGGAAACCAAGGACGAAGAAGTCCGGGACATCTGGGACTACATTTACGAGCCGGATGCCGAAACGCTGCTGGACAGCGTATTGGTGCGGTACATCGAATCGCTGGTTTACCAGGGTGTGCTGGAAAACCTGGCCTCGGAACACGCCGCGCGCATGATCGCAATGAAGAGCGCGACAGATAACGCGGCCGAGCTGATCGACGACCTGAAACTGGCCTATAACAAGGCGCGCCAGGCCGCGATCACGCAGGAAATTTCAGAAATTGTCGGCGGTGCAGCCGCTGTATAGCAATGATGGTAAGAGCGGCCGCTGGCCGCGAATAATGACAGGAAAACAGTTATGAGTTCAGGATCAATCGTACAAGTTATCGGCGCAGTCGTTGACGTGGAGTTTTCACGCGACGCAATGCCCAGGGTGTTCGACGCCCTGACCGTGGATGACACCGAGATTACGCTCGAAGTGCAGCAACAGCTGGGCGACGGCGTGGTGCGCACCATCGCACTGGGCTCGACCGATGGCCTTAAGCGGGGTATCCCGGTCACCAATACCGGTGGCGCCATTTCTGTACCGGTCGGGGAGAAGACCCTGGGCCGCGTGATGGACGTGCTGGGGCGCCCGATTGACGAGGCCGGCCCGATCGGTGCCGAGAAGACCATGCCGATTCACCGTAAGCCGCCTTCGTATGAAGACCAGGCGGGCGGTAACGAGATTCTCGAAACCGGTATCAAGGTGATTGACCTGATCATGCCGATCGCCAAGGGCGGTAAAGTCGGACTGTTCGGCGGCGCCGGTGTGGGCAAGACGGTAACGTTGATGGAGCTGATTCGTAACATCGCCATCGAGCACAGCGGTTATTCGGTGTTCGCCGGCGTGGGTGAGCGTACCCGTGAGGGCAATGACTTCTACCACGAAATGAAAGAAGCCGACGTATTGTCAAAAGTGGCGCTGGTTTACGGCCAGATGAACGAGCCACCCGGAAACCGGCTGCGCGTTGCGCTGACCGGCCTGACCATGGCTGAAGAGTTCCGTGACGAAGGCCGAGACGTACTGATGTTCATTGACAACATCTACCGTTACACGCTGGCGGGAACAGAAGTGTCCGCGCTGCTGGGCCGCATGCCCTCAGCCGTGGGTTACCAGCCGACGCTGGCGCTGGAGATGGGCCTGTTGCAAGAGCGCATCACCACCACCAAGACCGGCTCGATTACTTCATTCCAGGCGGTCTACGTTCCCGCGGATGACTTGACTGACCCGTCTCCGGCTACCACCTTCGCGCATCTTGACGCGACGCTGGTACTGTCGCGTGGCATCGCGGAGCAGGGTATTTATCCGGCCGTTGATCCGCTCGATTCCACCTCGCGCCTGCTCGACCCGAACCTCATCGGCCAGGAGCATTACGACGTGGCCCGTGGTGTGCAGGGTGTGTTGCAGCGTTACAAAGAGCTGAAGGACATCATTGCCATTCTCGGCATGGATGAGCTTTCTGAAGAAGACAAGGCAACGGTGGCCCGCGCCCGTAAAGTGCAGCGTTTCCTGTCGCAGCCATTCTTCGTGGCCGAGACCTTCACCGGCGCGCCCGGCAAGTACGTGACCCTGAAAGACACCATCCGTGCCTTCAAGGGCATTGTTGATGGCGAGTACGACAGTCTGCCAGAGCAGGCCTTTTACATGGTTGGCGGTATTGAAGAAGCCGTTGAAAAGGCCAAGGCCATGCAGAAGAAGGACAAAGCCGCCTGATCATGGCTGATTGGCGCATCACGGCTCGCACATTCAAGGGACGCCATGAACACGTCCCTGTGGGCTCTGTCGCAACATCCTTGTTGCTCAAGCCCTTGAATGCCGCAAGCCGCGCTACGCCCGGGATCGTGTGAGCAAATTATGAAAACCATTCAATGTGACATCGTATCGGCGCAGGACGCCATCTGGTCCGGCGAGGCCGCGCAGGTGTTTGCCACTGGTGTATCCGGTGAGCTGGGTATTTACCCGCGCCACACGCCGTTGATCACCCAGCTTAAGCCCGGCCCGGTCAGGGTCGTGGATGAAGCCGGTGAAGAGCAGTTCTTTTTCGTCGGTGGCGGCATCATCGAAGTGCAGCCGCACATGGTGACTGTGTTGGCCGATACCGCCGCGCGCGGTGAAGACCTGGATGCGGCTTCGGCGCAAAAAGCCAAGGAAGAAGCGGAGCGCGCCATCGCCGACCGCACCGGCGAGATGGAAGTGGCCGAGGCGCAGGCCAAGCTGGCCGAGGCCATCGCACAACTGCAGGCGCTGGAGCAGTTGCGCAAAAAAGTTAAACGCTGATCGGTTACCGAGAAAAGAGACCCATAAAGCCGGCCTGAAGCCGGCTTTTTTTCGCCCGAAATATTTTTACGGTTTCTTTAAAAAATGTTTTTAAATGAGTATGATACGCGGGAGCGCAGCGGCGACTGCAGTCGCCATCGAACCCAAGTTCCAGGATGGCGCTGTTCGCGGTGGGTCTCTTGGGTGAGCCACATTCGCGTGGCCGCAATGCTCAAGCGGGACAGGTTCGACGGGTCGGTCGAACCTGTCCTTTTTAGTTCAGGTGATTATGTCAGAGCAGTGGATCGTCCTGGTGCTCCTCGTACCAGCGCCGTTGTGCAGCAATGTCCGCTTCAAGCTCGGTGACCAGGTTGACCCACTCCGGCTCGTTCAGCATGTGGTCGAACATCGGGTAGCGCAAGCGGAACCAGTTGCCGCGCCAGCCTTCATCCATCGCGCGTCGCAGGGAAGCGATGGCCTTGTCCCGTTCGCCGCGTATTCCATGAATGAACACCGGCCCGGGTCCGACCCTTGGTTGGGATTCATAATACGCAACCGCCTGGTCGAGCAGGTAGTTGCCGCGCTCAATGTCGCCGGTCAGGTACAGCACCATGCCGGCCAGTTGCGTGCGATTGTCATTCTCGTCATTGATTTCGACGGGCTGGGTGCCGAGGTACTCGGGCCAGTTTTTTTCGACCACGGCGCGGGCCTCGTCAAAGGCGCCGATCGTCAGATAGTTGTATCCCAATCCGACCTGTGGTCCTTCAAACGGAAATCGTTCGGCGATCTGTTGCATGACCTCGACGGATCTCTCGTAGTCGCCGCGTAACTGGTGCAATCCAATGCGTGAGCCGAAAGAAGCCTCCGGGTAGGACTCTTCCACGCGGTCGAAACACTGCTCCGCCTCGACCACATCGCCCATTTGCACCCACATATTGCACACCGAAACGTGCGCAAACGACTGGGTCGCATCCAGGTTGGCATATGCCTTGGACCAGCGCATGGCTTCGCCGAGATTGCCCATGTTGATGTAGAACCCGACACGCTGGCCATAAAGGTTGGGAAACTCCGGCGTTTTATCCAGTTGCTGCTGGTTGACCTCGAAGGCCTGTTCGCGACGATCCAGGTCCCACAGGATGCTGGCCAGCATGCCGGCCAGGATTGGTGCGTTGGGGTCGAGCTCGCGGGCTTTCCTGCCAAGCTCGAGGGCTTCTTCGTCACGGTCCAGGTCATCGAGCAGCAGCGCATACCAGTGCCAGGCGGTTGCATAATTCGGGCTGAGCTCGATGGCTTTTTTGTAGAAATCCTCTGATGCCTGTTCCTGCCCCTGGTCATCCCGCAGGTTGGCCAGCGCGGTGTAGGCTTCGCCGGAGTTGGGGTCCAGCGCCAGGGCCCGGTCAATCGCGGCCTGGCGGGGCGCAAAGGTATCGTTGACGAACAGGTCGCCGTACAAAGACTGTAATGTCAGGCTGTCGGCCAGTCCCACGTAGGCCAGCGCGTACTCGGGGTCCAGTTCGATGGCCTTTTCGAAGTGGTTTTGCGCATTGACCAGTGACTCGTTGGTACGTTTGGCCATTTCCTGGCGGCCCAGCACGAATTCGCCGTAAGCCTCAAGGCTGTCGGTGGGTTGATCTGCAAGCCGTGCGCTTTCCTCGTCGGTCAGCGTGCCTTTCAAGGCGGTAACGATCTCCCGCGAGATCTCGCTCTGAATGCTGAACAGGTTGTCGGCGGTCAGCGCGCGGTCGTAGTTCTCGGCCCACAGGTGTTCGTCCGTATTGGCGTCTATTAACTGAACATTGATGCGAACCTGGCTGCCGGAGCGCTGTATGCCGCCTTCCAGCACCGTCGCCACGCCCAGCTCACGGGCGATTTCAGGGATGGATTGCCCGGTTTCACGGTAACGCATCACCGAGGTGCGCGAAATCACCTTCAGCGATCCGACCTTGGCCAGGCTGGTCAGCAGGTCATCGTGAATACCCTCGGCAAAAAATGCATCTTCATCGCGGCTGCTGCGGTTGGCGAACGGCAGCACGGCGATAGACGGACGTTGCGGCTCGGAATCCGCTGGTGTGGCCTCGGCCGCATTTTCGGAGGACGCGGCCATCTCTGCCGCATCCTCGGAAGGGCGCTGAGAAAATTTGTCATATACGAAATACCCCAGGGCCACGACCAGCACCCCGATGATGGCCCTGTCGAGCTTGCGTCCGGTATGTTGTGTGATGGACTGGGTGCGGTCTACTTCCTTTTCTTTCTTCAGGCCCTCCGGGGTTAGTTCGAATGCCCAGGCCACCAGCAGCGTGATCGGAAATCCGACCGCTAGGGCGAGCATGAACACCTGCATGATCCAGTCCGGCGCGTTGATGTTTTCCAGAACCAAGTCGACGACCTGCATCAGCAGCCAGGCGGTGATCAGGTAGGCGATACCCACCCGGAAAACGTTACGTCGTTTGAGCTCTTCGAATAAGGACAATTTCAAATCTCTAGATGGCTGCGCAAAGGGTACGGGATAAGGTATGGGTATTCCAGCCTGACGGCCGCTGATATTGGGCCTTGCTGTCAGGCCGGCTCATTCAGCGTGGCTTCGAGTGCCCGGCAGACTTCCTGGAGCACCTTGATGCGCGCACGCTGCTTTGAGTTTCCTTCGACCAGTACCCAGGGACAGGACTGGGTGTCGGTCAGCTTTATAGCGTCGTGGGCGGCGGCGGTATATTCATGCCACTTTTCACGGTTGCGCCAGTCTTCATCGGTTTGCTTCCATTGCTTGTGCGGTGTCTTTTGGCGTTTATTGAACCGCGCGAGCTGCTCGTCTTCGTTGACATGTATCCAGAACTTCAGAAACACGATGCCATGGTCAACCAGTTCGTACTCAAAGGCATTGATCTCGCGATATGCCCGCCGCCATTCACCGTCGCTGGCGAGACCTTCCACGCGCTCAACCAGGACCCGCCCATACCAGCTGCGGTCAAAAATGCTGAGCCGGCCGTCGCGAGGTATGCAGCGCCAGAAGCGCCACAGGTAATGGTGCTGGCTTTCCTCATCGGTCGGGGCTGCAAACGGATGAACTTTGAAGTAGCGCGCGTCAAGGCAGTTTGTAATTCGACGAATTGCTCCGCCCTTGCCGCTGGCATCGGGGCCCTCGAACACCAAGATGGTGGAAAGCTTTTTCTCCTGTGCCCGGTGTTGCAGGCGGCTGAGGCGTGACTGGTAGTGCTCCAATTGTTCTTGATAGTCGTCTTTTTCCAGGGTCTTTGTAAAATCCAGGCTGTCAAAGACGGTCTTCACCGGACCGGCAGGGCCGGCGCCATTTCCGTTATCCAGTTGCTGATTCAGTTCCTCACGAAACTTGCCATGAAGCTCGACGCGCGTCATGTGACGATCCATCTGGTCGTGCAGGGAAGCGCCCACATGCAGGGCCCGGTAATTGGGGTCTGAGGCCTCGACGATCTCCCAGGGCGCGTGGCCTGTATTGGTCAGTGAAATGATTTGTTCGGCGACTTCTATAAACCGGTCATAGAGCGCCCAGTGTTTCCAGTGCGTTTCCGTGACCCGCCAGTGATGGTCCGGGTCCTGTTCAATTCTCTGCAAGCGTTCTTTCTGCAGCGCTTTGCTGATGTGCATCCAGTACTTGAGCACCAGCATGCCATCATCGGCAAGCATTTTTTCGAACACGTTGATGCGCCTGATCCTGAGCTCGAATGCCTCGTGATCAATTCGCTCAAATACGCGGTCGAGCAACAGGGGCGAGTAACGTCCACTCAGGTAAAGACCGATCTGCCCGCGTGGCGCCAGGCGCATCCAGTAGCGCCACATGCGCGGGCGCACACGCTCGCGCTCCACTTCGGGGTCGAAGCCATGGGTATGAATCCAGCGGGCATCCATCCACTTGTTGAGCAGGTTGGTGCATTCTGATTTTCCCGCGCCACGCACGCCGGCGAAGTCGACCAACACGGCCGAATCGGCCTGTCGCCGCAGTCGTTGTTGCTGCATCAACAAGCGATGCCATATGTCCGGTTCGCGATCCTTGAACTCGCGATCGGAGACGGCTTGTCCCAGTTCAGCAGCCTGGAACATGGTCACCTGATTCCGGGTGCGTGGTTGGTTTACGAATCATTGCAGGTCAGTTTATTCGCTTATCGTGACTGCAAAAAGCCGTGCAGCGCTTCTATTTCATGGTCTGTTAAATGAATGAAACGTTTTTGCGAGACCAGGACCATCAGGTCCAGTTCATTTCCACCCACGGACTTGCCATCGCGCATCAGCGCGGTGAACGCTTCCAGGTCATAAGCTTTGGCAATGGCCAGGTTGGGGCCAAAGTCGCCCTCAAGCTGCAAGCCGTGACATTCACTGCAAGCCGTGATGGCAAGATATTCGCCCTTTCCCATCCCAGCCGATGAGCTGGTGTTCACACCGGCCTGTATCGACTCAACTTCTTTCGCGCCCGGCCGATACTGCCCGGTCAACAGGCCGAGCCTTGCCAGCAGGCCGAAACTGGACTCGCCCGGATCATGATTAATTTTTGGGGAAGAACTGATAAACGCCAGGATTGACGACAGGTCGTTATCGGTCAGGTAAGAAAAACTCGCCGATGGCATGCCCAAAACACTCTTGCCATCCGGCTTGATGCCTTGTCGGACGATTGCTTCCAGTTCGGCGGTTGAATACTGTTCAACGGCACGGGTCAAATTTGGGGCAATGATTTTCGCCAGGAACGCCTGTTCGAAAAATACCTGGCCTTCCATATCCTTGCCATGACAACCCTCAGAGCAGCCGTAAATTTTAGCTAGCCTTTCACCTTCGGAGATGACATCAGGCCGCGAGGACGTCAGCAGGTTTTGCGCTTCGGGCTCATACGTACGATTGATGATGATTTCGCCGCCAATATAAATCGTGGTGACCACCAGGACGGTCAGCCCGAGCAAACCCAGCCCGATACGCTTTAGCCATTTTTTCATTCTCGTCCTCCCAGCGGCCCGCTGCCATGCTCGGGCGACTGCCCGATGTGGTCAAAAGCAAAACACCCATTCTTGTTCTATGCTCTTAAAAAGCAGCTTAACCGTCCAGCACGAATCATGATGTCTATTCGAACTGCTATTGTAATCCTCATGTTGCTTGCAGGTGACAGCGCGTTCGCGCAATTTAATCATGCGGCCTTCACCGGCAGCTTCAATGGCTCCGAGCCGACTGCAGCAGGCATCATCGACCAGGGCTTTTTGTGCGACAACCCGGTGAATTTGCTCGGTTACAAGACATTTGGGCCTTTCCAGGTCAGCGCCAGTGGCACCTATTACATTTCCGACCCGGGAGAGCGTGCCGCCAGGCCCCACCCGAAAGAGAATCCACAGGTCACTCCCGATCCGGAATTTGACGCCCTGAATGCAGGAAACTGGGTGGATGTGGCAACCGGCGTGTTCCAGGATTCTTTCAATCCCAACGAAGTCAGTGAAAATATCGTTGGTGGTCACAATGAGGGCGGGCAGCTGTTTCTGAACGCCGACACCAACTATATCCTGGTTGTACAGGAATCCTGTGAACGGCAAGTCGGTGACTTCTACGTCGTCATCCGGGGGTTCGGAACCGTGACAGGCAGCGGATTTGTCGAGCTTCCGGCGTACACCTTCGATGATTTCGGGTTGCTCGATCCCCGCGCGGACCTGGGGGACGGTGAGTTGGAATACGACAACAGCGGGCCCCTGCAATTCCCTGACGGCACCTTGCTTTACAGTGACGCGGGCGCCTTTTACCAGTCCAACATGAAGTTGCGCGTTTATGAAGGTGCATTCGACCCGGCCCAGCCGAATCTGAACAAAATTGCTGAATTCGACGAGGTCGGACAGTTCAACGTCGAGTCGGAAAAGACCTATTTTCTGGTCGCCCAGCCCATCAACGCATTGAATTCAGGTGCAATTTACGCCTATGTCATTCAAGGAGGTTCTACCGGCATCAGTATCAACGCAGGACTGAACGACGCCTGGGTATCTACCGAGGCGCCGTTCCAGGGCATGTTTTTCACGGTATTCGAGGCCCTGGAGGCTATTTTCCTGGCCTGGTTCACATTTGACTCGATCGTGCCGGCGGGGCCTGATACGGCCACATTCGGTGCATTCGATCAGCGCTGGGTCACGGCCCTGGGCGGTTGGGAAGGCAATCTGGCGACGCTGACTGCCGAGTTGACCACGGGTGGGATTTTCAACGGATCCGATCCGCTCGGCTCGCAAACACCGAATTACGGGACCATCACCATCGAGTTCATTTCCTGCAACGAAGCCCTGGTCACTTATGACTTCCCGTCAATCGGCCTGTCCGGGTCATTTACGGCAACACGGGTGCTGGATGACAACGTGGCGTTATGCGAAGCGATGCAGTAAACATGGTCAGTTGACTAAGAGCCCTGCGTGACGCGCGCAAAAACAAGGCCCGGAAACGGCCCCAGCGGGTTTCATCATCATTAAATTGCACCTTGCTGCCACTGGCTGTTGGCCAGCCATTGCAAGGCAGTCAGACGGCTTGGAGAATGATGCATAAATTTTCCGCATTTATTGGCCGTTGATTGCTAAACTCTTGAATTCTTATGTCCTGGCTTACCGCCGGAGGGTCATTTGGACTGTAAAGAACAGAGGGGATGGCAATGCCGCACGCATTGCTGATTGACAAGGCCAAAGAATCCCTGCTGTCGAATGCCGAGGTGTTCCGCAATCACGGCTTCACCGTGGATACCGCGGACCGGCATTCGCGGGGCCGGGATCTGCTGTTGCGGAAAATGCCCGATGTGCTTTTTCTGGGCGCTACCGTGATGTCTCGCAGAATGCCCAAGCTTTTGCGAATACTGAATCAAGAACCATTTGCCGGGTTGATCGAGATTTACGCGGTGGTTCCGGACGATAACCGGCGAGCGAAGAAAAACCTCGATGCGCTGAATGTTGCTCAACAATTTAATGATCCTCTCGACCCTGGCGCCCTCGATTCGAAACTCCAAGCCTACATTGAAGCGGTCGAACGGCACACCGAGCGCAAGTCGGTGCATGACAGTGGCCGCGGATTGCTGGTCGGTGAATCGCCTGCCATGCGGCGCGTTTACCGTTTAATACGAAAAGCCGCCATTTCCAATGCCTCCGTGCTTTTGTTCGGGGAGAGTGGTACCGGCAAAGAACTGGTATCGCGAACGATTCACGCGCTGTCGGAAAGGGCAGACGGACCGTTTGTTGCAATGAATTCGGGCGCAGTGCCTGAAGACCTTGCAGAGAGCGAATTGTTCGGGCATGTGAAGGGCGCGTTCACTGGCGCTGACCAGCCGCGTGATGGTGTCTTTCAGAGATCTTGCGGCGGGACATTATTTCTCGACGAAGTCACCGAGATGCCCGAAGCCCTGCAGGTCAAGCTGCTGCGTGTCCTCGAAACCGGGGAGTATCAGCGCCTGGGCTCCGAGCAAACCGACCATTCGGACTTCCGGCTCATATCCGCTTGCAACCGGGAACCGGCCGCAGCACTGGCTGACGGCGTGCTTCGTGAAGATCTTTTCTACCGTATCGGCCAGTTTCCCATCAATCTGCCGCCTTTGCGCGAGCGAGGGGGAGACGTGGAGCTGCTGGCTAAGCACTTTCTTGACCGGGAAATTTCAAGCCATGGCCAAACCAAGGTTTTTTCCACCGAAGCCCTGGATTTATTGCGCCTTCGTCACTGGCCGGGGAATGTGCGCGAACTCGCAAATGTGGTGGCGCAGGCATACCTGATGGCAGGTGAGCAGATTCTGCCAGAGGATCTGCCCGGCGAACTTCCGTCTGCTTCGGTTTCAGAGCCTTCAACCGCGGTAAATCAACTGGCGGGTCAGTCGCTGGAAGAAGTCGAACGCGCGATGATTGTCCAGACGCTTAAGCAATGCAATGGCAATAAGCGTAAAACAGCGCGCACCCTGGGAATCAGCCCGAAAACGCTGTACGCGCGCCTCAAGGACTACGAGATAGACCTCTAGGCCGACCCAACACTGCCGCTTTTCATTTTAATACTTAGCGCTGTTTCCTTTTGCTACACAGGGCGTTTCTTTTGGGCATGGCGCCTTTCGTATTTTTCATTGTCAAACAGCATTTTATACTAAATAAGTATATTCATATCAGATAGTTATACTCTATTGGCATACTTATTGAATTAATTAAACCGTAAGCAGTAGTCGAAAGGAGTACGAAAACAACCCATGACGCCCGGTCAAGAATGGCTTGAACTGTCAGAGATTTATTACCGAAAGGTGTATGGGCGAAACGGCGAACTGCTAGGCCGGGTAGACGATGTCATTATTCAATCGGACCCCGGCCGGGTCGACCGCATACGTTTAGCGATGTTGACCGCGGGTGAAACCAGGGTGGCCCTGATCGAAATACCCTGGAGCCAGTTCACGCTGACTGAAGGAAAACTGGAGCTGGATGTCAGTTCCGCAACCCTTAAACGCGTGACTGAGCGCAACGAGGAGGAATGAATCAATGCTTTCCTGGATTATTACGTTTTTGGTTATCGCTTTGATATCGGGTGTACTGGGGTTTACCGGAATTGCCGGTGCAGCCGCCGGAATCGCAAAAATACTGTTCTACGTATTCCTGGTGCTGTTGGTCATTTCCCTTGTGGCCAATGCGCTTCGCGGCAGGCCGCCCGTCTGACGGCGAGCGGGGCATGACGGTCAAATCTAGGCCTGTTAATGCTCTGTGCAAACCACTGACTTGATTATCTTTTCTGAAATTCTTTCAAAACTGGAGATGCTAATGAATATGAATCGTAAAAAAATGTATCGAACTATGATCGCTGCCATTGCGACCACAGCCCTGACTGCCGGCTTCAGTGCCGCGGTAATGGCCGGTGATGGTGGCCATGAAAAAGCAAACTGGAAGGGTGAAATGCACGACGCATGGATTGATGGCAAGATTGAAGCGTCATACTCGCTCAGCCAGTACCTGAACCCTTTTGACATTGATACCGGGGTCAGCAAGGGCACGGTGACGCTCAGGGGTTCCGTGAGTTCAGAAATTGACCGGGACTTGGCCGAAGAAATTGCCTTGGGTATTGACGGTGTAAATGAGGTTCGCAATGAACTGACTGTGACCGAACCAACCAAGCAAAAAAATGCAGCTGAAAAAATGGCCAGCGAATTCGGCACCCATTTCAATGACGCCACGACCTCTGCGCGCGTCAAGTTCGCGTTACTTGCCAACGACAGCACCGAAGGCCTGGCAATCAATGTTGATACCGTTGATGGAACCGTGGTGCTCAACGGCGAAGTCGGCTCCGAACAGGAGCGTGAACTCGCCGAGCGCGTGGCTGAAAATGCCGAAGGCGTATCCAATGTAGAAAATCGCCTGAAGGTCGCCAGCCAGTCATAACTACGGCAACAAGCGGGGGTGGGATTCCACCCCCGTTTTTTTATGGTCCCCAGGAATCGGAAGCCGCCACTTTTGAGACATCCGCCCGAAACTGAAAAGGAAAGCCGATGGAATTCATCGACATTTTGACCGAAAGATTGAACGCACTGCTGGTTTCAGCAGTGGAGCATCTGCCTGCCCTTGGCATTGCCGTTACGATCCTGGTTCTGACCTGGGTCGCTGCTGCGGTAATGGCCAGGGTACTGACCAGGGTCCTTGCCCGGACGGAACCCCGGGAATCGCTACGAATCCTGCTGAAAAAGATGGCCAATATCGGCATCTGGTCTGCCGGGCTGTTGATCGCGGTGGTCGTTGCGTTTCCGAGTGTCACTCCGGGCAAGCTGTTGTCCGCCCTGGGACTTGGATCCATTGCGATCGGGTTTGCGTTCAAGGATATTTTTGAAAACTTCATCGCCGGTATGTTGATCTTGCTTCGCGAGCCGTTCCGGATCGGGGATTTCGTGGAATGTGAAGGTATCTTTGGCCGCGTACTGGATATTACGGTACGAGATACGCGTCTTCGCCAGGTCAATGGTGAGGCCGTGACATTGCCCAATGCGATGCTATTCAAGAACCCGGTTCAAATTCAGACCCACGCCGAACTGCGGCGCATCAGCATTATTTGTGGTGTGGCTTATCACGAGGACGTGGACAGTTGCAGGGCGGTGATCGAATCCGCCGTGACGTCGTGCGGTTCTGTATCTGACGACGAACCAGTACAGGTATTTGCCAACGAGTTCGCTGACAGTAGTGTCAACTTCGAGGTCGCCTGGTGGACGGAATCAGATCCCCTTTCGGAGCGGCGCTCGCGGGACGAAGTGATTTCATCGGTCAAGTCCGCGCTGGACGAGGAAGGAATCGAGATTCCGTTCCCATACCGGACCCTGACTTTCAACGAGCCACTTTCTTTGCACCAGGCTGAGAATAACGACCAGGCCGAGGCGGCCTGATATATCCGCTCATGCTGACCGGCCGGATTCAGCCGGCCGGTCAGTGACGTTGAAACAATTGTTTTCTTCAACTGCGCCGTTAGCTTCCTTAATGTTGACGCCCCGTCGCCAGGCTCGCCTGGCTTCATCTACAGGAGACATTAATGGATTTGTTAAAAACCATACTCGGCGCGGCCGGTAATTCCGAACTTTCCAGCCTCGGCAGCCAGTTTGGCCTCGACGCCTCGGCGGTAGAAAAGGTCATGGAGCAAGTAGTGCCTGCACTGGGGCGCGGATTGCAGAAAAATACCGCCAGGTCAGGCGGATTGGAAAACCTGGCCTCAGCGCTTCAGCGTGGCAGTCACGAGAAGTATCTACGCAACCCCCAGGTAGCGGCCACACGCGAAGGCATCGAGGAAGGCAATGGTATCCTCGGCCATATCCTGGGCAGCAAGGATGTCAGCCGCAATGTCGCGGCGCACGCTGCCGCCAACACGGGTATCAGCGTTGATGCCATCAAGAAGCTGTTGCCGGTTGCCGCGACCATGGCGATGGGTGCCTTGAGCAAGAAAACCAACTCTGGCGCCCAGCTGCAGCAGCTTTCCGGTGGGCAGGAAAAGCAAAGCCTGCTGGGTTCGCTGCTTGACAGTGACAACGATGGAAGCGCCCTGGACGACGTGCTGGATATCGCCAAAAGATTCTTCTAGCCGTAATCAGTACAATATCGCAAGGCAGGTGAACTGGCGGTGGGCCCTTGAAATGCTTGGATGTGAACGCCCCGGCGAAGGGCTGCTGACATGACTGACGTATTGCTGGGCGGGGCCAGCCTGGTATTGCTTGTTCTTACAGTCCTGCCTCTTTCGGGAAACCCGGCATGGTGGGTCAGGGGGCCGGAGTTCCCAAGGTTACAACTGGCATTGATTGCAGCCCTTTTGCTGGTGCTGCAGGGCTTGCTGTTTGATTTTTCCGGGCTGGTTCAGACCCTCGTTTTTTACGTCACGCTCGGTATTGCGCTGTACCAGGCCTGGTGGATTTTACCCTACACGGCGCTATGGGCTGCGGAAGTCAAGCGGGCCACGAATTCGGGCTGGACTGGCCAGGTGCGTATTCTGACTGCCAATGTGCTGATGAGCAATCGTGAATCAGAGGGGCTGCTCCGGCAAGTCAGGGAGCATGTTCCGGATGTGCTGATCACGCTGGAGTCCGACGAATGGTGGGAGGCACAGTTTGCGGAACTGTTGCCCGAGTATCCGCATACGATTTCGTGTCCGCTGGACAATACCTATGGCATGCACCTCTGGTCCCGGTTTCCTCTCGAAGCGGTCAGCGTGGATTACCTCGTAGAGTCGGACGTTCCTTCATTTCACGCATTGATCAGGCTGCCCTGCGGCACGGGCGTGCGCACCCACGTGCTCCATCCGGCGCCCCCGGCGCCACAGGAAAACGAAGGCTCGGCGGAAAGGGACGCTGAATTGGTCATCGTGGCGAAATCGCTGGAGAACAACGACCAGCCCACCATCGTGACGGGAGATCTCAACGACGTGGCCTGGTCGCGGACCACCCGGCTGTTCCGCCAGCTGAGCGGATTGCTTGACCCACGGATTGGCCGGGGCCTGTTCAACACGTACAACGCCTTCCACTGGTTTGCCCGGTGGCCGCTGGACCACATATTTCACAGCCCCCACTTTCGCTTGCAGGAGATACAGCGCCTGGAAGAATTCGGTTCAGATCATTTTCCCTTGTTTACCGTGTTGCAATACCAGCCGGCGCTCGCCAGCGAGCAGCCTGCACTGGAGGCGGACAGGGAAGACCATGAACTCGCCGATTCCCTGGTGGACCGCGTTAGTTGAACAGATGAATTGCCGAAGACTTTGCATTAGCGGCAGGTAGCTTGAGCTTCAGCTGGTTCGGGCCGAGTTTCCGGGCCTGGTTAGCTGACGTCCCCGAACAGCAAGCGCAGGTGATTCCGGTAAATCAACAGCTGGCGGACCAGGATTTCGGGGTCGCCGATCGTCAGGGAAACCACGATACCGCCCTCCATCGCGGTCGTAATACCGTCCGCCAGGTCGTCCACGGAAGTTTCGATCTTCATCGGGTAGGCGTCTGCGACCCGCTGTAGTTGTTCTCCGAAAATAGTGCGCCAGTCCAGCATTCCCTGGCGGACACCGTCCAGGACCTGTTGGTCGAACTGCATGCTCTCGTAGGTAAACGAGGCCACCAGGCAGCCGGGGTGGCCGTTAGGAATGTCCGCCATCATTTCGGCCATCAGCTTCATGAAGATCAGCATCTGTTGCAATGGGTCTTCGCTCAGCGATCGCGCACGTTCCATCATCTCGTTGAAGATGCGGGCGTCTTCGACCAGGAAGCGGTCAACCAGTCCTTGCGCCAGCTCATTTTTGCCTGCGAAGTGATAGAAAAATCCGCTCTTGGTGATGTGTGCCTGGCCGATAATTTCTTCGATGGAAGTCGCAGAGAACCCTTTCTTGAGGATGATCTGTTCCGCCACTTCGAGAATCTTGTTACGAGTGGATGCGCCTCTGCTGGCCATTTTTGCCTCAATTTACTGTACCCACGGTACAGTTTGCTCTATTTATTATAGGCGGTTAAACAGAGATTCGAACGAACTTGCGCGCCATACCTTTGATTTAAAATAGATTTTTCAAAACCACACTGCGGGTTTACTGGAATTTCCTTCAAGATTTCATAGACTAATCAACAAATTGAACCGATATGAAACGACGGACGCCGGGAAGGGCGTCCCGACTAATTGAAGGAAAGAAAGATGCCTACACCATTGGAAATTTTACTCGACCCCATCTCGCTGTGGGTTTTGGCCCTGTATGCCTCGCTGATGCTCTGGGAAGCCATTTTCCCGGCACGGCCATTACCGAAAATCCGTGGCTGGAAAGTTCGCGCGCTGGGATCCTTTGCCGTGTTCTTTTTCCTGTCAAGTTACCTGCCACTGATATGGGACCCGGTGCTGGCCGGCTACCAGTTGTTTGATCTGTCCGGTTGGGGAGTAGTCGGCGGTGCACTGGCCGGCCTGGTGGTGTATGAAGGCCTCGTTTATTTCTGGCATCGCGCCATGCACAGCAATGTGGGCCTGTGGCGTTCATTCCACCAGATGCACCACAGCGCGGAACGCATAGACACCTACGGGGCGTTCTATTTTCACCCGCTCGACATGGCGGGTTTCACCCTGTTGGGCAGCCTGGCGCTGGCCCTGGTGTTTGGTGTGACGCCACAGGCCGCGACGCTGTTCCTGTTCATTACCTTTTTCCTGGGGGTGTTCCAGCACGCCAATATCAGGACGCCTCGCTGGCTGGGGTACCTCATTCAGCGCCCTGAGAGCCATGGCATCCACCATGCCCGCAAGGTGCACTACAAGAACTTCTCAGACCTGCCTGTTTTCGACATGGTTTTCGGTACGTTTGAGAATCCCAAGGGCTACGAGCACGAAGCAGGATTCTATGAAGGCGCCTCGGCGCGAATCCCGGACATGCTTATGTTCAGAGATGTGAGCAAGTTGCCGATGGGCCGAGAACCCGGGCAGGAGGCCAGCGCTCGAATCGCTCCGGCAGCCTGAACAGGAAGTCATGCACTGAGAATGAAAGGCCCCGCAGCTGCGGGGCTTTTTTTTATGACTGGCGGGATGTGCGCCCGGTCGGCATTTTTCGTACACTTGGCGGCTCTTTTGTGCGATGGAAGACAACATGCGAAATATTTCCCTGGCCGCCACGTTTATTGCCGCTTTGTCCGCGGCCACTTTTTCACCTTCAGCCCTTGCAGCTGAGCACCCGCTTTCGGGTATCCCGCTGAGATCAATCGGCCCGGCCCTGACTTCAGGCCGCGTTGCAGATTTCGCGTTCCGGCCAGGGCGATCGCACGAATTCTACGTTGGTATGGCCAGCGGAAACGTCTGGAAGACCACCAACAATGGCATTACGTGGACGCCGGTATTCGAGAACGAAGGTTCCTTTGCGATTGGTGTCGTGGAACTCGACCCGACTAACCCAAGTACGGTCTGGGTCGGCACCGGCGAGAACAACTCGCAGCGCTCCGTGGCCTACGGCGATGGTGTTTACAAGTCCACTGACGGCGGTAAGAGCTGGAAAAACATGGGCCTGAAGGATTCGGGCCATATCTCGATGATTCGTTTTCACCCCGATGACAGCGATACCGTATTTGTCGCCGCGCAAGGTCCGCTGTGGAGTGCAGGCGGCGACCGCGGGCTTTACAAGACCACCGATGGCGGCGAAAACTGGGAGCGCATCCTCGAAATTGATGAGCACACCGGCGTCAATGATTTCGTTATGGACCCGGCCGACCCGGACGTCATCGTGGCCTCTACCTACCAGCGGCGCAGGCATGTCTGGACCCTGGTACACGGCGGGCCGGGCAGCGGCATCCACAAGACTACCGACGGCGGCCAGACCTGGCGCAAGCTCGAAGGCGGCCTGCCGACAGGAGACCAGGGCAAGATCGGCCTGGCGGCGGCGCCTTCCGCACCCAACATGATCTACGCAATCATCGAAGCGCTCCCCGAGGAGCGCGGTGTCTACCGCAGCACCGACTTTGGTGAAAGCTGGGAAAAGCGTAGTGATCACGCCTCCGGCAGTGCGCAGTACTACCACGAACTCTTTGTGGACCCGAACAATGCTGAACGCGTCTACTCGGTCGAAACCTTTACGCACAGAACCGACGATGGTGGTAAGACCTGGGAGCGGATTTCCTTCAAGCACCGCCACGTAGATGACCATGCCTTGTGGATCAACCCGGAAAACAGCGACCACCTGTACATCGGTGGTGACGGCGGTGTATACGAAAGCTTTGACCGCGGCGAAATCTGGCGCCATGTGCGTAACCTGCCGACCGTGCAGTTTTACCGCGCCACGCCGGACAATGATTTTCCGTTCTACAACGTGTGTGGTGGTACGCAGGACAACTTCACGCAGTGCGGGCCAAGCCGAACAACCTACACCGACGGCATCACCAATGGTGACTGGTGGTTCGCCCAGTTCGGTGATGGCTACAAGGCACAGATTGATCCAACCAACCCGGACATTGTCTACGCGCAGTACCAGTACGGAGGCCTGGCGCGTTTTGACCGCATCACCGGTGAACGCATGATGATCACGCCTCAGCCCGAAGCCGGTGAAGATGACTACAACTGGAACTGGAACGTGCCGCTGATTATTTCGCCGCATGATTCAAACCGCCTGTACTACGGTTCCGAGTTCCTGTTCCGCAGCGATGACCAGGGCATGAGCTGGCGCAAGGTATCGCCGGTCCTGCGCCGTGACATCGACCGCAACAAGCTGGAGGTAATGGGGCGGGTCTGGAGCGTTGACGCCATCGCCAAGAACGCCTCAACCTCTATCTACGGCGCACTGATCGCGATTGCCGAGAGCCCGCTCGAAGAGGGCCTGCTCTACGCCGGTACTGATGACGGCCTGATCCACGTTTCCGAAGACGGCGGCGATAACTGGCGCACCGTGGACTCGTTCCGAGACGTGCCGGACATGTCACTGATTGAAGACATCATTGCCTCGAACCATGATGCCGACGTGGCCTATGCCACCATCGATAATCACAAGCGCGGCGACTACAGGCCTTATGTTCTGAAAACCACGGACCGTGGCCGCAGCTGGCGCCTGATCAGCAATGATCTGCCGGAGCGCGGTTCTGCGCACACGATTGCAGAAGACCACGTGGATCCAAGCCTGCTGTTCGTGGGCACCGAGTTTGGGGTCTTTTTCAGTAACAACGGCGGGCAGGGCTGGACAGAGTTGACGACGCTGCCGACGATTGCCGTGCGCGACCTGGAAATCCAGCGCCGCGAAGGCGACCTGGTCGTGGGTACCTTCGGACGCGGCTTTTATATCCTCGATGATTATTCGGCATTGCGCACACCCGCGGGCAACCTGGGTGAGCCTACCTTATTCGAAGTGCGCGATCCCTGGCTGTTCATTCGGGATGATCGCCGCGGATGGGGCGGCAAGGGCGATTTCGGTTACGGCCGCTACACGGCCGATAACCCGCCTTACGGTGCGGTGTTTTCCTATTACCTGCCCGAAGGCCTGAAATCACTCAAAGAGCAGCGTCGCGAAGCCGAAAAAGAACGCGCAAAGGAGGGTGGTGATAACCCCTATCCAAGCTGGGATGAACTTCGCGCTGAAGACCGCGAGGAAGATCCTTCGATCACGCTGACCGTGCGGGATACCGACGGCAAGGTGGTCCGCAGGGTATCCGGACCGGCGGGGAAGGGCTACCACCGCGTGGCCTGGGACTTCCGTTATCCGGCGCCGGATGCGACGGACCTGGCTCCGCCAATGGGTCTTGCACCATGGCAGAGTCCGCCGCAGGGCGCGCTCGCCAAGCCGGGCCAGTACACGGTAACGCTGTCGCAGCGGGTGCGAGGTGAATCCAGCGACATCGCGACAGAATCATTTGCCGTCAAACCCCTGTTTAACGAGGGCTTGGTAACGGACGACCGTGATGCATTGCTGGCATTCCAGATGCGCACTGACAAGCTTTACCGCGCGGTCGATGGCGCCGATGGCGTTGCCGGGGAAATTGAGAACCGTATCAATCACCTGTTGAAGGCCGTGACCGACACGCCCGCTGCGGATGAGAGCCACGCCATGGCATTGCGTGATCTTAATGCGCGCATGCAGGAACTGCGGGTCTTGCTCGATGGCGACACCACGGTCACCAGCCGTAATGAGCAGGCGCCGTTGTCACTCTCCAACAGGGTTGGATTCCTGTTGTTCGGTCACTGGGACAGCCAGGCGGCCGTGGGTGCCAATTACGAGGATTCGCTGGCCATCGCTGAGCAGCAGTTTACCGGTTGGCTGCCGCAATTGAAGTCCGTTGCCGCTGACCTGGCTGAACTCGAAGCCGAGCTTCAGCAAGCGGGGGCGCCCTGGACGCCGGGAAGAATCCCGAACTACCCGTAACGAAGGTCAGGTCATTGCCAACTGTCGGAGTTTCCTACTCTGGCAGCTGGCAATGACCCCAACACTTTTTCTCTGGAGAGTCATGTGAAGTATCTGACAACGATCGTTTTTGCAGCGCTGCTCGCAGCCTGCAGCCCTGCTGAGAATGCGGCAACAGAGGTAGCCGCCACACCTGCTGAGCCGGCTGCCGATGTCGCGGCCGAAATGGTCGAACACCTGGAAGTTATCTACGAGGAATACTTCGAGCGGATACTGGAACTGAACCCCACTTACGCGACCTTTCTTGGCGACAACCGCTACAACGACCGCTACCAGAACAATCTTGGCGAGGAGTACCGGACTGAACTGAAAGCGCTGTTCGAGGAATACCTGGCGCGCGTCGCGGATGCTGATGCCGGCTTGCTCGAAGGCCAGGACAGGCTCAACCTGGATATGTTTCGGGACAGCCTGGAGCGCAACCTTGAGGGCATGGAGTTCGATACCTGGCTGGCCCCGATCAACCAGTTTCGCAACCCGGCCAATTCTTTCGTGTCGATGGGCTCGGGGCAGGGAATCCAACCATTCAACACGGTCGAGGATTACGATAACTTCCTTGGCCGCATCGACGGGTTCGTGGTGGTCATGGGACAAGCCATCACCAATATGCGCATGGGCATGGAGCGCGAATATACGCAGCCCCGCGTGTTGATGGAGAAGGTATTGCCGCAACTGCAGTCGCAGGTCGTCGAAAACATTGAAGACAGTGCTTTTTACGGCCCGGTTCAAAACATGCCGGAGTCTTTCAGCGAGGAAGACCGCAAGCGCCTGACCTCGGCCTATGCCGATGCGATCGGCAATCAGATTGTCCCGGCGTTCGCAGGCCTTCACGACTTCATCCGCGATGAATACATCCCGGTGGCGCGTGAGACGCATGGCATTGACGGGGTTCCCAACGGTGAAGCGCTGTATGCCTACCTGGTACGCAGCAGCACGACCACCGACATGACGCCTGGCGAGATTCACCAGATCGGGCTGGGCGAGGTGGCGCGCATCCAGGGCGAGATGCAAGGGGTCATGGACGAGGTTGGCTTCGAGGGTGATCTCGACGCATTCTTTGAATTCCTCAACACTGACGACCAGTTCTATTACGACAGTGGCGAAGAATTGATCGCCGGTTACGAGGCGCTGCGCGAAGAAACCCACAAGCGCGCTATGGAACTGTTCGACCGCTTCCCCAAGGCTGATTACGAAATCCGAGCGGTAGAGGCCTATCGAGAGCAGTCGGCTTCCGGCGGCTCTTACCGTCGCGCCTCGCCAGATGGTTCGAGGCCCGGCGTGTTCTACGCCAATACCTATGACATCAAGTCGCGTCCGAAATGGTCGATGGAATCACTGTTTCTGCACGAGGCCGTGCCGGGGCATCACTTCCAGCTCGCCCTGATCCTGGAGCTGGAGAACATCCCGCGCTTCAGAAAGTTCGGCACCTTCACCGCCACGACCGAAGGGTGGGGTTTGTATGCCGAATCGCTGGGCAAGGAAATGGGTATGTACTCCGATCCTTACCAGTACTTTGGCGCCCTGAATGCCGAACTGTGGCGCGCCATCAGGCTGGTCGTTGACACCGGCCTTCATTCCAAGGGCTGGACGCGAGACGAGGTACTCGATTACATGTACGCAAATTCAGCCGTCAAACCGGCGCGCGCCATCTCCGAAGCAGAACGCTACATGGCAATTCCTGCGCAGGCCCTCGCCTACAAGGTCGGGCAGCTGAAGATCCGCCAGCTGCGAACCCGCGCCGAACAGGCTCTCGGAGACTCATTTGACGTCAAGGCCTTCCATTCGGCGATGCTGGAGGACGGGGCGCCACCGCTGCAGGTGCTGGAGGACAAGATCAACCGTTGGATTGCAGCGCAGCAGGGTGATTAAATCGGGGTCTGGAGGATTCAGGGTATGAGAAAAGCACTGCTGTACATGGCGTTGATGTCTTTGTCACCGGGGGCCTTGGCCGAAGCAAGGCTATATTTTATTTCACCACAAGATGGCGAGACGGTCTCATCACCATTGACCGTACGCTTCGGTCTGGACGGAATGGGTGTCGCACCGGCTGGCGTGCTGCGGGAAGGCACCGGACACCACCACCTGTTAATAGACCAGCAGACCTTGCCGCCCCTGGACAGCCCCTTGCCGTCGACCGATCAAATTCGTCATTTTGGTGGTGGGCAGACCGAGACTGAACTGCAACTGGGGCCCGGAAATCATACGCTGCAACTGATCCTGGGTAACCATGCCCACGTTCCACATGATCCTCCGGTCATCTCCAGGCGTATCACCATCACCGTCAAAGACTGACCACCAGGGGTCTGGCCTGGGGCGGCTTTGGACAATGTACCCTCAGGCCCGGCTGGCCCTGGCCAGGTAACAACCCATGCTGGCGTTGTGCACGTGAATTTCCGCGACCCGCTCATCTTCGAACATGTTCTCGAGGCTTGCAGCGGTTCGACTGCCGTCAATCACACTGGCCGTGATGATAAACCCACCGTGGTCAAAGGCGCGCAATGTCCTGCGGGTAGCCGCGGCTTACGTGGTGGGTGCGTGGCTGCTGATCCAGGTGGCCGAGACGATCTTCCCGTTGTTCGGTTTTGGCGACACGCCTGCGCGTATCGTCGTGATCGTACTGGCGATTGGTTTTATCCCGGCGCTGATCTTTGCCTGGGCGTTCGAGCTCACCCCCGAGGGCCTGAAGAAAGAGTCCGAAGTAGACCGCAGCCAGTCCATCACCCCGCATAGCGTCAGGACGCTATGACGTCAAAACGTCTCCCTGGTGAAATGCCTCGAGGGATTGATGGGGTCAGGGCTTAGGGGTCGGCCAGTGCCTCGCAAATGGGAACATTGCTGTCGAGCACACGGTGCAGGTTCATCTGCCCGGACAGGCCAATAGATGGGAAAGAATAATCTGCCACGGCAGCCGAACAATCGCTGAACGTCAGCGTCATTGTTCCATATGACCCATTCTGTACAGGAAGTGGGTCCGAGGCATTAAAACTGCCGCCACTGGTCAATTCCATCGTCAGCACTACCTTGTCACCGTCGATCACGCCGGCGCCTGTCACCCAGCGCTGATCATCGGCACCAAACGTTGCCGTGTCCGGGTCCGGCGGCACCATCGAATCAAAGGTGAACCAGGCCACGAATACCACCCCCAGGTTGGTAAAGACGGTGACGAACATGCCCTGGAGTGGAGCCTGGTCGCTCACCCATGCATCATTCAGGCCGGCATTGATGGCAAAAACTTTCGCCAGTTCGGGGCGTGAAAACTGCTCAAAAAAGTTCCAGGTATTGACCGCCAGGTCCACCCCGTCGGCATTGTCCCAGATCTGGTGTGGTGCCAGGGCATTTCCCAGCACCGAGCACTCAACCACTTCGGCGTCACCGCTGCACTGGCTGTCGCGTGTGCAACTGGAATTGCCGCCCAGGCCGAAGTTCGAAACGGACCCGGTGCAGGCATTTTCGGTCCGCCAGAATTGAAAAACCTGTGCTGAACTGAGTACTTCGACGGGCGGGTTTAAGACCGTGACAATGCCGCCATTGTAAGGAACGATATTGTCATTGGTGGCGCGCACGGAAAATACCGGGACAGGCTTGGCCGGCGCACACAACTGCTGCACGCCGGTCTGTACTGAGCTCGCCATAGCGCCAATAGCAGCAAAAATCTCTGCCGCTTCGCAGGCCAACAGGTATGCCAGTGCGCCACCCAGTGAAAAGCCGTTGGCGTATACCCTCGATGGATCAACAGGTCGCGTTATTACCAACTCGGCGACCAGCGCGCGCATAAATGCCACGTCTTTCGAGTTCTGGCCGTGGTTGATATTCCATTCGGAATTGATGCCCTGCGGCCACGCCACCACCAAACCCTCGATGTCTGCCAGCTCCCGGAATCCGGAGTCGAACCGTTGTGACGCTGAACTCAGGCCCAGGCCGTGCATGTCAATGACCAATGGCAGGTCCTGCCCGGCAAAGCCATCGGGAATGTACAAATCGTAGATTCGGTTCTGCCCATCGACTTCGATGACAAGACCCGTTTCCAGCCCGGCCATGGCCTTGCCGGGAAGACAGGCGATAAACACCAGCAGAAGTGTGATCCGTTGCATTAACCCAATTACTTCGAATGATGGGGTCAGAGTAACCCTTTTTAGTCGAGGTACTCCAGCGGCAATGCGGTCGAGTACTTGATGGTCTCCATGCTGAAGCTGGAACTCACATCGCTGAGCTCGGTGTTCTTGATCATGTCCAGGTACATGGCGTCGTAGCTGCGCATATCCGGCACCACCGAGCGCATTAAATAATCGATCTCGCCGCTCATGCGGTGCACCTCCATGACATTGGGCATGGCGGTCACGACGGACGAGAAATTGTCGTACCACTTTTTCGTATGCTGCAGCGTTCGAATGGCCGTGAACACGGTCAGGTTCAGGCCCAGCTTGTGCTGGTCCAGCAGCGTCACGCGCGCAGTGATAATGCCTTTGTCTTCCAGCGCCTGGATGCGCCGCCAGCAGGCCGACTTGGACAGGCCGATATCCTCGGCCAACTGGGTCACTGACAGGTTGGCGTCATGCTGCAGCCGGTCGAGTATTTTGCGGTCGAAACCATCCAAAACCGTGTCTTTCGTTGCTGAAACCATGGCCCGGTTATTCTCCAAAAAAGAAACAACAGTTCAGAATTATGCCGCACGAGGAAACGTTGTGCCAATTCAGGACGTATCGGTGCGACACAATACGACCCTTTCCCGCCACCATAGCGATATGCTTTGAAGTGGTCAGGCGTGCCTGCAACAGGCATGAAACATGAATACCGACAGAGGGCAGTGCAATTAACAACCGACTTATATTCTGGTCCATGACGGCCATCTTCTTCGTGTACTCCGCGTACGTGTGGACGGCCGGCACCGAGGCGCCCCAGCACGCGGCGCCCACCGAGCAGGTGATGCGCGGCCAGGCACTGTACCAGGACAACAACTGCATGGCCTGTCACCAGTTTTACGGACTGGGCGGTTACATGGGCCCCGACCTGACCAACGTGGTGTCGCGCATGGGCCCGGACTACGCCCGCGCCTTCCTGATCGCCGGTACCGAACGCATGCCTGATTTTGGTCTTAATCAACAACAGATGGACGACATCATCGCCTTCCTCGAATTCGTCGACACCATGGGCGTGTACGAATCACCAGAATACGAATTCAAGTGGTACGGCACGGTGGTGGCCAAGAATGACTGAGGCCGTCGCGGGGAAAAACCTCGTTGGCCTGCGATTCCTGATGATGGGCACCGCGGCTCTGGCGCTGGGCGTGGTGTTTGGCGTCATCGGGGGATTCCAGTTCCTGTACCCCGGTTTCCTCGAGGCCCTGTCCTTTACCAGCA
Organism: Lysobacterales bacterium; assembly: GCA_013002505.1. Lineage (GTDB taxonomy): Bacteria > Pseudomonadota > Gammaproteobacteria > Xanthomonadales > SZUA-36 > JABDJL01. The sequence goes on along the minus strand of JABDJL010000077.1, from coordinate 13,502 downwards.
CACGGCCACTACACGTATCACTGGTGGTTTCGTGGATCTTCCTGGCCGCGGTCGGTGGGGTGTACTACTACCTCCCGAACAAGGTTGGCTTGCCCTTGTGGTCCGACCGGCTGCCACGATGGCACTTCTGGATCTTCCTGGTTACTGGCCTGGCGATTCTCGGCCATTACCTGGCCGGCAAGTTTGGTGGGCGAGAATACTTTGAATATCCTGCCATGCTGAGTGTGCCCATCGTGCTGTCGTGGCTGCTGTTTGGCATCAACTACTTCAAGACCGCATTCCGGCACGCCCGCCAATGGCCCGTCTATCTTTGGATGTGGGGCACCGGCATTTTCTTCTTCATGTTCACCTTCCTCGAGGCGCACTTATGGTTGCTGCCGTTTTTTCGAGACAACATGGTCCGCGAGATTACCGTGCAGTGGAAATCCTACGGCGCGCTGACCGGCTCGTGGAACATGATGGTCTACGGCACGGCGATCTTCGTCACCGGCAAGATCGCGGGCAGCGAGAAAGTGGCCCATTCGAAGCTGGCTTTTGCGATGTACTTCCTTGGCCTGGCCGGGCTGATGTTTGGCTGGGCGCACCATACCTACCTGGTGCCATCCGAGCCGTGGATCCGCCACCTGGCCTACGCGGTCAGCATGTCGGAGCTGATTATCCTGTTCAAAATTTTGTGGGACTGGCGCGGCACGGTGGACTGTCACAAGCGCAATGCGCACTGCAATGCCTACCGCTTCTTCGTCGCGGCCGATTACTGGATCCTGCTCAATGTCCTGCTGGCCATCGCGATCTCGGTACCGGCCTTCAACCTGATTACGCATGGCACGCACGTGACGGTCGCGCATTCCATGGGCACCACCATCGGTATCAACACGATGATCCTGCTGGGCTCGGTGTATTACGTGATTCGCGAAGAACTGCCCATGACCGTGCGAGCAGCCTGTTCGAAGAAGGTCAGCTTCGGGTTCTGGACCACCAATGTGGCGCTGCTGGTGTTCTTCAGCTCACTGGTCATGGCCGGCATGGTCAAGGGCCTGTTCGATGGCGGCGCTTTCCAGCAAATGATGATGGAGATTCGTCCCTACCTGGTGGTATTCGCCGCCTCGGGCGTCGTACTGATGCTGGGCTTATGGGTGCTGCTGTACCAGGCGTTTAAACAGCTTTGGAAAATACTTGAGGCGAACCGTCACGTTGGCGATGCAAAGGTCGAGGCAAAACCACTGCCTGCCTGATTTGTTCAGCTGTACAACGCCCGCACATGGCAGCCACAGACCTGCTGCTATAAGCTCAGGTGCATGGATACCCAACAATTCTCCACCTTGAAGCAGTCTCTTCTGGAAGAGCGTATGCAGCTGCTCGAAGCGCTGAGTTCAACCGAAGAAGCAGGCGAAACCGTTGAGCTTGACCAGGCCCGTGTTGGACGATTAAGCCGCATGGATGCCATGCAAGGCCAGCAAATGGCGCTGGAAACCTCACGCCGCAGCAGGCAGCGCCTGCGCGATATCGAACGGGCCCTGCAGCGCATTGAAGAAGATGATTATGGTGAATGCCGTGAGTGTGGTGAGCTCATCGACCCGCGACGGCTGGCGGTAAACCCTGCTGTCCAGAGCTGTATCGAATGCGCGGAATGATCGTCACGAGACGGGCGACCGTTGGTGACGTGCCGGGGATGCAAGGCGTACGCCACGCTGTGTGGGAGAATCGCCTGGTCAACTCCATCATTTCAGATGATGAGGTCATTGAAGCCATCGAGGAAAGTGGGCGGGGCTGGGTGGCCATTGACGAACACACGGTTGTGGGGTTTGTCATTGCCAAGCAGGAAGACGCCAGCATCTGGGCGCTGTTTGTCGACCCTCACCATGAAGGCCTGGGAATCGGTTCAGGCTTGCTGGACAGGGCGGTAGAATGGCTGTTCGCGAGCGGACATGATCACATCACGCTGTCCACGGACCCGGGTACCCGCGCCGAGCGATTTTACCGCGAGCGTGGTTGGCGTAAGACTGGCGCCAGGGATAATGGTGAAGTTGTGCTGGAACTGTCACGCACCGCAAGAACCAACAAGGATTGGACCGAAACAGTTCATGACTCAAATTAACCGGCAAAAGCTGAGGAACAATGAAATCCTCGCGTTGGTAACACCGATCATGAAGATACCTGTCATGTTCAGGAGCACTTAGCTTGACGAAGGCCACCGTTGTCATCATCACCCTGGTGCTCTACAAGCTGTTATTGCTGGGCATCGGCTGGTGGGCCACGTCACGCAACAAGAATGAAACGGATTTTTTCCTGGGCGGGCGCGGGCTCGGGCCGTTAGTCGCGGCTATTTCCTATTCGTCCAGCGCCTCTTCGGCCTGGACCTTGCTGGGTGTCAGCGGCATTGCCTATGTACTCGGCATATCGGCGCTGTGGATCGCGGCCGGATCATTTAGCGGAATGCTGGTGGCCTGGTTCTGGATTGCGCCGCGCCTGATGCGATACAGCCGCCGTCACGACCTGATTACCCTGACCGACGTCCTGGCAAGGGGCGCATCTGGCAAGGTGCGCACCGCGATCATTGCCAGCGCCTCGCTGATCGTGGTGTTCTCATTCACGTTTTATGTCGCTGCACAGTTCCAGGGTGCGGGAAATACTTTCGCCAGCACATTTGACCTGTCCATGACCAGCAGTATCCTGATCGGCGCCACGATCATCATGGTCTACACCATGCTGGGCGGTTTCTGGGCAGTCAGTGTCACAGATACCGTTCAGGGCTTGCTGATGGCGCTGACGGCGATCATGCTGCCGGTCGCGGCTTTACTCGCCCTCGGCGGATGGGACGGTTTTACCGACGGCCTGAGAAGCGTCAGTTCTCCTGCGCAGTTGAGCTGGACCGGGGAAAATGCCGGGCTCGTGGCGCTGGGTTTCGCCTTCGGCTCGCTGGGCATCAGTCTCGGCACGTTCGGGCAGCCACACCTGATGGTGCGATTCATGGCGTTGCGCGATGACAAAGCGTTGCGCCAGGCGCGGGTCATCACGATCTGCTGGTACAGCCTGGTATTCCTGGCCATGCTGTTTATCGGGCTGGCCGGTCATGTTCTGCATCAATCCATCAGCAATTCAGAAACGATATTTTTTGTCATGACAGAGAGTCTTTTCACACCGTTAATGGGCGCCATTGTGTTGGCGGCGGTCCTGTCTGCAATCATGTCAACCGCTGACAGCCAGTTGCTTGTAGCTGCGTCAGCGATTTCACATGACCTGGGTCTGGGCAAGGGCAGCGCGGAACGAAATTTGCTGGTTTCGAGATTGACCATCGCGGCGCTGGTTGTTTTGGCCGTGGCGGTCGCATTGTTTTTGCCTGAAAAGATATTCAGCCGCGTCCTGTTCGCCTGGAGCGCGCTGGGAGCCGCTTTCGGGCCGGTCTTGCTTGCCCGGCTGGCGGCGTGGACGCCAAGGCCTGCCGCGGTGCTGGCGGCCATCCTGGCCGGTTTCGGGCTTTCGGTATATTTCTATGTATTGCCCAACACGCCAGGCGATGTGCTGGAGCGTGTCGCACCATTTTTCGCATCCCTGGCGATCCTCGTCACGTTCCGGCAGCAGGAGCCCAGCTGATGCCTGGCCCGCTCAATGGGGTTCGCATACTGGACCTGACGCACATGGTGTCGGGACCTTTTGCCGGCATGATGCTGGCGGATATGGGCGCCGATACCATCAAGGTCGAACCCCTATACGGCGAAGGCACCCGAAAGTGGTGCCAGGACGACCCCGAGATGTCCATTGAGGGCATGGGCGTCTATTTCATGACGCTCAACCGCAACAAGCAAAGCGTTGCTGTCAACCTGAAGGATGAACAGGGCATGGCGGTCTTTCACGACCTGGTCCGGGTCAGCGACGTGGTGCTGAGCAATTTCAGTGCCGGAGTACCCGAACGGCTGGGTATCGACTTTGAGTCCCTGAGCAGGGTCAACCCACGGATCATTACCTGCTGTGTCAATGGATACGGTTCCGACGGTCCGGATAACCAGCGCCCGGCCTTTGATATCGTCGCGCAGGCGACCAGCGGCATGATGTCCGTCACCGGCACGGACGAAGATCACCCGGTGCGTGCCGGAACGCCGATCGGTGATATCGGCGCCGGCATCTTCGCTGTAACCGGGATTCTCGCGGCAATTATCGACAGGCAGCGAAGCGGCGCCGGCCAGCACGTGGATGTCTCGATGCTGGATTGCCAGTGGTCGCTGCTCAATTACCTGGTGTCAATGTACGGGTTCAATGGACAGGACCCTGTACCCATGGGCAATTCACATGCCGTGCATGTGCCGTATAACACTTATCCGACCGCAGATGGGTTTATCGTCATCGCGGTGCTGACCGATGAATTCTGGAGTAATCTGAAACACGTACTTCAATGCCCGGAACTCGATGATCCGAGGTTCAGTTCGCCGGCCGGAAGGGTTGCGGGCAGACAGTTCATCGAGATTCACATGAACCGGATTCTGCAGAAACATGACACGGCGCACTGGCTGGACCTGTTGCGAGAAAACAGAGTGCCGGCGGGCCCCGTTAACACCATCAGCCAGGCCATCAAGGACCCGCAATTGTTGTACCGCAACATGGTGATAGATTTACCGCATCCCAACGGCGAAACGCGCAAGGCAGCCGGTAACCCGGTCAAAATGTCGCGCAGCGCTGACGAACATTTTGCGCCGGCGCCGCTGCTGGGGCAGGACACCGATCGTGTCCTGGCAGAGCTGCTGGACTACGATGAAGGCAGGATTAACGAGCTGCGCGAAAACCAGGTCATCGCGTAAGCAAGAGCAGAGGATAGCCACATGCGACATCAGAACTGGAAATGCCCAAAGTGTGCCGGCCGCGAGTTTGACACCGGCGAATTCAGGGCCACCGGTGGGCGGTTGGCCAAGATATTCGATGTTCAAAACCGCAAGTACACGACCGTGTTCTGCAGCCGTTGCAAATTCACCGAGATATACAGCACCGACTCGTCAACCCTGATGAACGTGTTTGACTTCTTCACCAGCTGAAACGCAAATGAAGCGATTTGCCGTTTTTTGCTTGCTGGTTCTGGCCATGCCCCTCAGCGGGCATGCTGACGCTTGCGGTCAACTGGACGAACTGTGGTGGATGGCCGGAAACTGGGAAACCACCAGCCCTTCATCACGCGTGACCGAGCAATGGATCCGGGTGTCGCCGGACACTGCAGAGGGACTTGGCCAGGTATTCGATCTCGAAAGCGGTGCGGTGCGCAGCAGTGAAACCATGCGCCTGGTGGCCATGTCGGGCGAAGTGTTCTTTATTGCAAAGGTGGCCCACAACGATGTACCCGTCGCCTTCAAGCTGACATCCTGTGAGGGTGACACGGCTGTGTTCGAAAACCCGGACCACGATTTTCCGACCCGGATTGCCTATCAACTTGAAGGCGATGACCGTTTGACAGCCGATGTACGGGGCCCGGATGGCCAAGGGTTCGAGCTGCACTTCACCGCCGCGCCACCAGTACGCCCGAAACGCATCAGCCTGACGTTCGACGATGCGCCCCGCGCCGACAGCCAGCGGTTTTCAGGTATTGAAAGAACACAACGGCTGATTGATGCCCTGGAAGCAGCTGACGTACCCCCCGCGCTGTTCTTCAGCAGGTCAAAAGGCATTGATGTCGAGGGCGATGCACGCATGCGTATGTATTCGCTGGCTGGCCATTACATTGGAAACCACAGCCATACGCATCAGCGGCCTGCGCGCCTCGGCGCCGAGGCATATCTCGAAGATGTCAAGATTGCACATGACAAGCTGGTGCGATATCCGACTTTCGTGCCACTTTACCGTTACCCATTCCTCGATGAAGGCCGTGACGTGGAAACGCGCGACCGTCTTCGCACGGGGCTGGCGCGCCTTGGATATTCCAATGGTTATGTCACGGTGGATAACTATGACTGGTACATGGACAACCTGTTGCAGCAGGCTTTGGAAACGGGCCACGCGGTTGATTACGGGCGGCTCGGTGAAATCTACGTGGACGTCATGATGCAGGCCGTTCGCTTCTACGATGCGATCGCCAATGACCGACTCCGGCTGGCGCCTGCGCACGTCTTGTTGCTTCACGAAAATGACCTTGCCGCCCTGTACATTGGCGACCTGGTCAACGCGCTGAGGAATGAAGGCTGGACCATCATCGACGCACTCGAGGCTTACCAGGATCCGATTGCTTCGAAAGTGCCCGATACCGTTTTCAATGGGCAGGGCCGCGTGGCGGCCATCGCCGAGGCACAGGGAACACCCCGCCGTGACTTGGTCCACCCACTGGAAGATGAACAGGCCCTGGAGCGATTGTTGGAGACGAACGACATATTCGGGACAAGAGCCCAGGAAGTGATTAAATATCCTAAATAGTTATTACCGGTGACCAGTCGAGCCAGCCATGCAACAGAAACGAAAAATTGTACCCCCGGTTTACCTCGTGCTGACCATGGGTGCGGTTTACGCTGCGGATCGTTGGTTGCCGATAGTGCAGTGGGTGCCAGACCCGGTTTCAAGGCCGGTCACACTGCTATTACTGGCGCTGGGCCTGCTCCTGATCGGGCACTCGGCCTGGTCCTTCTCTAAAGCGGATACAGGTATCGTGCCGTTTGACCCTGCCACTTCGCTGGTCACCGGCGGCTTTTACCGGTTTACCCGCAATCCGATGTACCTGGGCATGCTGCTGATCTTACTGGGCATGGCGTTCAAAATGGGGTCACTGGGCGGGTTCCTGCCCGTTCCGCTATTTGTCTGGATCATCAACAGAAACTTCATTCGCGGCGAGGAGGAATTTCTGGAGGAAGCCTTCGGTGATTCCTACCTTGCATACAAAGCCCGCGTCAGAAGGTGGATATGAGCGACGGCAGGCAAAACGTGGCGTACCGGGTTGAGACCGAAAGACTGGTTCTGAGGTGTTGGGCGCCATCCGATGCACCAGCCCTGCGCAAGGCGCTGGACGCGTGTGATGCGCACCTCAGGCCGTGGATTCCGTTCATGAAAGACGAACCGCGTAGCCTTGAAGAGACGGTCACCTGGCTTCGAAGTCACCGTGAAAACTTTGACGCCGATCGATTGCACCGCTACGCGGTCTTTGGCCGCAAGAGCGGCGAACTGCTCGGTGAGAACATGTTGCTGGACCGTGTCGGCCCCGGCGGCCTTGAGGTGGGCTACTGGACGCATGTGGATGCGGTTGGGAAAGGAATTGCCACCGAGGCCTCAGCCGCCATGGTCCAAATCGGGTTCAAGTTGGCCGGCATTGACCGTATCGAGATTCATTGCGCCGCGGGCAATGCACCCAGCGCCGCTATTCCGGCCAGGCTCGGTTTCACGCACGAGGCAACACTGCGCCGCCGGGCTGAAGATACCGAGGGTACGCTACACGATTTGATGATCTGGACGCTGTTTGCGTCAGAGTATCCGGCGACTACATCGGCGGAACTTGATCTGAGGGCATATGATTGCCTGGACCGTCGGATCCTTTGAACATGGCGGCTGAAAATGATTAATAAGGATTAGGTTGATGAATAAAGCAATACTCGTGTTCATGACATCTGTAGCGTCCGGGCTGGTATTGCCCGCCGCAAGCGGCGCGGAGCCTCCATCGACCGGCCCGGTAATCGAGCATTACGGGCCGGTCTTTTCCGTGCCCGAAGGCAGCTACAACCTCGTGCCCGGTACGCAGTACAAGGTGTCCATGGATGTCGGCAGCGCGTCTCACCAGGCAGGTCAACCCAATCGTTCTATCGAGTCGATGGCGCGATTCCTCAACATGCATGCTCGTAATGGCATCAACCCTGGTGACCTGGAGATTGCCATTGTGATCCACGGCCAAAGCGCCCGGGCGGCCCTGCACCGAGAGGCGCATGCCAGGATTATCGGGCAAACCAACCCGTCGGCGTCCCTGCTTGAAGCGCTTGCTGGGAAGGGGGTCCGCTTCTATCTCTGTGGCCAGACCGCAGCGCACTACGGGTATACCAGTGAAGACCTGCTTCCCGAAGTCACGATGGCAGTGTCCGCGATGACGGTGCATGTGCGCCTGCAAAGCGAGGGGTTCACGCTGATTCCATTTTGACTCGGCTCATGGCTGCCCATGGTCGCCGTGGCCGATCCCGTACTTCTTTCCCATGCCTCCGTGGGCTGAAATCACTATAATTCCGCTCCTGATTTGTCATGCAGTGGATTTTCCAGCATTGCGCCGGACCGCACATGGCACCCTGGTTAACCTCGAAAGGTATGAAACATGAAGAAATGGATTGCCATCGCGGCAGCAACGTCCCTGGTCGCGGCATGCGGGCAGGGAAACAACCCTGAAGTCACCTCGGCAGCAACAGCAACGCAAGCCGCACCTGAAGTTGAAGAAGTACATTCCGGAGTCCTGGTGGACAACATGGACACGGCGATACGCCCCGGCGATGACTTCAATGTATTCGTTAATGGCGGCTGGATGGCTTCTGCTGAAATTCCGGCGGACCGGGCCAGCAACACGGTAGGGCTGCAGGTTCACGAAGAAGCGACCGAAAACGTTCGCAAGATCATCGAGGAATCTGCAGAGGGCGACTTCGCCAAGGGCACCGACGAGCAGAAAGTCGGCGACCTGTATGTTTCCTACATGGATATGGATACCCGAAATACGCTCGGCGTGACGCCACTGCAGCAGGAATTTAACAACATCAATGCGCTCGAGGACTACACAGACCTGGCGGTGTATTTCGCCGAGGTCAACAAGTTGGGCGTAGGAACACCGTTTGTTCTTGGCCAGTACGTGGATTTCAAAGACCCAAACACCTACATGATGTACACCTTCCAGGCGGGACTGGGCCTTCCGGACCGTGAATATTACTTTGACGACAGCGAGCGTGGCCTCGATATTCGCAACAAGTATGTCGCGCATGTCGAAAAGATGTTCGACCTGGCCGGTCTTGAAGGTGGAGCGGATGCCGCGCAGACCATCATGGCCCTGGAGACCCGCCTGGCTGAGAAGCACATGTTGAAAGAAGAAACGCGCAACATGGTCGCCCTGTACAACAAGATCCCGCTGGACGAACTTCCTGGCCTGATGCCGGATTTCGCATGGGACGAATACCTCGAAGCGGCCCAGGTCAGCACGATCGACGGCCTGGTCGTGACGCAACTCGATTACACCAGGGCGCTGAATGACATCATTACCAGCACACCGATCGAAACCTGGAAGACCTACCTGCACTGGAAGGTGCTGAATACGGCAGCCGGGCTGCTCAACGAGGAGCTCGACAACCAGAATTTTGCGTTTTACTCCAATACTCTCAATGGCATCGAACAACAGTTGCCGATGTGGAAGCGTGCCGTGGGACTGGTCAACGCGAATCTCGGCGAAGTGGTCGGCAAGGTCTACGTGTCCCGTCATTTCCCGCCGCAGGCCAAGGACCGCATGATGGAACTGGTCGACAACCTGATACTGGCTTACGAGCAAAGCATCAACGAACTGGATTGGATGGGTGAGGAAACCCGCGCCCAGGCGCTGGACAAGCTGTCCAAGTTCACGCCCAAGATCGGCTACCCCGACGAGTGGAAAGATTATTCACGCCTCGATATCGAGCCTGATGACCTGGTAGGCAACATGAAACGCTCCGCGTTGTTCAATTACGAGGAGAACATCAAGCGCCAGGGCGGTCCGGTGGACCGTGGTGAGTGGCAGATGACCCCGCAGACCGTCAACGCCTATTACAACCCGCCGCTCAATGAAATCGTATTCCCGGCCGCGATCCTGCAACCGCCGTACTTCGACCTGAACGCCGACGATGCCGTCAATTATGGTTCGATTGGAGCGGTGATCGGCCATGAAATCGGTCACGGTTTTGATGATTCAGGCAGCACCTTTGACGGTGATGGCGTGCTGCGTAACTGGTGGACCGACGAAGATCGCGCCGAGTTCGAGGCGCGCACGGCCAAGCTGGTCGAGCAGTACTCCCAGTTCAGGCCCTTCGAGGACCTGGCCGTCAATGGCGAGTTCACGCTGGGTGAAAACATCGGTGACCTGGGCGGCCTGGCGATTGCATTGAAGGCCTACCACCTGTCGCTGGATGGTCAAGAGGCCCCGGTCATGGATGGGTTCACCGGTGACCAACGGGTATTTATCGGATACGCCCAGGGCTGGCGCGGCATTCAGCGCGAAGAGGCCCTGCGCCAGCAGATTGCCACCGATCCGCATTCACCGCGCCAGTATCGCGTTAACGGCGTGGTGCGCAATATCCCGGAATTCTACGAGGCCTTCGACGTCTCCGAGGACGATGCGCTGTACCTGCCGCCGGGGGAGCGCGTGAAAATCTGGTAACAACTGGCAATTGCCAGGCAAAAATGAGCCCGCAGGTAAACTTTTGCCTGTGGGCTTTTTTGTGCCCCCGGAACCCCCTGCCGAAATTGACTTGTACAAAGATCGCGACTAGTCTCTATAAATCAGGGTCTTTTGTACAAGATGCTGTTAATGGGGTTCTTCCTGAATAAGAGTCTGCCGGTTTCTGCCGGATGACGCGTTTCGCTGACGTTTCGGGAAGAAGCAAGGGAGGCTACACGAGGCAGGAGGCCGCTATGTATCGCACAGCGATGTCACTCAAATTCCAGTTGTTGATCTGTTTTTCGACTTTACTCTTTGGCGCCAGCGCGGTTGCGCAGGAACCGTTGTTTGAACATATTGGGCCCCCGGATGGGCTGAACTTACCCGAGCACGCCGTGGCGGGCCAGAATGTCCGCGTGAACCGAAGGGCTTTGCGGTCACCGCGGATCTCCATCGAATTGTTCGGGGAAACGTATATTGCTGATCGGCAACATGTTGACCGGCAAAAAGCTGGCCAGACAGTCTGGACCGGCTATCTCGACGGAAATCCGGGCAATACGGTTATCCTGACCATCAGGGGTAATGCGATTTCCGGCATGATCCAGAATGATGCAGAGATGTATCGTATCGGTTCGAGTTCTTCAGCGGGTAACCGCTTGTATTTCCTGGATCTTCAGGAGCTCCCCGATGACGATGTCGGCTCAGTGCCGGCGGGTGACGGTGAAGCAAGTGCCGCGCCTGGGGCGACAACCGAATCGGCCAACACGGTGCAGGACCTGCTGGTGGTGTACAACCAGGCGGCCTGTAATTCAGCCGGCAGTTGTTCGCAATTGCAGGCAGACATTGTAACTGCGGTAGCAGATATCAATGCCGCTTACACCGACAGTGGTGTGGACATTACGATGAATCTCGTGGGTACCCACCAGACGGTCTATTCGGGCACCAATGCCAGCACAACCCTGAGTGACCTGCGCGGAACTTCAGACGGCAACATGGACGAGGTTCACGGCGTTCGGGATAGCCTGGGCGCGGATATCGTGGCGATGGTCTATGACGGACAGGGTTGCGGCATCGGTTACAGCCCGTCCAGTGCCTCGTCAGCGTTCAGTGTGACCGACGAGCCTTGCCTGGTCGGTAACCGCACGATGGCCCACGAGATCGGCCATAACCAGGGCGCCTTGCACGATCGCAAACAACACAGTGGCGGCGTTAATGGCAACTACAACTATGGCTATCGCCGCTGCAGCGACGGATCCGATGAAGACCTGGGATCACCTTACTTCCGCACTTTCATGTCGTATTCCTGTTCAGGCGCACCGCGCGTCGGGCGCGTGTCGAACCCCAACGTCAATTACCTTGGCGTACCGCAGGGCATTGACCCGGCGGTCGATCCTGCCAAGGGCGCATGGAATGCACGTACGCTGAATGAATCCGCAACCTACGTGGCGGGATTCCGCGATGCACCGGTTTCAACGCCCCCGAATGCACCGTCTAACCTGGTTGCCACGGCAACAGGTCCGGACAGCATCGATGTCAGTTGGTCGGATAATTCGGCTGATGAAAGCAATTTTGAGCTGCAGTCCTCACCTGATGACAGCAACTGGTCAACCATTGCAACGCTGGGCGCCAATGTCACCAGTTACAGCGACAGTGGACTCGATCCTGAAAGCACCCATTTCTACCAGGTGCGCGCGAGCAACAGCGCAGGGCCTTCGGCATTTTCAAATTCTGATTCAGCGACCACGGATCCGCTGCCTGCCAGCATTGATGACGTGGCCACCGGTGACCTGCTGATCAAGGGTGACGTGGTCGGCAGTTACACCGCCACGCACAACGATGGCGGCTCTGTACAGACCGTGACTGAAACCCACAATGGCGGGCCGAAACGTCGCCGCAAGCAGTCGCTGGAACATGGCTGGACATTCGACGTGTTCGGTGGCGCCGGGGGCGTGGTGGTCTTCGTGGATGCCTGGGTATCGGGCAGCGAAGGCGCTAATTTCTACTATTCGACTGATGGCGGCGCGAGCCGCAACCTGATGTTCACGGTCAACAACAACAGCTCTGACGGTGGGCAAACCTTTGCCTTGCCGGGCAGCCCCTCGGGCGATGTACGCATTTATGTTGAGGACGCAGCCCAGACGAATGGTGAGGCGGTGGACAGCGTGAGCGTCGATCATATCGTTATCACGTCTTACACCAATCCGGGTTCGCCGCCGGCAGCCCCTTCATCAATGTCGGTGACCGGTACCACGTCTTCCTCTGTTGACGTCCAGTTCACGGATAACTCGGAAGACGAGTTCGGCTTCGAGTTGTGGCGGTCCACGTCCAATCCAGCTGGCAATTGCGCCGCGGGTTCGGTGGTCGACTCGCTGCCTTCTTCTGCCGGCACGGGCCTCGTTAACGCAACCGATGGTTCGGCCTCACCCAGCACGACATACTGGTACTGGGCGGTCTCGTTCAATGGCGCCGGCGACAATGGCTCTTGCTCGAACGCGGCATCCGGAACGACCGGCGCAGCGTCGGCAATTACGCTGTCGGTTAACGGCTACAAGGTCAAAGGTGTCAAGACCGTAGACCTGACGTGGTCAGGCGCCGGCGGCGCCAACGTGGATATTTACCGCGAGGGTTCAATTGTCGCAACCACCACCAATGACGGTGCTTACACTGACAACACCGGGCTCAAAGGTGGCGGCACCTTGACCTACAAGGTCTGCGAGGAAGGCAGCTCCAGCGCCTGCTCGCCAGATCAGGTTGCTGTATTCTAAACGGCGGTAATGCTTGGTCGGGCCGGCCTCCTCACGGGGGCCGGCCCTTTTTATTCAGGCAAACAGTTTCTCGGTTCCGGGCACTTTTTCGATGATGCCTTCAATCACCTGGTCCAGCCCTTTACGGGTGCGGAAATCGATTTCCTCGGTATCAATCACCAGGTAGGGGTGCCCGCTCTTCATGATCCACGGGCGGTACAGGTCATTGAGGTTGCTGAGGTAACTGTTCTTGGGGTGCGCCAGGTCGGCTTCCTCGCCGCGACTGCGGCCCAGGATTCGTGCCTTCAGAGCATCAACATCACTTTCGAGGTAAATGATCAGGTCCGGCTCCGGTTTTTTATCCATGACCAGGTTGAACAGGCGTTGATATTTCCGGTAGTCGCGGTCGGTGATGTACTCGTTGTTGTTCGAGTTCT
>JABDJL010000057.1 GCA_013002505.1 Lysobacterales bacterium | reverse complement strand
CTTCAGTTGTGGCCTCGGCTGCCTGTTGCTGAACCGTGCTGACCAGTTCGGCATCGCGCTTCGGATCGAGCACGAACTTGTCGAACGCGAAGTAGCCCAATGCCAGTACCAGTAGTCCGATAATGATGTTGTTCAGCTTTTGTGAAGTAATGTGGGTAATGGATTCGCCGCGGTCCACATCTTTTTCTTTCTTGATGCCTTCTGGGGTCATCTCGAAGGCCCAGGCAAAGAACAGCGCCAATGGGAAGCCGAGGATCAGGAAGAAGGCGAGCGCCGAGTTGATCCACTCAGGCAGCAGCAATGCCGGGCCAAGCGTATCGCCGACCTGCATGATCAGCCAGCCGACAATAATGTAGGCGGCGGCGACCTTGAAGACGTTGCGGCGCTTGAGTTCGTTGAAGAAACTCATGACATCACCGTCCCTTGGCACACGGATGTGCCAACGCGACACGCAGTGGAGCGTGGGAGCGAAGCAAAACCACGCTTTTGCGCAGCGACATGCAGGTGGCCCAGGGACGGGCCATCCTGCTCATGAATGCCGGCGGCGGCGACCTTGAAGACGTTGCGGCGCTTGAGTTCGTTGAAGAAACTCACGCGACAACTCCAGCCAATGAGCAGGTCACAGGTGACGGGCAATCTGGATGTGTAGCGGTAACTGCCTTTACAGACGCGTCCAGTTTTGATGAGGCTGTCTGAAACATGAACTCAGTTGGAGCTCTCATGGTCGTGGGCCTCCCCACTCGGGAGGAAGATTGCGCCATGCTTCGCTAAGGCCGATTTTTTCGACAATTGCCTCGAAACGCGGATCTTCAAGCAGGGAGAAGAACGATGGGTCGCCTACGACATTGATCGTGCCGCTGTCGCGGTTGGCATAGGATCGTTCCAGCCACTCGAAGGCCTGGTCAGCATCGCCGCGCATGCCGTACACCTGGGAGATCTGGTATGCGGCCACCTCGGCGCCAATCTCGATGAGCTCTTCCAGCAAACGGTCCGACTCGGCGCTATTGCCCAGGGCGAAATGGGCCATGGATTGGCTGGTCAGCCTGTAAATATGCGATGGTTCTTTGTTGGCTGCTTCAAGCGCCTCCGCGGGCTTGCCCTGCTGCAATAGAATACGGGCGATTCGTTGAAAGTTTCCGGGGTAGCCGGGGCTCAGCTCCAGTGCCTTGCGAAAGGCGGTAATGGCCTCATCGAATTGCAACATCCCCCAGTGCGCGCTTGCCACGTAGGTATGAAGTTCGGGCATAACCGGGTCCAGTGCAAGGGCAGCCTCTGAATAGCGCAAGCCATCGCTATACTCACCAAGAATTGCGGCTACAAAGCCCCTTCCGGCAGCAATCATGGCATTGCCCGGGTCAAGAGCGTAAGCGCGCAGGTAGGCCTCGGTACCCTCCTGTATTTTGAATTCGAAATTGATCAGGGACACGCCGCGGACGAAATGGGCCCAGCCGTATTCGGGGTCAGCGGCCAGGGCCATTTTGATGGCCTTTTTCCATTGCGCAGCGCCCTCGGCGATGGGCATATTTCCGCTGCCGGTGTACCACTGGTAGGTGAAGGCCAGCTCGGCCCAGGCGGGTGCGTAGCCGGGATCGATTTCAACCGCTTGTTTAAACAGGTCAATGGCGCGACGCAGCGCTTCGGGGTCGCGTTGATAGGTGAAATACTGCCCTTCGAGATGCAGGCGATACGCTTCTGGGTCCGTTTGGGTTGATTTTGGAGTCTCACCCAGCAAGGTGACTTTCAGCGAGTCGACCACGGCCGCCGCGATCTCGTCCTGGATCTGGAAGATGTTTTCCAGTTCCCGGTCCCAGGTGTCGGACCACAGGTGGAACCCATCTTCGGCATGGATCAGTTGCGCAGTGATTCGCACCTGGCTGCCTGCCTTTCGGACGCTGCCTTCCAACACGTTGGCCACGCCCAGGCGGCTGGCGATTTCAGGAATCTCGATATTCTGACCCTTGAAGCTGAAGGACGAGGTGCGTGCAGCGACTTTCAGTTCCGGGATCTTGGCCAGCAGGTTCAGCAGCTCTTCCGAAAGGCCGTCGGAGAAATACTCCTGTTCTTCGTCAGAACTCATGTTGACGAAGGGCAGCACGGCGATGGAATTTTCGTTTTCGGTCGCTGTTGGTTTCGGTACAGATTCCTGCGCTGTTTGGATTGCAGCCTCGATCTCGGCGGCATCACGGCCCGGGTCGAGCACGAACTTGTCAAAGGCGAAGTAGCCCAGCGCCAGGACCATCAAAGCCATGATGGTGCCGTTAAGTTTTTTGCTGGTGATGTGTGTGATGGACTCGCCCCGATCCACGTCCTTTTCTTTCTTGATGCCCTCCGGCGTCATCTCGAAGGCCCAGGCAAAAAACAGCGCCAGCGGGAAGCCGAGGATCAGGAAAAAGGCCAGCGCCGAATTGATCCATTCGGGCAGGTGCAGTGCAGGGGCCAAAGTATCGCCGACCTGCATGATCAGCCAGCCGACAATAATGTAGGCGGCGGCGACCTTGAAGACGTTGCGGCGCTTCAGTTCGTTAAAGAAATTCATGCGTTGCTCACCCCTTGGCACAGGGATGTGCCAACGCAAGCGTCAGCGCAGCGCAGGAGCGAAGCAAGACCACGCTCTTGCGAAGCGATATGAAAGTGGGCCAGGGACGGTCCATCTTTTTCATTCAAGAAGTTCATGTCTTCAGTGGCTCCAGTCCCAGTTCCTCGCGCGCCGCGTTAACTCTCCTGACGCCATCCTGTTTCAATGCTTCGAAGCGGGGGTGTCCGTCCAGTTCCTTGTAAATCTTCCAGTCCGAGCTGATGTTGGATGAGAATTTGTAGCCCATGGCGCTGGCCCGTTCGAGGTGCGCCAGGGTTGCGTCCTGGTCACCAGCCAGGGCGAAGTAATAAGCCTCAGACAGCTCCATCAGGGGGCTGTCAGCACCATTGGTACGCTGAAAATCCAGGTTTGCGCGAAAACGCTGCATCGCATTGGCATACATGGCGTCGTTGCCGACCAGGCGGTATGCCAATGCAATATGCCCCATGGTTTGCCAGGCAAATCCGTCGTGACTGGGAAAATCTTTTTCAAATGCGTCGAGATCGGACCAGCGTTCTTCGAGGTACTGCAACAGCACTTGCTCACGTCCGTTGTCGACCAGGAACCAAAAGTAAAGGTCAATACCCTGCTCACCATAGGTGTCCAAAAGGTTGCGACAGAAGTTTTCAGCTTCTTCAACCCTCTTGAGCCGGGACAGGCTGATACATTTCGCCCACCCGAGTCCGGACTCGGCCACCGCTTCATCCTGGTACAACTGCATCTGGGCAATACTGAACGCAACTCTTGCCCCCGGATCACTTGGGTTCAATTCCAGGTTTTGCTTCGCTATCCGATATCCCTCAACCGGCTGTTGGCTGAGCAGGTAGTGCAGGCCTTCGGCCCTGGCCAATCCGACGTCATTAGCCAGGTATCGCTTGCTGCGCTCGATCAGCGCTTCTGATTTGTCCAGTTGATTGGTCAGCACATATTTGACGGCCAGGTTGAAGATGGCCGGACGGTACAACGGATCACGGTCCAGTATCTGTTCCAGCAGACGGGTGGATTGAGCGATTTCGCCCTGGGAAGTCAACGCTGTTTGCAGCCAATTGCTGGGATCGATCTGGTTCGGGTTCAGTGCCAGTGACTTGCGGAGATGTTCGATGGCCAGGTCTGCTTGTCCCGGTAATTGCAGGTAGTAAAGGCCCAGCCCAGCCCAGCCTTCGGCCAGGTTTGGGCTGATATCCAGTGCCTGTTGAATTTGCGGCAATGCAGTTTCGCGCGCCTGTTCTGCGCTGGTAGTACCGTAATTGAGCTCTGAATCCAGCAAGGTGACGATGCCGAGTTGTGCATAAGCCGGTGCATAACCCGGGTCCTCGTTGATCGCCTGGCGCAACAACTGTGCTGCCAACTGGAACGAATCGAGCCGGCGTTGATGGATTAACTGGCGTGCGCGCAGATACAACTCGTAAGTCTGCACATCTGTTTTGGTGCTGATCTGCAGCTCAGATTCGCCGCCCATCAAGGTCATCTTTAACTGTTCGAGGATGGTCTGGGCGATCTCGTCCTGGATGGCGAAGATGTCGGTTAGCTCGCGATCATAGGTTTCCGACCACAGGTGGAATCCGTCACTGGCCTGGATAAGCTGGGCGGTAATTCGGACTTTATCTCCAGCCTTGCGTACCGAGCCTTCGAGAATGTTCTTCACGCCAAGGGCCTCGCCGATGGTGCGCAGGTCCTGGTCCTTGCCTTTGAATGCAAATGATGAAGTGCGGCCCGCGACCTTGAGGTCCTTGACCTGCGCCAGCGCGTTGAGAATCTCTTCTGAAATGCCATCCGAAAAATACTCGTTGGCGGCATCGTCACTCATGTTGACGAAGGGCAGCACGGCGATGGAATTTTCATCGGTTTCAGGTTCTGCAGCCGTTTCCTGGGCGGTTTGAACGGCGGCTTCGATTTCAGCCGCATCGCGGCCCGGGTCGAGCACGAACTTGTCAAAGGCGAAGTAACCCAGCGCCAGGACCAACAAGGCCATGATGATGCCGTTGAGCTTCTGCGACGTGACGTGCGTGATGGACTCGCCACGATCCACGTCCTTTTCCTTCTTGATGCCCTCGGGGGTCATCTCGAAGGCCCAGGCAAAAAACAGCGCCAGCGGGAAGCCGAGGATCAGGAAAAAGGCCAGCGCCGAATTGATCCATTCGGGCAGGAGCAGGGCCGGGGCCAGCGTGTCGCCAACCTGCATGATCAGCCAGCCGACAATAATGTAGGCGGCGGCGACCTTGAAGACGTTTCTTCTTTTCAACTCATTAAATAAGCTCATGCGAGCGCCTCCGAAAGGGAGTTCCGGCAACCACAGGCTGAATTTTTATTCACAAATTTCACGAACCACACATTCCTGTTTGCTGTACTTCAATCGCGGCTAACAGCCGCTCCTACACATGTTCCCTGCAAGGGCCGTTCGCGACGAGTCGTCGCTCTTACGCTTTCCACCGAGGCCCCAATTATTCGCCCCCGTCACCCCGTCACGGTGGCGTAGCGGGACCGGGCAAGACTTTGAGGGGTGTATGAAACACGGATGTTTCATTCAAGCCCCCAGGGAAGGGTTCATGGCGTCCCTGAAAAAGCTTGCCCGGTCCCGCTTTTCTGGCCTCACTCGCATTCAAAGTCGCCCTCATCCAGTGCATTGCACTGGGGTGGAAAGCCGTTTTCCTGCCAGTAGCTGATCAGGTGCGTGTTGACGTATTCCTTGAATTCGTCTGACTGCCTGAACCAGGCAGCATCAGGCATCCATTTGAGTTCGGCATTCACCGGGCGTCCCAGGCACTGGGACTGGCGCATTGAAACGGCCACGAAATCAAGGTCACAGATATCGCGGTTGTAAGTCTTTGCCCAGTCATTAAAACGCGACACCCGCGAACCATGGTCCCCATCGGGGTCCTCTATCGCTTCAATCCAGAAACGGACCGGCGCAAATCGCTCGCGCATGGCCAGGGAGGCAATGGCGTAGGCCAGGGGCTTTTGCCCTGTGTGCACGTAATAGGGCACAAAGGCGCCAGTGGTTGAATGGAAATTGTCATCCAGTGTCGCTTCGAACGCCCTGATACCTTCAGACACGCGATCCAGAGTCAACAGCGTCATGGCCCGGTACTGCTGGCAATTGAGATAACCAGGATCGACCTCAAGGCAGGCGTCGAAATCTTCGACTGCCCGGTCGCCGTAGCCCATCTCGAAGTAGATAATGCCCCGCCAAAGTAGTGCGGTGGCATTCTTCGGATCATTCTCAATGGCCTGGTCCAGGCTGCGAATTGCGCCGGGATACCCTTCGCCGGTGACCTGGTGTTTCATGGCGATCACCGCGTGGGGCATGGACAAATCTGAATTGAGTTCCAGCGCCCGGCGGGATGCGGCCAGGGCCAGGGAATCATGATCAATGCCATCCCCGGGTGACCATGAAGTGGCTACTGAATGTACAGCGGCGAGCGTTTCCCACGCCTTGGCAAAAGAGGGGTCGAGCACCGTGGCGCGCTCCAGCATGGTCCAGCTGGTCGGCAGGTTTTCACGCGCAATGAACATTTCTCGGGCCTGCAGGTACAGGTCGTAGGCGTCGAGACTGGTGGTCGCGGATTTAACGTTAACTGTTTCGAGGCCAATTCCGAGCTCGGCGGTCAGGGCGGAAACAATTGCGTTGGCGATTTCGTCCTGTACCTGGAAGATGTCGGTCAGGTCGCGGTCGTAGGTATCGGACCACAGGTGCACATCGGTGCTGGCGTCAATCAGCTGCGCGGTGATGCGCAGTCGGTTACCGACTTTTCGCACGCTGCCCTCGAGAATATTGGCCACGCGCAGCGCGCGGGCAATCTTCTGGATGCTGCGGTTGTCACCTTTGAACGCAAACGAAGACGTTCGCGAGGCGACATTGAGGCCATCTACCTTGGTCAGGACATTCAGCAATTCTTCAGACAGGCCATCGGAGAAATACTCCTGTCCCGGTTCGGTGCTCATGTTGGCAAACGGCAACACGGCGATGGAGTTTTCCAGGATCGGCCCGGTAGGTTCCGGTTCGGGTTCCGGCTGTGCCACAGCCGGCACCGTGGTTTGTGCCGCTTCCGGCACCTGCGGCATAAATCTTTCGAGGCTGACCAGCCCGACGACCACGGCCAGCAGGGCCATGATGATGTAGTCGAGTTTCTTGCCCTGCTCGGGATGGTCTATCTTGCTGCGGTCAATGTGGATTTCCTTGCGCAGGCCATCCGGGGTCATGGCGAATGTCCATGCCATCCAGACCGCCAGCGGGAAGCCCGCGAAGCAGAAAAACACCAGTAACTTCATGACCCATTCGGGCGAGTTGAAGTTTTGCAGGATGATGTCCATCACCTGGACCAGCACCCATGCCGCGACGATATACGCCATGCCAACGCGGAACACGTTGCGCTCTTTCATTTTCCCCAAAACACTCATACAAGCCTCCA
This sequence comes from Lysobacterales bacterium, assembly GCA_013002505.1. Lineage (GTDB taxonomy): Bacteria > Pseudomonadota > Gammaproteobacteria > Xanthomonadales > SZUA-36 > JABDJL01. The sequence goes on along the minus strand of JABDJL010000057.1, from coordinate 4,907 downwards.
CGGGCAACGCAAGGCACCCTGCGCGCTCCCTCTGTTAATGAAGCGACCGGTCACCGGTGCTGCTCCATCATTTCGATAAACTCAGGTAAATCACGGATCCCATCGAATGCCGGGCTTGCTTCGATGACAAACACGTTTGTCTCGCTCGGTGGCGGAAACAAGGACTCGAGCAACTCGATGGCCTCGCCGGCCATTCCTGCCAGCGCAAAAATTTCCGCGCGCTGCAGCTTGGAGCGGTAATGCTCAACTGCATCATCCGGTTCGGATGCAATCGCGCGATTAACTTTTTCCCGGACCTGTTCAGGCGTATCCCCCAGCAACGGGCTGATCAGGGCTTCTGCATGGTCTAGCCGGTAGTCATCTCCCAGCTTCTTGCGCAGGCCCTGCAGGCGGAATAAAGCGGCCTGCGCTGCCTCCCGGGACTCTTTTTCACGGCCCATGTAATGCAAAATCTGAGCGGTCCACATTTCGCGCAACTGGATCAGTTGGCGCTGAACTTCCATGTCACTATTCAAGTTCCGGGCCGTTTCCAGCGCTTCCTCGAAGCGGTCTGCAGCCAGCCTGCTGACCATGTAGGATTCAAGGAACGTGAACTCATCACCGTGCTGTGCGCCAGTCGTGTAGCGGATAGCGGAATCGATGTCGCCGGTTTGCAAGGCCAGCCGTGCGTAACCGTCCTTGGTCCAGAAATGGTTCGGATTCAATTCCTGGGCCTTGTCCAACGCGGCGCGTGCCTCGTCATACCGGTGCAGGTACAAGAGGGTCAGTGCGTATTCGACCCAGTGGAAATGCATGCGCGGGTTGAGCCGCAAAGAATCTTCCATTGACGCGACGGCCTGGTCCCAAAATCCGGCGCGTCTTGATACCCAGCCTTTCCACATGTGTGCCTCTTCGTTGCGGGGCATCAGTTCGAGGGCCTTGTCCAGGTTGTACAGGGCGCGCTCATAATCGAGGTGTCCCCAGTACCAGTAAAAACCCTCGGCCATGTACAGTTCGGGCTCGGTGGAATCGAGCAGCCTGGCCTGGTCAATGGCCTCGCGAGCGGCCTGGCGGTCATCAGGATCACCGCCGTAGGTCCAGTAGTTGGTGATGTGCGCGCGGCCCAGCCCGATCCACGCGCGGGTAAATTCCGGGTCCTGGTTGATAGCTTCCTTGAACAGTTCCAGCGCCGTCTGGTAGCCAATCTGTGATTCGCCCAGTGTGAATTGCCGGGCCTGCAGGTACAGGTCGTAGGCAGCCACGTTGTCGGTCGGCGCGTTGGCCATCGTGGCGATTTCGTTATCAGTCAGTGTGGCCTTGAGTGCATCGGCGATGTTTTCTGCAATCTCGGACTGGATATCGAACAGGTTTTCAGTGGTTAATTCCCGGTCGTAAATCTCAGCCCACAGGTGCTCATCGGTTTCAGCGTCGATCAGCTGCACATTAATGCGCACGCGGTCACCGGCGCGCTGCACAGCGCCTTCCATGATGTTGGCCACGCTCAGCTCGCGGGCGATCTCGCGAAGGTTCTTGGTGGTGTCACGGTATTCCATGACGGATGTGCGTGAAATCACGCTGAAAGCGTCTATCCGGGACAGTTGTGTCAGCAGGTCATCGTGAATGCCATCGGTGAAATAGGTGTCCGCCTGGTCGGCGCTGCGATTGGTGAACGGCAGCACGGCGATTGAGTTCTTGTTGATTTCGGCGTCATCCGGGCTGATTTCGCGGACCGGTTCGAACGGCGCTTCTGCCTGTGGACTGACGGGCGGGTTTTTCGCTGCCTGCTCGTAGGCGGCTGTTTTCTGCTCGAAGCGTGATTCCCAGATGAAGTAGGCCAGCGACAGGCCCAGCAGAATCATGATGGCGTAGTCGAGTTTACGCCCGGTGCGCCTGGTGACGGACCGATCCTCGGAAACTTCGCTTTCCAGCTTGATGCCTTCCGGGGTCATTTCAAATGCCCAGGCAAAGATCAGCGCAGGAATAAAGCCCACCAGCAGCAGTAAGAGGATCAACTTGGGCGCCCATTCGGGCAACACCAGGATGTCCGATACGATGTCCGTGAGTTGCAGCAATATCCACGTTGTCACCGCGTAGGCGATGCCAACCTTGAAAACATTGCGGCGCTTCAGTTCCTGGAATAGTCCTTTCATGGTCCTGTCCCCAAATTCATTTGCGCCACCTTTTCACGTTGCTCCGCGAGGCGGCGTTCTACTTCGGTTCGAATTTCCTGGTAACGCGGTTCGAATCGGACCGCTTCATACATGGGCAATTGGTGATAGGTTTTCCACCAGAACAGGTGATTGTGCGCCAATTGTGTTTCGATAATTTGCATCGCCTTGTCGGTATTACCCACGGCCAGGTAACACACTTCAATTTTCCAGTTGTCGGCATGCTCAACATAAGTTGGCATACGCTCGACAAAGGCCAGCGCCTGGTCCAGAAGCGCCAGGCCCAGCTCTTCGTCACCGGTTTGCGCCAGGGTCCAGGCGGTGACGCAGGCCATGTCCGGTGCACGGTCGATCAGCTGCGCCCATTCGTTGCGCTCCAGCCAGCCCGGCGAAGACTGAACCAGGATTTCCCTGGCCTCACGGGGATCGCCATAAGCGAGCCTCATCAACCCAGCAAATTCGTTGATAAATGAAAGACCCGGTGGGACCCTCGGGCGCAACCAGTTCCAGGCTTCTTCAACGCCGGCGGAATTATTCTTGCCATGAGCAATGGTCAGGTCAGCCCAGCCCAGCATCCAGAATTCCTCGTTGATGTCTGCCAGTTTCTGTCGGTAGACTTTCGCATTCTCAAAATCACCGAGTTCAACCAGGTTCATGACCATGATGCCGAGACCGAAAATCGAGCCGGGATCGGCCTGGATGGACCTGGTGTGATACTCAATTCCCTTGTCTATTTGGCCCAGGTTAAAGACATAGAAATCACCCAATACCCTGATGCCTTGTGCAAACCCCGGGTTCAGCTCAATGTTCTTTTTATAGAGCTGCTCGGCCCGTGAAAACATGCCCTGGTAGGCGAACGCCCCAGCCAGGCTGCTATTGATAATGGCTGAGCGAGGGTCAAGTTCCGCTGCCTTCCTGGTCAGGTCAACCCACTCCTCGGTTCGCGATATGGAGTTTGACAGCAGCCCGCCGTACCACATGTAAGCCGTGGCATAGTTGGGGTTGAGTTCGATGGCACGTTTGTAAGCCGCTTCAGCCTCGGCAATTTCATTCCGGTCTGCATGTAATGAAGCTTTGGAGACAATTGCCTCGCCCAGTTCAGGATCGATTTCCAGCGCCCGTTGTATGGCCTCTTCTCTCAGTTCAAACGTGTCCTGGACGCGAATTGCGCCATAGGAAGATTGCAGGTTTACTGCATCAGCAAGGCCCACCCAGGCCAGGGCGAAGTCCGGGTCCAGTTCGACCGCTTCGCGGAAATCCTGCCTGGCCAGTGCCAGGTTGGCCGTGGTGCGCGTCGCCATCAACTGCCGCCCGCGCATATAGGCCTCGTAAGCGGCGAGATTGTCCGTGGGCATGGTGTTGATGCGCTTGACCTCGTCCGGGGACAGGGCCGTTTGCAGGGCGCCGGCAATTTTTTGCGAGATTTCGCTCTGGATCGCGAACAGGTTTTCGGCGGTCAGTTCGCGGTCAAAGATTTCCGCCCACAGGTGTTCATCGGTGCCTGCGTCAATGAGCTGCACATTGATGCGCACCTGGTTGCCGGAGCGTTGGATGCCGCCTTCAAGAATATGTGCCACGCCGAGTTCTTTGGCAATCTCCGGAATCTTCTTGGTGGTGCCCTTGTACTCCATGACCGAGGTACGCGAGATAACCTTCATCGAGCCGATGCGCGCGATGGTGGTCAGCAGGTCATCGTGAATGCCATCGGTAAAGAACTGGTCTTCCTCGAGGTTGGAACGGTTGTCGAAGGGCAGCACCGCGATGGACTGCTTCGCCGGGGAAGAATCAGCGGCCGTATCCGCATCCTGTTGCTGGGCCGTACTGGCCCCGTCAACGGCGAGGGTGGTTGCGGGGTCCGGCCGCGAAAACTTGTCGAAAAGCAGGTAAGCAATGGCCAGCGCCATCAGCACAAGGATGGTGTTATTCAACTTCTTGCCGGTTTGCGGGGTGATGGACTGGCTGCGGTCCACCTCCGATTCTCTTTTGATGCCCTCGGGTGTCAGTTCAAAGGCCCAGGCAAAGAACAGCGCCACGAACAAGCCAATGCCCAGGAATACCAGCATGGTCTGCATGACCCATTCCGGCGTGCCGATGGCGTCAAACAAAATGTCGGCGACCTGCACCAGGATCCACGAACCGACCAGGTAGGCCACGCCGACCTTGACGACGTTTCTTCTTCTCAGCTCTTCAAAGAAACTCATGAGCGCTGATCAGCCTCCGACAAGGGAACGCAAATTTCGCAAAGGGCGCCAATTAAGCAAATAAACATTCAATTTTTTCCACAATTTTCACGAATTACACAAATCCTCAAAAAAGAAACTGCAGATTGCGCAGATTTCTCAAAAAACTGCTTAAGCATTCGGCTACGCTCTCGCTAGCCTCCCCATCACGGCCCCGCCGTCGCGTCGATACGGGCGAGGTTTTCCCGTTGGGCCGTCATCTCATCACGAACACGTTGCAGCGCTGCCTCAAAACGTGGCTCACCTCTTAATGGTTCGAACCAGGGCAAGTTGGTGAATATCCACCAGCCGGAGTAATGGCCGTGATCCACTGTCGTTTCGAAAGCGCTGATGGCTTTTTCGAGGTCACCACTTGCCAGGTAGCATCCCGTGTAATCGTAGCGATAGGGGTGCTCAATGTAGTTGGGCAGTTCATTTTCGATGTACTCAATGGTCATGTCCAAAAGCGCTTGCCCCAACGCTTCGTCACCAGTGCGCATCATTAGCCATGCACTCAGGCAGCCCTGTGTGGACTGTTGCT
>JABDJL010000048.1 GCA_013002505.1 Lysobacterales bacterium | reverse complement strand
GGGCAGCGGCGAACTGGATGGAATATCCGGCTCGATGCACATCACCCAGGAGGCCGGCGGTCACCAGTATGTGCTTGACTATGATTTACACGACTAACAGCGCCAAAACGCTGCGCCGGTCTTCGTGAAACAGGCCATTGTTCACGTGGCGCTGGTGGTCAGGGATTACGACGAAGCCATCGCGTTCTACACGCAAAAACTGGATTTTGAGCTGCTCGAGGACATTGACCAGCCCGAGCAATCCAAGCGCTGGGTGGTGGTCGCGCCGCCGGGTGGTTCGGGCACCACCTTGTTACTGGCCAGGGCATCGAACCCGGAACAGGAAAAGTTCATCGGAAACCAGTCAGGCGGGCGCGTATTCTTGTTTTTGAACAGCGACGATTTCTGGCGAGACTTTGAGCGCATGAAAGCCAATGGCATCACGTTTGTGCGCGAACCCAGGGAGCAGGAATACGGCACAGTGGCGGTATTTGAGGACCTGTACGGCAACCGCTGGGACCTGTTGCAGCTAAATCCGGGCCACCCCATTTCCAAGCGAAACCCCTGAGCAACAACCATGAAAGCAACTTTCCAGATCAGCGAGGATGACTACGTGGCAGCCATGAACCTGTATTTCAGGGTGCAGGTCAAAGTGGTGCTGGTGATGGTCATCGTGCTGTTGATCCTGGCCGTGCTGGCCATGCTGGCTCCTCCGCAGGACAGGTCCTTGCTTTTCGCTGCACTGGCCGGCGCCGTCGTTGCGGTTGTGCTGGGCCGTTGGGTGCTCAGCCCGTTCGTGGCGCGAAAACACTATCGCAAGTACAAGGCCATCCAGGACCCGATCACCATCGCCCTCCAGGACGAAGGCATCAAATTTGCCAACACTGATGGTGCCGGCCTGATTCGCTGGAGCAAGATTCTGAAGTGGCGCCAGAATGAGCGTTTCCTGCTGGTTTATGTCATGCCCCGCCTTTACTACATTGTTCCTAAATCAGTCGGCAATGACGACTTCGATATTTCGGTCCTGGCAAAGGCTCTTGAAGCGCGGGTTGGCGCGGAAACCTAGTTCAATCAGCGGTCGTGCCCTGCCTCGATGGAAGGGTTGTCTTCTACCGGGTATGGACCGTCTTCGAATGTTTCGTCGTGGTACCCCTTGGCCCCGACCTGGCATGCCAGTTCGCTGCGATAATCCTTTCCAGCCTTCAGGGACGCAATGGCGCCGCCAAAACCGTGCTCCGGTGCCCAGCCCAGCGTTTCCCGGGCACTGCGGTTGTCGTAAACGCGCCCGATCGAGGCGAACATTTTCCAGCCAAGCGCCTGGTAAATATCACGGTATTCCGGGAAGTAGCGTTGCAGAACGACCGGCGCATCACGGCCCAGCCCGGGCGCGTCCTGGCGCCTGAATGGTGAAGTCGCACTGATGATAAAGGTACCGAAGCCCAGCTCCGGCGCCTTCTCGATAGCCCGTTCATGGGCCGCCACCATGTCAGCAATATCGGCGCGCCGGAATAACAGCTCGTTGACCTTGAGGTTGTCATCATCAAAAGCCTGGCGCTTGTGACGGTTGTCATCATCCTCGGGAAAAAACCGGGAAGTGCGTAACACGATGCAAGCCAGCCGATGATTGCGGCTGAACATGCGGCATAAGCCCTCGGCGCAAAGCTTTGTGACGCCGTAGATGTTTTTCGGCTGCGCCGGCAGATTTTCGGTCACCCAGACGGCCGGCTCGCCGGGCCCCGGCCGCATCGCGTCACCGAAAACACTGGTGGTGCTGGTGAAAACAAAGGACTTCACGCCGTGCTGAACGGCAGCTTCGAGCAGGTTCAGGGTTCCGTTGATATTAGTATTGATAAACGCCTGCCTCGAATGGGTGGCGACGTGCGGCTTGTGCAGCGTCGCGGCATGAATGACGGCCTCGACTCCCTTCATGGCTTGATTGATGAAGCCGGGCTTGGTGATGGAGCCGACCGCCCGGGTCCATGAAGAGGGCTTGATGTCCAGACCCACCACCTCGTGGCTGGCTGCCGACAGGCGGCGCACCAGGGCTTCACCCAGGTGACCCGCACTGCCTGTGACCAGAATCTTCACGGCTTGATTTTATCAGCCAATGAAAGATACTTCGGCGACCTGTTAACTTGAACCTTTACTACCTGATTTAAGGCGAAGACCATGGCATGGACTATCCTGATGATCGCTGGCGTACTGGAGTGCGGCTGGGCTGTCGGCCTCAAATACACCGAGGGTTTCAGCCGCCCGTTGCCGACACTGCTGACCCTGTTGTGCATGGTTGCCAGCGTCTGGCTATTGTCCGTGGCAATGAAAACCATCCCGGTCGGCACAGCTTACGCAGTGTGGACCGGGATCGGCGCAGTCGGCGTGGCCATACTTGGCATGGCGTTGTTCGGAGAGTCCCGTGAATGGACAAGGTTGCTGTTCCTGATGCTGATTGTCGCGGGAATCGTGGGGCTGAAGTTCGTGTCACCAGGCCAGGCGCCCTAGCCAGCGGCTGGAACATCACCAACAGCCACGCAGCCGGGTTTCGGCCCCTGACCACCCATGACCTTTAGCGCTTGGCGTTGATGCCCGCTTTCACTACTGTAACTTACCTGTTTTGAAAACGAGGGAGTCAACGATGCAATTAGGCAGCTTTTCCATTAGCCTCGCCGTCAAGGACCTGGCGGCTTCCAAAAGTTTCTACACCAGTCTCGGCTTCGAGGTGTTTCACGGGGACGAAGAACATAACTGGCTGATCATGAAGAACGGAGATGCCGTTATCGGCCTGTTCCAGGGCATGTTCGAGTCCAATATCCTGACCTTCAACCCCGGTTGGGATCACAACGCCCAGGCGCTCGATTCGTTCACTGATGTGCGTGACATCCAGAAGCACCTGAAGGAACAGGGTATCGCCCTGGTTTCTGAGGCGGATGAGTCGTCCAGTGGTCCGGCCAGCTGCATCACGATGGATCCGGACGGCAACACGATCCTTATTGACCAGCATGTCTGACGCAAGCGGTCACTGATCAAAGCCGCTTTGTCTATACTGGGCCGATGTCTCCGGCCAGCGAAAAATTCGTCCGTGACAACAGCCCGTTCCTGGATGCGTTGCTGCAGCGCAATCCCGGCTGGCTGGCTGCGCTGACCGCCTCCGGGAGGCTCGAATCCGTCTCACCGCCGCGTGCTGAAGATCTCGGGACCCGTGTCGCAGAACACGGGCTGAACACCGGTCTGCGCCGCTTTCGGAACTTCGAGATGCTGCGAATTACGTGGCGCGAAATTGCCCGGCTGGCGCCACCCACCGAAACCATGAGCGACCTCAGCCGCCTGGCCGAGCTTTGCCTGCAATCGGCATTGGACCATCACCACACGCGGCTGGCTGAAAAGTTCGGATCACCTGCGAATAAACACGGCGCGCCCGCCTTTCTGGCGGTTATCGCGATGGGCAAGCTCGGCGGTGAAGAACTGAACCTGTCTTCAGACATTGACCTGGTGTTCGCTTTTTCTGGCACGGGCCATTGCGATGGCCGACACAAGCTTTCGAACGAACAGTTTTTCATTCGCCAGGTGCGCGCTGCAATCAAAGACCTGTCGGAGATCAACGAGCACGGCTTTTGTTTCCGCGTTGATGCACGCCTGCGTCCGTTCGGTGAATCGGGCCCATTGGTCTGCAGTTTCGGGGCCATGGAACAGTACTACCAGCGCGAAGGCCGTGACTGGGAACGCTATGCGCTGGTCAAAGCTCGCCCGGTGGCCGGCGACCTGGACTGCGGCCATGCTTTGCTGCTGCGTTTGCAGCCCTTCGTGTTTCGCCGTTATATCGACTTTGGCGCCATCGAGGCGCTGCACGACATGCATGACGCACTGCGTGCCGACGCCGCGCGGCGCGACCGCGCCGGAGACGTCAAGCGAGGACCGGGCGGCATTCGCGAAATAGAATTCCTGGTGCAGGCATTCCAGCTCCTTCGTGGCGGCCGGGAACCGGCGCTGCAGACCTCTTCCCTGCTGGCGGCGCTCCATGCATTGCAGGAAAACGGGAGTTTGCCGGCTGCGCTTGCCGAACAGGTCAAGGCAGATTACCTGTTCCTCAGGCAGGTCGAAAACGCCATCCAGGCCTTGCATGACCGCCAGGAGCACATACTGCCGGGCGGCGATGACCTCCAACGTGTACGAAGTATCATGCAACACGCCGGTTTCGGGGGTTTCGAATCTGCCCTGGCCGCTGCACGGACGCGGGTGTGCGATGCATTCGAAGATTGCTTCCCACGAACTGAACCGGCGCCTGCGGAAAGCGGCTCATCATGGCAGCGCGGCTACCTGGGCGCGGACCCGGCTGAAACGAACCCGGCCGACCCGCTGGGCCGCTTTGTCCAGTCGCTTCGGCGCCTGTCCCTCAGCAACCGTGCGCGTAAACGGCTGAACCAGCTGATGCCCATGCTGCTGGAAAAGCTGGCCGCGCAGCAATATTCCGAGGCCGTAGCCGAAGACGTGTTCAACCTGCTGCTCGCGGTCTGCCGGCGCAGCGCCTACCTGGCGCTGCTGTACCAGAACCCGCCTGCACTGGACAGGATGCTTGGCTTGTTTGGGGTCAGCGACTGGATCGCCAGCGCGGTCAACCCGGCGCTGCTCGACGAGCTGATTGACCCGGCGCTGGGCAAAATGTTGCCCGATCCGGAGGAAGTTCTACTGGGCACCCGGCGAATCCTCGACAGCCACGATGACCCGGAACAGGTCCTGCTTGCCCTGAACGATGCCAAGCAGGCCTTCCACCTTCGCATCGCTGTAGCAGAGCTGGAGTCCAGCCTGACCGTGCGCCAGGTACAACAGGCGCTTACCGCGGTGGCAGAATCCCTGGTCGGCTGCTGTTACCTATTGGCGCAAAGGGCGGTACAAAACAGGTATGGGGCCCTGCCCACAGACGAACTTGCAGTGATTGGCTACGGAACGCTGGGCGCCAAAACCCTGGGCTATGACTCTGACCTGGACCTGATTTTCCTCTACCAGCCGTGCTCTGAACTGACCCGGGGTGCTAAAGCCGTTGAGTCGGAGACTTACCATACGGCCACGGTTCGGCGGCTGCTCAGCTACCTGACCTCGGCAACGACATCCGGACGCCTCTACGAGGTAGACACGCGCCTGAGGCCAAACGGACGATCCGGGCTGCTGGTCTCTAGCTTGCCCGCATTCGAGAAATACCAGCAGAACGAAGCATGGACATGGGAACTGCAAGCCCTGTGCCGTGGCCGGCCGGTTACCGGCAGCCAGGCGGCCGCAAAGCAGTTCGACGAAATCCGCCTGCAGGTTTTATCCGCGAGCCGCGAGCTCAATGGAATTCGCAGGCAAGTGCTGAAAATGCGCCGCCGCATGCGCGATGCGCATCGCAATGATGATGTCCTGAAGCACGGCGACGGCGGGCTCGTGGATATCGAGTTTGTCGCGCAGCTTGGCCTGTTGCTCAATGGCCGCGAACACCCGCAATGCCTGCAACACACCTCGACGCAACAACAGCTCGAAGCCCTGCATGACATCTCGTGGCTTAGCTCACCGCAATTCGAGGTGCTTTCGGAAACACTTTCAGGCCTGACCCGCGCCCGGCACCTTCAGCTGCTATGTGGCGGCCGGCGCAACATCAAGGCCCCGGCTACCGGGGCTGGAAAAGTTTGCGCAGACCTTCTTGGGGCTGCCTGATTCAGGTTGAGGTTTCAGCGTGCGGTTCAGGTTAAAATACGCTCCTCAAGTCGCCGCGGAGACCAACCAGTGACCCACCCGACAGACGCCAGGAATCCAGAACTGGACGAGGCCAGCGCCAGCACCGAGTACCAGGTGCGGCGCAGTGACCTGCCCCTGTCCTGCCCGACGCCTGAACAAAAGCTGTGGAATGCCCATCCGCGTGTTTACCTGCCTATCGAGGAAACCGGTTCCGCCATCTGCCCGTATTGCAGCGCGCGATACACGCTGGCCGATTAAGGCCGCGCGAACCGGCCGGCTGACCCCGCATGCATGTCGTCCAGGCACTGGCCCGGCTCAGCGTTGGCGGTTCCGAGCTGGTCACTACCGAACTGGCAGAGCACCTTACCCGCCACGGCCACGAAGTCACCGTGCTCGGCGCCCAGGGACCCCTTTCTCCCCGCGCGGCAGCCTGTGGCGCATCACTGCTTGACTGGCCGGTCGGCAAAAAGCGGCTATCCACGTTAAAGTTTATTGGCCGCTTCCGAAGCTGGCTTGAAAAACACCGGCCTGACATCGTGCACGCGCATTCGCGCTTGCCGGCCTGGGTCTGCTGGCGCGCCATTCGCGGTATGCCCGCCAATACGCGCCCGGCCTTCATCACCAGCATGCACGGCCAGTACACGGTCAGCCCATACAGCGCGGTGATGGCGCGCGGTGACGCGGTCATCGCCGTTTCGGACCATATTCGCCGCTACACGCTGAAGAACTACAGCTTTGTTGATCCCGGACGGCTGCACGTGGTACACGGTGGCACCAGCCGCCACGAGTTTCGACACGGCTACCGGGCCCCGGAAGACTGGTTCGAAAAAGTCTACGAAACCTTTCCGGAACTGGCCGGCAAGCGCTGGCTGTTGTTGCCGGGCCGCCTGTCGCGCTACAAGGGGCACGAGGTTTTCCTGGAACTGGTCGCGGCGCTGAAAGACGAGTTTCCCGGCGTTCATGGCGTGATCGTCGGTGACAGTAAGCCCGGTTCGCGATACCGCGCCGAGCTTGAAGGGCTGGCTGAACGGAACCGGGTACTGGATCGAATCACTTTCACGGGACTACGCGATGACATGCGCAACTGGATGGCCTCGTCTGAATTGGTGTTCAACCTGTGCAGCGATCCACCCGAGGCCTTTGGCCGGACTGTACCCGAGGCCTTGCACCTGGGCGTACCGGTACTGGCCTGGGACCATGGCGGCGTGCACGAGGTGCTGGAAAAAATGTTTCCCGAGGGCGCTGTGACGCCAGACAGCCTGCGGGCGCTCGAGACAAAAAGCCGCAAATTTCTGCGCACGCGGCCGCCGGTTGCCGCCAGTGATGATTTTCTGCTGGAGGATTCGATGGACAAGACGATGCACATTTATCAAGCTGTTCGCGGAGGCGCGTTGTGTTGACGATATTCAGGCGAATGCAAAATGAATGGGCTTCATGGCTGTTGATCCTGTTCTTTGCGCTACTGCCGTTTGGCCGCTTCGCCGAATTGCCCCTGGCGGTTTTCGCACTGTGCCTTCCATTCATTTTGCGCACGCCGGAACGGCGCTTACAGGCCAGGTCAGCCGCGCTGGTCCTCGTTCCGCTGTTCCTTTGCTTCTGGCTGCCAATGGTGCTCTCCAGCTTTGACTCCTTTGAGCCTCAGAAAAGCACCATGAAAAGCCTGGCGGCACTGCGCTACCTGGCGGCGGCGATCAGCATCGCGGTGTTGTTGTCAGCACCGTCGGCCCGCTGGCGTGTGCTGCGCTGGACCTCGTTCCTGCTGCTGTTCTGGGCCATCGACGGCTTTGTGCAACTGTATTTCGGAGCCGACCTGTTCGGCGTGGCGATGCATCCCGAACGGCTCAATGCGTTGTTCATCCGCCAGTACCAGTTTTTCGGCCCGACGCTGGCGATACTTTCGCCGCTGCTACTTGAATACGCCCGGCGACGCTGGCCGCCATGGGCCTGGGCAGCGTCCTTCAGCCTGATCCTGGGCGCAGTGATGATTGCCGGCATGCGTTCCGGCTGGCTGATCATGGGGCTGGTGATGGCTGTTTACCTGCTGCAGATGATGAACCGTGAAAATCGCGATATCCGCCTGGCGACCATCTCCATCCCGGTGCTGGCGCTGGGTGTCATCATTGCCGGTTACCTGGCCTCACCGCTGATCCAGGACCGTGTCGAGCAGTCCCTCAAGGTGCTCGATGGCACGCCTTCGGGCGTAGACACGGCCTCCTCGGCCCGGCTGCCGATATTCAAAACCGCCTGGAGCATGTACCAGGCACACCCGGTTAACGGCGTTGGCGTACGCGCATTTTCAACGGCCTACCTGGAATATGCCGAGCAGGGCGATATCCACGTGCGCAACAGCGGTGGTGTTCGTGGCGCACTGCACGCCCACAACCTGCTGCTGGAGGTGGCGGCGGACACCGGCACGATTGGCATACTGTGCCTGGCCGCCGGGCTGTTGCTGGCCTGGCGCCAGTGGCGCAGCACCCGGCCAAAAGACCGGCAGGAAGCGTTCCCCTATGTCCTGGCGATCGGCTTGTTGTTGTTCCCGGTCAATTCACACTTTGCAATCTACGGTACCTACCTGTCTTCGCTGATCTGGATGCTGGCCGGCTTGTGGGTGGCAACTTTGCGTGAATAAGCCCTGCCGTTAATCGTAGAAGCCGGGCTCGCCCGGCGGCCGGGTTTTGAAACGGCGGTGAATCCACCAGTATTGTTCCGGACACTGGCGGACCCACGATTCGATCAGCGCGTTGATACGCGCCAGGTCAGTGGCAGGGTCCTCGCCGGGATAGTTTTCCAGCGCCGGCAGCACGTGCACCTCGTAACGCCCGGTTCCCCGCACAAACCTCGGAAACATCGGCACCACCGCGCAACCGGTCATGGCCGGCAGGCGCTGGGTGGCCAACAACGACGCGGTCTGTATGCCGAAAAATGGTGCGAAACCGCTCTGCGCCGGGCCGAAGTCCTGGTCAGGGGCGTACCAGACCGTTCCGCCGCCGCGCAATATTTTCACCGCCTGGCGGGCATTGCGCTTGCTGACCATGAAGTCCGCGTAACGCAGCCTCCCCCGCGTCTGGTACCACTCCATGACAGGGCTTTTCAGTGGCCGGTAAACGCCGCCGAAATCAGCGTGATCGAGCAGGATGCGCCCACCGATCTCGAGGCAGGTAAAGTGCCCGGTCACCAGCAATACACCCTTGCCTTGTGCCTCGGCAGCACGCAGGTGCTCGAGGCCGTACACGCTGCTGATGCGTCGAATGCGGCTCATCGGACCGGACCAGCACCAGGCCATCTCGGCGATCATGCGAGCGACTGAATCAAAAGTCCCGCGCGTCACCCGGGCGCGCTGATCCGCGCTCCAATCCGGGAAACAGCGCTGCAGGTTGCGCTCGGCGATTTGCCTGCGCCGGCCAGCCAGTGCGTGGGCCAGCGGGCCGACCGGCCATACCAGCGCCCTGCCGACTGGCCTCGGAAGCCAGCCCAGCAGCCACAACAAAGAGGCAGCCACCCAGCCGCCCCAGTTACGGGGCGCGAAAGATGGCCTTGGCGGCGCTTTCCTGCTCATGGGACTATTGTCGTTGCTGGCGCTGTTCACGCCAAGCCCGCAGGGGCCGGGCTCGCGAGCCATTCGCGGACCGGTGCTATAATCGCCCGATCCTGCGCCGGCGATTCCACCCTATGCGCCTTGTTTATTCACTCGTTTTTTACCTGGCCACGCCCCTGATACTGCTGCATTTCACGTGGCGGGGAACACAGGACAGGCGCTGGCTGCAACACTGGCGCCAACGCTTTGGCCGCCCGCCTGCCGACGCACAACAGGGATGCATCATGGTTCACGCCGCGTCGGTGGGTGAGGTCAACGCCGCGGCAGGGTTGATCGAATCGCTGCTCGAGCGGCATGACGCGCCGGTTTTCGTCACCACTTTCACGCCCACCGGGTCACAACGTTCGCAGGACCTGTTTGGTAATCGCGTGGCCCATGGTTACATTCCACTGGACCTGCCCGGGGCATGCAGACGGCTGTTGAACCGCCTGTCGCCACGCCTGATGGTGGTGATGGAAACCGAGATCTGGCCGAATCTTTTTCACCGGGCCGCTGAGTACGGTACACCTGTGTTAATGGTCAACGCGCAAATTTCGTCACGCTCGCTGGTGTCTTACCGGCGCTTTGCCCGGGTGACTGCAGCGGCCCTTGCCAGCGTGTCGCGGGTACTGGCCGCCAGTGAAGAAGACGCCCGCCGTTTCGTCGATTGCGGCGCCGATGCTGCCAGGGTCACGGTTGCCGGCAATATCAAGTTTGATCTGTCGCTTTCGCCAGACGTCGTGGAGCGCGGCCATGAATTGCGCGCCGCCTGGGGTGCGGGACGCGAGGTCATTGTCGCGGGCAGCACGCACGAAGCCGATGAAGCGGCGCTTTTTGAAGCATTTACCAAAGTGCTGGAATCCAGCCCGGACACCTTGCTGGTGCTGGCACCGCGCCATCCTGAGCGCTTCGATGCTGCGGCTGCAGCAGCCGGGCGATGCGGATTCAGCGTCAGCCGCCACAGCCTGTCAGCGGTGCCCGGTCCCTCATGCCAGTGCTTTTTACTCGACACGATGGGCACACTGCAGGCCGCTTACGGTGCGGCAGACGTGGCTTTTATTGGCGGCAGCTTTTCAGACATCGGCGGGCATAATCCACTGGAGGCCGCCCTGGTGTCGGTGCCGGCGCTGACCGGGCCGGACATGTCCGGGCAGGCGGACATTCACCATGCGCTGGTCGCGGGCGGTGCCGCCCGGCAGGTTCAGGATGCTGCGGAACTGGCAAGCGCCATGGCTGAGTTGCTGGGCGATGAATCTTTACGCAGGCAGATGGGCGCGGCTGGCGCGGCGGCCATTGCGCAAAACCGTGGCGTGACGAAGCGCGCCCTCGCACATGTCAGCGAGATTCTGGACCGGGTCCCGGGCAACCCCGAGGCAGCCCCTTAAACCTGGCCCGGCTCAGTCAAGGATCTGGTTCACCACACCGAGGTCTTCGCCGGTCAACACACCCGCTGCCGCCTTAAGGCGAAGATGATCCACGATATAGCTGTGACGCGCATTTGAGTTATCGCGCTGGGCCTGGAAGTAGCGTTGTTCGGCAATCAGCACGTCCACGATGGTGCGAGTGCCGACCTCGAAACCGGCCTGCGTGGCTTCAAGGGCGCTTTCCGCTGAGACCAGGGCCTGCCCAAATGCCTCGACCTGCTGAATGCCCGCGATGACACTGCGAAACGCATTTTGCGTCTGGCGCACGGTGGCGCGCTGCTGGGCATCGAGGTCCTGTTGCGCGGCATTCAGTTCGGCGCGTGCCTGCCGGGTACGGGAAGTTACCGCACCGCCCTGGTAGATGGGAATATTGAGGCGGATGCCGATTTCTTTATCGGCCACTTCCAGCGATGTCGTGCCGATCGGATTCTGAAAGTCGTCCCGGATGAGAAATTCATTGTTGGTGAACTCGCTGACGCTCGCCGTCAGGCTCAGCGACGGCCAGTGTCCCGCCCTTTGCAGGCCGGCATTGCCCTCGGCAATGTCTACCGCAAAGTGTGCGGACTGCACGGCAGGGTTGGTTTCCAGCGCCATGGCAACCCAATCCTCGGCCGTGGCCGGTGTGGGCGGTTGCAGAGGCAGTTCGGCCTGTAACGGGTCGAGTTGAGAAAAGTACTGGCCGGTCAGTTCGCGCAGTCCTTCTTTCGTGTCCGCCAGGCTGTTCCTTGAAACAATCGCCCGCGCGCGCGCATTGTCGTAACTGGCGCGGGCCTCGTGCACATCGGTGACGGCCGTCAGGCCTACTTCAAAACGCTGCTCGGCCTGCTCAAACTGGCGCTGCAGGGCCTTTTCTTCGGCTTCGGCGAAGGTGACGCCGTCAATAGCCGTCAACACGTTGAAATAGGCATCCGCGACGCGCACCAGGAAGTCCTGGTAGGCCTGCTGGTAAATGGCTTCGCCCTGGCTGACCTGGCCGCGGGCAATGTCCAGCTGTTCATAGTTGGCCCGGTTGTACAGCGTTTGGCTCAAATCCAGGCTCAGGCTCTCATTGTCGGTATCAACGTCTGAAATCAGGGTGCCGGCGATGGAAGTTTCCGAGTCGCCCCGCGTAGCCGATCCAGTCGCCGTCAGCGTAGGCAACAGGTTGGCTCTGGCCTGTGCCCTGCTTTCCGCCGTCGCATCACGCCGGTACTTCGCCGCCAGTAGTTGCGGGTCATTTTTCTGGGCCAGTTCATAAACGCCGACAATATCGACCGCCTCGGCTGCCGGTGCAGCCAGGATGCCGGCAATGGCAATGGCGAGGGAATAGATTGGTTTGGCCATTTTTAACTCCGAAATCTTTAAAACTCGAATTGTGGTGGCTGTTCTGCGTTGACCAGCCTTGGCAGGTCCGTTTCGAACAGGCTTTCCTCGCGCCATTCTGACGCATTGACTCGCGTCAGCAAGCGCGCGCTCATGGCCGGCGCATGGCCGTCCACGATAAACATCCTGCCGCCGGGATTGACCCATCCCTTGAAGTGCTCGGGTACGGTTTCCACCGAGCCGGTCACAAGCAGTACGTCGTGAGCCTGCTCCGGCTGCCAGTCGCTCAGCGCATCACCGACAAATAAATCAAGGTTGTGTACTTCCTTGTCTTTCAGTGTACGTTTCGCTGATTTCGCCAGGTCATCGAAAATCTCCACGCTGACGACATGCCTTGCGAGTCGCGCCAGGCAGGCCGTGATGAATCCGCTGCCGGTGCCAATTTCAAGTGCGGTTTCATCGGGCTGCAAATCCAGCGCCTGCAGCATTCGGCCCTCGACATTTGGCTTCATCATCACCTGGTCGTGGGCCAGCGGAATGTTGAGATCCGCGAAGGCCAGCTTGCGGTAGCGGACCGGCACAAAATCTTCACGCTCAATGGTTTCGAGCAGCCTCAAAACCCGGTCATCAATGACCTCCCAGGTTCGCACTTGCTGTTCCACCATGTTGTAGCGTGCGTGATCAAAATTCATATTCATTTGCCAACACTCCTGACGCCCCTTCTTGCTTAATAGTTACAGCCGCCAAGGGTAAGGCCTCTACCGGGACGTAGCAACATGAAGCCTGAAGGCTTTGGCCGCGCCTGATTAGTGCCATTAGTCACGCGGCTCGTCCCTGAATTTCACACAGACACCGCCGCCAGTATGAAATAATGCCCGTATGCATACCGTCATTGAGCGGTGATCAGCTTGTCCGGCGAAGTGGTTCACACGCGCCGTGACCTTGAAATGGGGCGGCAGGAGCGGCATCTGGTAGTTTCGGAGCGTTTTCGAACAACCGGCATTCGCTGTTGCAAGCCGGACACGGGACAGAACGATAATTTTACGAGTCAAAATGCAAGCAATTCCTGCGAAGACCGGTCATGAGCACTGAAACCGAACGGAAAATCCGCTTTGAGAAGCTGGCGCGTGAGTATTCCACGGACCTGTATCGCTACGCGATGTGGATCTGCGGCAACGATGCGCTTTCCAAGGACCTGGTCCAGGAAACTTTTCTGCGCGCCTGGAAGGCCATAGACAGCCTGCAGAGCGAGAAGGCGGCCAAGAGCTGGCTGATCACGATTTTGCGGCGTGAATATGCGCGGACATTCGAGCGCAAGGTTCCGCCCTTAACCGACATTGACGGCGTCGTGATCGCCGATGAAGACGAACTCGATCCGGAAGACCGGTTGGAACGCAAGTTATTGCGAAAAGGCATGGCCAGCCTGCCGAAGAAATATCGCGAGCCGATATTGCTCCAGGTGGTGATGGGGTACAGCTGCAAGGAGATTTCCGAGCAGCTGGGTGTGAGCAAGAGCGCAGTCATGACACAGCTGTTCAGGGCACGCGAAATGCTGAAATCTAAATTACAAGAAGATGGAGTAACGGGTAATGTCCATGAGCTTTTCTGAGTTCAAAAAGTGGTTGGCTGCGGATCCCCTGAGCCGGGAGCCGGCGACTGTGCGTGCCCGTCAGAACGGCCCTGAATTCGAACAGGCGGCAGTCGAAGAAGCAGCGTTTGAGCAAAAGCTGTCTTCGGCGCTGAATTTCAGTTTGGACAAGGATGCGCTGGCCGACGAAATCATTGCCAATGCTTTTACCGAACAGCGCCGTATGCCCCGCTGGATGGCGATGGCGGCCGGCCTGGTGATCGTGGTTGGCGTGGCGGGAATCCTGGTTAACAACATGGTCCAACAACCCGACACCATTGAAGAGTATGTCGAGGCGCACTATGACCATGATGGCCGCCTGCTGCTGACCCGTGCAGACGAAACTGTTTCGCAGGACAAGATACGTAAAATCATGGCAAGCTGGGATCTCGAAGCCTCACCGGAACTGGCCGGGCGGGTCACCTACATCAAGAAATGCTTCACGATGGATGGGCTTGGCGCGCACATGGTGGTGCGGACAGACCAGGGCATGCTGACCCTGATCGTGATGCCAAAGACGTCGGTGAACGACGGACAGTTGATCGCCTTCGACGAGGTCGAAGCGCACCTGGTCTCCCTGGGTGGCATGTCGGCGGCCATTATCGGCCGGCCCGGCCAGCCCTTCGACAGCGTCGAATCCCTGGTGCGCAGCGGAATCAGCAAAACCTCCTGACCTGTCAATTCCTCACTTCCAGCACATGCTGAGCGTGCATGATCTGCTAAGGTGAGTACATGAAAAAATATCTCTATTACGGCATCCCCACCCTGCTGGTGGTGGCGTGCCTGGCGCTGATGTTCTGGTACAACCACGAGCCCGCCCTGTTCGACCCCGTGGAGCGGTCCAGGGTGCACGCAGAACAACATGGCCACGCCATCGTGACTGGCTACATCACCACATCAACGATGATTGAAACAGTGGACGTCATGCTCAACAAGCGTGGCGGCTACCTGTCCAATGACATCATGCCGCCGTGGGTATTCCTGGATAATGTGCCGAACTGGGAGTTCGGTGTTCTGACCCAGGTTCGCGACCTGGCACGCGCCATGCGCAATGACTTCAGCCGTTCGCAGACCCAGTCCACCGAAGACCTTGACCTGATGGAGGCAGACCCCCTGTTCCATTACGACAGTGAGCGCTGGATTCCGCCTGATACCGAAGGCCGCTATAGAAAAGGCATGGCGTACATGGAGGCCTACCTGACGCGACTGTCCGACCCGACCAATCCCAACGCGCAGTTCTACGCCCGCGCCGATAACCTGCGCGACTGGCTGTCGATTGTCGAAAAGCGGCTGGGCTCCTTGTCACAACGGCTGTCCGCCAGCGCGGGACAGGAACGCCTCAATACCGACCTCTCCGGTGAGCCGGAAGCCCGGCAATCGACCCGCGCTCCTTCCGAGGTTTCAGTGCAAACCCCGTGGCTGCAGATAGATGATGTCTTTTACGAAGCGCGCGGCACAACCTGGGCACTGATCCATTTCCTGCGGGCCATGGAGGCGGACCTCGAAGAAGTGTTGCGTGACAAGAACGCGCTGGTCAGTTTCCGCCAGATTATCCGCGAACTGGAATCCACGCAGGAGCCACTGCACGCACCGATGGTGCTCAATGGCGACAAGTTTGGCGCACTCGCCAACCATTCCCTGGTCATGGCCAATTACATTGCACGCGCCAATGCCGCGATTATCGATCTGCGTAGCCTGCTTTCGCAGGGCTGAGGCAGTGAACACAAAGCACTTGACTGCGGTCCTGGCCTTGTTGCCACAGCTGGACCACGCAGCGATGGGGCGCCCGGATGAATAACCCCGTCCAGACCCTTATTCGCCCGCTGTCATACCAGTCCAGGTTGGATAAACGTGATGCAGATGTGCTCGACCTGGTGGTGATTCACTGCACCGAGCTTCCCGACCTGGCCACGGCACGCGAATACGGCGAGCGCATCCGCTACGAGACATCCGGCACCGGCAATTCGGGTCATTTTTACATCGACCGGGACGGGCGTATTGAATGCTGGGTGGAGCCGCTGCGGGTGGCGCACCATGTTCGACATTACAACCGGCGCAGCATCGGCATTGAGCTGGTCAACCGGGGGCGCTGGCCGGACTGGTACGCGGCCGCCGATCAGCAGATGACAGAGCCTTACACCGCTGAGCAAACCGATGCATTGCGAGGCTTGCTGGCCGGGCTGACGGACCAGTTCCCTGGCCTGCAGTGGATCGCCGGCCACGAAGACCTGGACCGGGGGTCTGTCCCCGCCAGCGACGTAGCCGCTGAGCAGGTGCGGCGAAAATGTGATCCTGGCCCCCTGTTTCCATGGGGCGAAATTCTTGAAGGCACCGCGCTGAGGCGGCTGAAGCCGGAGCAATGACCATGAAAAGACTTTGCGTTTACTGCGGCTCCAGCCCGGGCAGAAACCCGCGCTTTGTACACGCCGCCAAGGAGCTGGGCCAGGCCCTGGTGCAACGGGGGCTGGGCCTGGTGTACGGCGGCGCCAGCGTCGGCATCATGGGCACCGTCGCCGACGCAGTGCTGGAGTTGGGTGGCGAAGCCATCGGCGTTATTCCAAAGGCGCTGGACGCAAAAGAAATTACCCACCGTGGACTGACAGAACAACACGTGGTGGGTTCCATGCACGAGCGCAAGGCCATGATGGCGGAGTTGTCGGACGGCTTTATCGCCCTGCCCGGCGGCTGGGGTACATTCGAGGAGATTTTCGAGGCCCTGACCTGGGCACAGCTGGGCTTTCACGCCAAGCCTTGCGGGCTGTTGAATGAAAGCGGGTATTACGACCACTTGTCGGCATTTCTCGATCATGCGATTGAGCAACAGTTTGTCCGGCCCGAGTACCGCCCGATGCTGATGGTGTCATCCAGTGCTTCCGAGCTGATTGACCAGTTCGAGGCCTACCAGGCTCCCGTGGTTCGAAAGTGGATCTCCGCCGACGAAACCTGACAGCTGCGCAAAAAGTCCTGGCAACATCCTATAATCCCCGTAACCAGCCCGACAGGGCCAACGTCCAGGAGCGCGACATGAAGCAAAATAAACTGGTCAGCCGCAGGGCTGTCATCAAGGCCAGTGCCGGTGCAGCAGCCGGCGCAATCGCCGCCAACTCTGTAGCGGGCAGCCTCAGCCCTACACCCGCTAACCCCGAGGGCCCTTTTTACCCGATCCATGAACAAACTGACCGGGATGCGGACCTGACCCGAGTCGCCGGCCGCGATGGCCGGGCACAAGGTGAAGTAGTGCGGGTCAGCGGCAGGGTGCTCGATGAGTCGGGCGAGCCGATCGCGAACGCCGTCGTCGATATCTGGCAGGCCAATGCCGCCGGGCGCTACGATCACGAGGGGGATACCTCGGACTCACCCAAGGATCCGAATTTCCAGGGATGGGCAATCGTCAAGACCGACGCCGATGGCCGCTACAGCTTTACGACCATCAAGCCGGGCGCCTACACGGCCATGGGCGACTGGGTTCGGCCACCCCATATCCACTACAAGGTTTCACGGCGCGGCTACCACGAGTTGATTACCCAGATGTACTGGGACGGCGACCCCCTGAATGACAAGGACGAACTCTTCCTCTCGTTGCCGGAGGCGGAACGCGAGCGACTGCTGGTGGGCTTCGAAACCAGTGGTGAAGTGTCCGAGGGCACGTTTGATATCGTCCTGAGCGCGGTCAGCGCAGCCTGAACTGGCGGCGCCGGTTCATTCCGGCGCCTTTGCCAGCAGCGCGGCACGTACTGGAGCCGGGTGGCCCTCGATGGTCTTATCCGGATTGAGTGGGTCCAGGCAACGGTCCAGTGATTCGAAGCGCATCCACTCGGTGCTGCGCTGTTCTGCGGTCGTCGTTCGGCTGATGTCCAGCACCCGGCTGTATTGGAGCCCGGCTTCGTCCATCCACTTCACCAGCAGTTCCGGTGATGGAATTGCATGCACATTGCGCATTCGCGCATAGCGCCCGGACGGCTCCAGCAGCGCCGTGCCTTGCGCCTCAAGCACCAGCGTTTCCAGCACCACCTGGCCGCCGGGCTTGCACAGGGACGCCAGCTTCCTTAAATGCCGAACCGGCTCGCGACGATGATAAAGAACGCCCATCGAAAACACCGTGTCGAAACCGCCCGCGTTCTCAGGCAGGTCTTCAATGCCCAGCGGCAGCACCAGGTTTGCCGAGGGTCCGGCATAAAGAACACACGCCAGCCACTGCATTGCATAAACCAGTGTCGGGTCCAGGCCCAGCACGAGCCGCGCCCCGCAACCCAACATGCGCCATCCGTAATAACCGTTTCCACAACCGATATCGAGAACGCGGTGTCCCTGGAGGTCAATGTGCGGCGCGATGCGCTGCCATTTCCAATCCGAGCGCCATTCCGTATCAATGGTTACACCGGCCACCTGCAACGGACCTTTGCGCCACGGGTGAAATGCATTCAGGGACTCAATCAAGGCTTGCTGATCTGGTATTCGATGACCGAAGCTGGGCAGGCCGCCGGGCAATGAGAAACCGGTGGACGCAGCAGGCAAGGCGGCAAGCGCAGCGCGCCAGCGAGCGAGGTCACCGTGCCGGGCGTTGTGCAGCAGGCCTTGGCCCCGTTCCAGCAATGGCGTCAGCCACGACCATTCCGGATCGCTTTCCGATTGCTTCAAAGCGGGACCGTATGGTTTCTCTAAAGGGCTGTAAAACATTCGTTGTGACTTCCGGGACATCGCCTTTTGGGCCAAATCTGCTATCTTGGATAGTGGAGAAAACGCTTGTGCGGTCAGTGATCAGTATCGCACACGATTCAGGTCAACCCGGCGCGACAATTCTGCCCCGCAAGGTGGCCGTTGCCGCCAGCAAACAGGAAAGCTGATGATCGAAAATGCATTGATGTGGGCCGTAATTGTTGTATTCCTGGCCGTGGTCGTAGTCCGCAAAGCGGTCATCATTGTTCGCCAGGGCTATGAATACACCATTGAGCGGTTTGGCAAGTACCGCGCCACTTTTGATCCCGGTTTTCACCTGATCCTGCCATTCGTTAACCGGGTTGGCCACAAGGTCAACATGATGGAGCGGGTACTCGATGTGCCCTCCCAGGAAGTGATTTCAAAGGACAATGCCGTGCTGACCGTGGATGGCGTCGTGTTTTTCCAGGTTTTGGACGCGGCCAAGGCCGCTTACGAGGTGTTCCGTCTTGAGCACGCCATCCTGAACCTGACGATGACCAATATCCGTACCGTGCTGGGCTCCCTGGACCTGGACGATGCGCTGTCCAAGCGCGACGACATCAATACGCGCCTGCTGGTGATCGTGGATGAAGCCACCACGCCCTGGGGCATCAAGGTGACGCGAATCGAGATCAAGGACATCAGCCCGCCGATGGACCTGGTGGACGCCATGGCGCGCCAGATGAAAGCCGAACGAGAAAAGCGCGCCACGATCCTCGAGGCCGAGGGTCACCGCCAGTCGGCCATTTTGAGGGCCGAGGGCGACAAGCGCGCCGCGGTGCTGGAGGCCGAAGGCCGCAAGGAAGCCGCGTTCAGGGACGCAGAAGCCAGGGAACGCCTCGCCGAGGCCGAGGGTCGCGCAACGACGATGGTCTCCGAGGCCATCGCCAGCGGTGACATCCAGGCCGTCAATTACTTCATCGCGCAAAAGTATGTCGAGGCGCTGGCCGACTTCGCCCACAGCAGCAACCAGAAAACCCTGTTGCTGCCGATTGAGGCGACCAGTGTGCTGGGAAGCCTGGCCGGCATTGCCGAGGTAGCCAAGGCCGCCCTTTCCGATAAACCCGAAAGAGGGTCCTGATCATGGAATGGCTTGAGTCGCTGGTATTCTGGCATTGGTGGATCCTGGCGGGCGTGTTGCTGATTATTGAACTGACCGCGCCGGTGTTTTTCTTTTTGTGGCTGGGTATGGCGGCCGCGGCAACCGGCCTGTTGATGCTGGTGTTTCCCGGCATGGCCGTAGAAGTACAGCTGGTGCTGTTTGCGGTATTGTCGATTGTTGCCGTCATCGCCTGGCGCAGGTATCGCGAAGCACGCCCGGTTGTTTCCGACCAGCCCAACCTGAACCGCCGCGGCCAGCAGTATGAAGGCCGCGTATTCACACTGGACCGTCCGATAGAAAATGGGATTGGCAAAATCACCGTGGACGACTCCACGTGGCGCGTCAAAGGGCCCGACCTGCCGGCCGGCGCGAAGGTGCGGGTTGCCGGCGTGGAAGGTGTGGTGTTCGTGGTTGAGCCGTTCACGGGTTGATTTACCCGCGGGCTTAATACAGCGCACCTGCACCGCTCACCGGGCTTCAGTCAGCCGGTGATATTCCCGTGTTTTGCCTTCTGTAGCTGCAGTCGCTTGGCTATACTTAGGCGCTGAATGCAACAAGGCAAACGCCTGAAGGAATCGCCCCGCGCAAGCATGCTGCTGGCCGGTGTGCCTTTCACCGGGCCAAGGCACAATCATGAGTTTTCAGGATTTCATCAACCGCCTGCTGGCATACTGGGCGGACCAGGGCTGTGTGCTGATACAGCCGCTCGACATGGAGGTGGGCGCGGGCACTTTTCACCCTGCGACATTTCTGCGCGCCATCGGTCCCGAACCCTGGAACAGTGCCTACGTTCAGCCGTCGCGGCGACCCACCGATGGCCGTTATGGTGAAAACCCCAACCGCCTGCAGCACTACTACCAGGTACAGGTGGTGCTCAAGCCTTCACCCGAAGATATCCAGGAACTGTACCTGGGCTCGCTGGACGCCCTTGGTATTGACCCCAGGGTTCACGACATCCGCTTTGTAGAAGATAACTGGGAATCACCGACTCTCGGCGCCTGGGGGCTGGGCTGGGAAGTCTGGCTGAACGGCATGGAGGTCACGCAATTCACTTATTTTCAGCAGGTCGGCGGGCTTGAGTGTAACCCGGTAATGGGTGAAATCACCTACGGTTCGGAACGCCTGGCGATGTACCTGCAGGGCGTGGACAGCGTTTACGACCTGGTCTGGTCGGACAAGGGCGGACGCAGAGTGACATACGGAGACGTGTTTCACCAGAACGAAGTAGAGCAGTCGAAATACAATTTCGAGCACGCCGATACCGACAGCCTGTTCGGCTGGTTCGATACCTGCGAAAGCCAGGCCGCCGCACTGGTTGAGCTTGGCCTGCCACTACCTGCCTACGAGCAGGTGCTTAAGGCCTCTCATACCTTCAACCTGCTCGATGCGCGGCGCGCGATCTCTGTCACCGAGCGCCAGCGCTACATTCTGCGGGTGCGCGACATCGCGCGGGGCGTTGCCGAATCCTATTACGCGAGCCGCGAAGCGCTGGGCTTCCCGGGCGTGGAGGCCGGTCATGACTGATCACGCCGACCTGCTCGTTGAGCTTGGCTGCGAGGAGCTGCCCCCCAAGACCTTGCACGCCCTGGCCAGCGCTTTTTTCGAGAACAGCTGCAAGGGGCTGGCCGATGCCGGCGTGCCTTTTGACCGGCAGAAAAGCCGCCTGTTTTATACACCCCGCAGAATGGCATTCCGCCTGGCGGGTGTCGCGGCCAGCCAGGCCGACCAGGTCATAGACCGCAAGGGTCCGGCGGTTAGCGCCGCGTTTGACGCGGATGGCAAGCCGACGGCAGCGGCGCTGGGGTTCGCCCGGTCCGTAGGCCGGGAGGTGGAAGACCTGGAGCGACAGCGCAGTGATAAGGGCGAATGGCTGTTTTGCCGCATCGAAAAACCCGGCAAGGCGCTTTCCGATGTGTTGTTCCCGGTTCTGGACAAGGCATTATCTGCCCTGCCGGTGGCCAAGCCGATGCGCTGGTCTGATCATGATTTCAGCTTCGTCAGGCCGGTTCACTGGCTGTTGGTCATTCATGGGGATGACATCGTACCCGGCAGTTTGCTCGGCCTCGCCGCAGGGCGCGAGACACAAGGTCACCGCATCCACAGCCCCGGCCCGCACGCGCTGGCCACGGCCGCCGACTATGAACCCGTGCTGAAAAAGGCCTTTGTTTTGGCGGACCCGGCAGAACGCCAGCAGCGAACAAAAGAACAGGCCGAAGCCGCGGGGCTCAAGGCGGGGGGCCATACCAGGATTACCGACGCCCTGCTCGAAGAGGTCAGCAACATACTGGAGTGGCCGGCCGCTATCCTGTGCAGTTTTGAGCGCTCGTTCCTGGAAGTACCGCCGGAGGCATTGGTCGCAAGCATGGAAGATCACCAGAAGTTCTTCCCGGTGCTGGATTCCGGCGAAGGCGAACTGACCGGGTACTTCGTCGCCATGGCCAATCTCGACAGCACGAACCCGGGCGCAGTCAAAGAGGGCTTTGAGCGGGTGATTCGCCCGCGTCTGGCCGACGCGCGCTTCTTTTGGGACCAGGACCGCAAAACACCCCTCGAATCCCGGCAAGCAGCGCTGGACTCCGTTTTATTCCAAAAGAAGTTAGGATCAATTGGTGACAAATCTAAACGTTTGGCGGCTTTATCGACTGATTTCGCCGAATTTATTGGTGCGGACAGCGCCACCGTATCGCGCGCGGCACTATTGTGTAAATGTGATCTGTTAACGCAGATGGTCGGCGAATTTCCCGAGCTCCAGGGCACCATGGGGGCGCATTATGCCGCCCATGACGGGGAACCTTCAGCGGTTTCCACGGCGATCGGAGAACATTATTTGCCACGTTATTCAGGTGACCGGCTTCCTGACAGCATGGCAGGATCAATTCTGGCCATCGCCGACCGGCTGGATTCGCTGCTGGGCGTGTTTGCGGCAGGGCTAAAGCCTACCGGCAACAAAGATCCGTTTGCGCTGCGCCGCGCCGCGCTGGGCGTTGCTCGAATCCTCGTGGCAGGCCGCTTTGCCATTAGCATTGACCAGTTGTTGCATTTCACCGCACAACAGCTCGAATCAAAGTTGCCGGTCAGCAGCGAGTGTTTCGACAGCGCCCGCACGTTTCTGCTTGATCGTTTGCGCCATTTCTATTCCGAACAGGACGTTCCGACCAGCGTCATCAACGCGGTGTTCGCGGCGCCCGTGACGACACTTACCGACCTCGATTCACGCATTCATTCGGTGGCAGCGTTCATGGCGCGAGACGAGGCCGAAGCGCTGGTGGCCGCCAATAAGCGAATCGGTAACATACTGCGCACTTCGGAAGAGACAGTTTTGGAGGAGATAGATTCCAAACTAGTAAAAATCGAAGAAGAACGCACCTTGTTTGACGAAGTTCAAAAACTCGAGCGCGAACTGAAGCCGCTCTTTGACGATGCCAGGTACGATGAAGCGCTGGGCCTGATGGCGAGCCTGAAAGATACCGTGGAGTCATTTTTCGACCAGGTCATGGTCATGGACGAAAACCCTGCCATTCGCCAAAATCGCCTGGCCCTGTTGAAGCGGCTGAAGGCCCTTTTTGACCGGGTCGCGGACCTTGCCGTGGCCAGCTGAAGGTGAAAAAGCGCAAAGCAAGGCTGATCATCATCAGCAGGGACACCTTGCTGGAAGCGCTGCAATCCGAAGAAGCCCAGGGTTTGTTCAGGGACATGGCTGCCCTTTCACGACGCGGCCATCGCATTTTGCTGACCGCCCCGGAGCCCGATCGTTGGGTACCGACCCGCAAGACTGTTGACGGAGCGCTTGATTCGCAGCGCGACCTGACCGAGAAAGCCCGCACGGAAGGTGCTGATATTGAAGGTATTTACTATGTACCGCGCTCACTTTTAACCCAGGATCGGAATCGCGAAGGCGCCTTGAAGGACATACTTGCCCGCTATGCGATGAAGCCTGACCAGGCCACGCTGATCAGCTCCAGCCAGCCTTTCTTGCGCGCGGCTTCGCGGCTGGATATTGACGCGATCGAGGTTAAAGGTGACGACACAAGGTCGTTGAAGAAGGTGCTGGCGTCACTCGGCTAGTGCTGCCAATGGATCAAATATCAAGATTGGACGCCTCCAGGGCGTTATTCTCGATAAACTCCCGCCGCGGCTCGACCTCATCACCCATCAGGGTTGTGAATATTTCATCCGCCACGTAGGCGTCCTCGATGGTGACCTGCAACAATCGCCGTGTTTCAGGGTTAACGGTGGTTTCCCAAAGCTGGTCGGGGTTCATTTCTCCCAGGCCTTTGAAGCGCTGAATGGCACGGCCCTTGCGGCTTTCATTCATTAACCAGGAGTAAGCCCCTTCAAAAGTCTCGATATCCTGCGAAGACTTGCCCCGCTCGGCCCGGGCGCCGGGCTGGATCAGGCCGAACAGCGATGCCGCGACCTTTGAAATCAGGCGATATTCTGGTGACCGAAAGAAGTCCCGGCTAATTCGACGCGCGTCCGTTACGCCGTGGGTTGTGCGTTGCAGGCACAATTCGGTGCCTTCTTCTCCGTCTGTTACATCCAGCGCGTAGCTCACGCTAGGCGGGGTAGAAAGATTCATCTTATGCTGGATTCCAGCACACCATGCCTTCAGATCCTTATCATCCCAATCGGATGAAAATGGTTCTGAATCAATAAGTTGTTTTAAAAATTCCGTATCATGCCGCCGCGACAGACGCTCTATGGCAGCCTGCGCGGCCATGTATTCCCGCATCAGGTTTTCCAGGCCTTCTCCGCTGATTCCCGGGGCTTCCGGATCAAAAACCAGAACAGCATTATCCAGCGCTCTCGACAGCAGGTATTCGTTGAGCTCGTTGTCGTCTTTGAGATAGTGCTCCTGCTTGCCCTGCTTGATCTTGTATAGCGGCGGCTGGCCAATATAGATGTGGCCTCGCTCGATCAGTTCGGGCATCTGGCGATAGAAAAACGTCAACAACAGGGTGCGGATGTGCGATCCATCCACGTCGGCATCGGTCATGATAATGATGCTGTGATAACGCAGCTTGTCCGGGGCGAATTCGTCCCTGCCAATACCGCTACCGAGCGCCGGGATC
>JABDJL010000038.1 GCA_013002505.1 Lysobacterales bacterium | reverse complement strand
ATCGTAAGATCTTTCCTGATTTTATTTAAGAGAACCCCGCCAACAGGCGGGGTTTTTTTGCATCTCTCAAATAACGCCGCTGCCCAGCAGAACTGCGATGATCAGCAACAGGCCCCCGGTCAGGGTTTGCACGGTGCCCATAGTCACCTTGTGCAGGAATCGCTTGCCTATCAGAACACCGCTGAAGGCCGCCACGATGCCGGTCAGCACCAGCCCGGCGGAATCCTCCGGCAGCGTGAACACCGTGCCGGCCATCAGCATGAAACCGGCATAGGTCATGATACGGACCACGTCCACCATCAAGCCAATCACCGACGAGGTGCCCACGAATGCCTGCGTGGACAGGCCGGTCTTTACCAGGAAGGCAGACCGCAACGCGCCCTGGTGACCGGAAAGGCCGCCAAAAAACCCAGATAAAAAACCGCCCAGCGGCAGGTATTTGCGGTCGAACTCCAAAGCCCTGAATCGCGGCGCCAACTCGAATACCGCGAATATCAGCATTAATACACCCATCAACAGCTTCAGCGGTGACGTCGACCCGGCCAAACTGGCCAGGCGCCATTCAAACGTGCTGCCCGTTCCGGCCATCAGGGCCAGCAAAGATGCACCGAGTATTGCACTGGCAATGGCAACCAGGCCAAAGCGGATCACCACCCTGCGATCGGCGTAACGGCCCAGCATTGAAACCTTGAAAACGTTATTGGCGCCGTGCACCACGGCCGTGGCGCCGACGGCGACCTCAATCGGATAGAACAGCGCAAACACCGGCAACAGCAGCGTGCCCAGGCCAAACCCGGAATACAGGGTCAGGCCAGCGGCAAAGAGCGCGGCCAGGGCAACGGCGAGGTGGGCAGTCATGGGGAAATTATAGTCAGGTGACCAGGGAAACGACTGCCGGCGGTGGATGTGCTTTGCTTGCTCGCACTACGCGGCAGACTCAGTCCACCTGCTGCTGAACTTCAAGCCGGTGGTATATCCACCAACCCACCAACGTGATGACCAGCAGCAACGCCAGAGGAACCAGGAACTTTGGCGCCATAACCAGGCTGGAAGCACGAACCCCCGAGAGCTGGCTGACGTCTGAAAACTGGCTGCCGATGTTGGCGAATATCGTCGCCAGCGGTATCAGGCCCACCATCGTACTGAGCAGGTATGCCTTGCGCGGTACGCCGGCGGCGCTGAACACCACGTTGACGACAAACAACGGGAAAAACGGAACCAGCCGCGGCACGATCAAAAGGAAAGTATTGCCTGAATGAAGAAAGTGGCGCACCCGGTCACGCGCTTCGCCTGCACGCTCGTCGAGCCAGCGCCCAAATGCGGTTCGGATCAGCAGGTTCGTCACCGCAGCCGCCAGGGTGGCCCCCAGCACAGACAATACCGCGCCGGGAATGGTGCCGAAAATCATGCCGCTGGAAAGCCACAGAATCGCAGTTCCGGGTAAACCGACAGCGATCACGGTGGCGAATAGCAACAGGAAAACCAATCCGCTGAGTTGCGGGTTTGCCTGCATCCACTCAACGGCGGAAATGATGTATTCAAGACCCGGCATTAACGGGATTCGGCGAACGCCTCGGCAGCCCGCCAGGCGCGCAGCAGGTTGCCACCGAGCAATTTGGCAATGTCTTCCTCACCGTAGCCGCGAGCCAGCAACTCGGCCACCAGGTTTGGATACTGGCTGACGTCTTTCAAGCCCACCGGCAAAGTTGGGCCGACGCCGTCGTAGTCAGAACCGATCCCGACATGTTCAATACCTGTAAGCCCGATCACGTGTTCCACGTGGTCAGCCACCTGCGCAGTCGTGGCGTAAACGAATTTGACGTTCTGCAGGAACTCGGCGCGATACGCGGCATCTTCTTCACCACCGGGTTCGAAATCATGTTCTTCCAGGTAAGCATCGCGCGCCACACGGAAATCATTCAGCAGCTTATTGGCCTCAGGGATGATGAACGCCGACCCGAAATTAATATGTACGACACCGCCATTTTCGGCAATCGCCAGGATCAGTTCATCGCTGAGATTCCGTTCAAAGCCCGGCGTAAACTTCCGCGCTGAGCTGTGCGAGGCAATCACCGGTACCGCACTGACTTCCAGTACATCGCGAATCGCCTCGTCCGACAGGTGGGATACATCCACCATGACACCGACACGGTTCATTTCCGTGACCACCTCTCTTCCGAAGTCGCTCAAACCGCCATTGGGCCGCGCCGTGTCGAACGAAGAATCAGAAATATCGTTACTGTGCGAGTGCGCAAGCGTGATATAGCGTATGCCGCGCCGTGCAAAGTGGCTGATGTTCTCGAGGTCGCCATTGATCGGAGAGCCGTTTTCCATGCCCATGGCAAGGCCGATCAGGCCTTTTTCCATGGCCACGGCCACATCCCGCGTTGAGCGTACCTGCATGAACTTGGCGGGCGCCCTGCCGACCAACGCCTCGACACCGTCAATTAACTGGTTGGCCAATTGGTAATTCCTGGCCGTGGACTTCAGGCCACCCGGCGTGTAAATCGACATGAACGGTATGTCCAGGCCGCCGGCCACTGCCCGTGGATAGTCGAAATCCCCTGTTTGAGTCGCTACCGTGACATCCTGCCAAGATTCGTTGAGGCGGTATGGAACATCCACGTGCGTGTCGATCAGTGGATATCTCTGCGTCAGTTCACGGGCCTGTTGCGACCAGTCCTGGTCGGCCTGTGCGCAGGCCGTACTCACCAGCAGGGCAAGAGCAAACATCCGCATAAACTGCTTATTGCTGATTTCCATTTTCAGTATCCTTTGGCAGCGGCCTCGGACCGCCCGGAACGACCCGCTCAACCTTGTCAAGTTGATAGTCGAGCATCCGGTCGTCGTCGAACACCCAGCAGGCAGAAAAACGCTGGCCTTCAATGACCATCGGCAGCCAGATTCGGTCATCCTCCCACATCTCGTCGTAAGGAATATTGTCCAGCGAGCGCCACAACGGAATGGCCTCGTCGGTTTCAACCGGCTCACCTTCGAAACCGGTAGCGCGAAACACCCAGCAATGGATCGAGTAACCATCGATAAACTGAAACTTGTGTTCGCCCATGCATTCCAGGTCCGTAACACGGATGCCGAGTTCCTCCTGGGTTTCGCGGGCTGCACACTCGACTGCGTTTTCACCGGGGTCGAGCTTGCCGCCCGGGCCGTTGACCTTGCCGCGCCCCAGGCCGCGTTTCTTGCGAATCAGCAGAATCCGGCCATCACGAATAACAAACACCAGCGTGGCCGGGTCTTTCGCCTGCCACGCATCCCAGTCGATATCATCCACCGAAGTGGCGGCAGTCATGGCCGCCTTATTCAACATGGGCTTCACAGAATTTCCGCTTGCCGACCTGCAGCACGCCGCTGAACCCGGCCTCAAGCACCAGGCTGCGGTCTTCGATTTTCTCACCGTCAATCCGGACGCCGCCTTGCTGGATCATCCGGAACGCCTCGGAGTTGCTGGCCGTCAGGCCGCACTGGCTGAGCGCCGCGGCGATACCGATACCCTGGCCTTGTGTCTCGAGCTTCCTGACCGGGATATCGTCCGGCATGGCGCCCTCACGGAATCGGGCGATAAAAGTCTCGCGCGCCGCCAAGGCCGCATCACGGTCATGGAAACGCTCGATAATTTCCTCGCACAGCAAGAACTTGATATCACGCGGGTTGGCGCCCTGCTCGACGCGGGAACGCAACTCTGCAAGTTCCTCGTTACTGCGAAAACTCAGCAAGTTAAAGTAGCGCCACATGAGCTCATCGGAAATGGACATCAGCTTGCCGAACATATCGTCGGGTGCGTCGGTGATGCCGACGTAGTTGTCCAGTGACTTGGACATTTTCTGCACGCCGTCGAGGCCCTCCAGCAATGGCAGCGTGATGATGACTTGCGGGTCCTGGCCGTACTGGGACTGCAGGTGCCGCCCCACCAGCAGGTTGAATTTCTGGTCAGTACCGCCCATCTCGACATCGGTTTTCATGTGCACCGAGTCGTAGCCCTGGGCCAGTGGATAGAGGAATTCATGCAGGGAAATTGGCTGGCCCGACTTGTAGCGTTTTTCAAAGTCGTCCCGCTCCAGCATGCGCGCGACCGTGTAGCGGGCTGCAAGCCTGATCATGCCTTCCGAGCCCAGCTCACCGAGCCAGCGGGAGTTGAAATCGACTATGGTTTTCTCACGGTCCAGGATCTTGAACACCTGCTCGGCGTAGGTGTCGGCGTTTTCCTGGATCTGTTCGGGTGTCAAGGGCTTGCGGGTGACATTCTTGCCGGTCGGATCACCGATCATGCCGGTGAAATCACCGATCAGGAAAGTCACTTCGTGCCCCAGGTCCTGGAACTGGCGCATCTTGTTGATGATGACGGTATGGCCAAGGTGCAGGTCGGGCGCCGACGGATCAAAACCGACCTTGACGCGTAACGGCCGCCCTTCCTTGAGCCTGGCCTCAAGGTCTTCGGTCTTGATGATTTCTTCGGTGCCACGGGCGAGCAACGCCAGGGCCTTTTGTGGATCGTGTTTCATTCAGTGCGGACTTGCGGGTAAAGAGGCATTGTATTTGCCGCGCAGTCCCGACACCAGACCCGGCGCCAATTGACCAGCAGGGTGCTTGTGGCTAAGGTTACGCCAGCCGGAACCCTTATCGCTGGAAAGAGTCCATCTAGCCAATGAAACTCCCCCGACCCATACGCCAGGTGATGCAGCACATGCATCCTCTGAGGAACTTCGTGAGCCAGTCGCGCCTCGCCTTGTTCGCGTTCACGCTGATCGTGTTCGGCATGGCCCTGGGGGGGCTGGAATCCGTGGTCGAGCCGGGCGTTGCCGACTTTTCTGATGTTGTCGAATTACCCCTGCCAACGCGACGCATGATTGCCAGCGAATCCGAACGGGCATTGACACCAGGAGAATCCGTCACATCTGAGCCTGTAGAGGACTGGCTGACGGTCACGGTCAGGGAAGGCCAGTCACTGGACACGATATTTCGCGAGCAGGGATATGGGCCCGGGCTATTGCACGAGGTTATCGCGCTGAACGAGGACACTGCGCGGCTGACCAGGATCAAGCCTGGCGAGGCATTTGAGTTCCAGGAAGACACTGACGGTTCACTGTCGCGGATGCGCTACGCGCTGGATGAAAGCCGCTACCTGCTGGTCGATCGCCTGCCAAACGGTCTGAGCGCATACACGCGGGAGCGCCAGCTTTCGACCATGATGTTCGAGGCCAAGGGCGTCATTGATTCATCGCTGTTCATGGCCGGAAAGAAGGCCGGACTCAGCGACGCCATGGTCATGAAGCTGGCCAATATTTTTGGTTGGGACATTGACTTCGTTCTGGATATTCGCGGCGGCGACCGCTTTTTCATGCTGTACGAGAAAATCTACCGGGACGGCGAATACCTGCGCGATGGCGAGGTGCTGGCGGCAACATTCGTCAACCAGGGCGAGAAATTCCAGGCCGTGCGGTTCGAGGCGGACAACGGGCCTCAGTACTACGCCCCGGACGGTCGCCATATGCGCAAGGCTTTCCTCAGGGCGCCGTTGAACTTTTCCTATATCAGTTCGAATTTCAACCCAAAGCGATTTCACCCGATCCTGAGACGCGTCAAGGCCCATAATGGCATCGACTACCGGGCACCCCAGGGAACACCCGTGTACGCAGCCGGCGACGGCCGGGTTATTCGTTCCGGCTATGACCAGTACAACGGTCACCACGTGTTCCTGCAGCACGCCAACAGCATTGTCACCAAGTACCTGCATTTCACCAATCGCACAGTTAAAAACGGCGAGCGCGTGAAACAGGGCCAGGTCATCGGCTATGTAGGTGCAACGGGCCTGGCTGAAGCGCCGCATTTGCACTACGAGTTTGTCGTCAACGGCGCACACCGCAACCCGCGGACCGTGTCACTGCCCGCGGTCAAACCGCTCGAAGCACAGCACCTGGTTTCTTTCAGGCAGCATGCTGCGCCCTACCTGAACCAGCTCGGGCGACTTGAATCCGCCTCGATGTATGCCAGCCGGGAGTAGCGAGGCGCTTTACCTCGGAATGATTTCCGGCACCAGCCGGGATGGCGTGGACGCCGCGCTGGTCGGATTTCCTGACCACGGTGCTGAATTGCTGCACGCCATCTGCATGCCCTACCCGCCTGCATTGCGCAATGACGTCGACACGATAATTGCAGCAGGCTGCCAGCCCTCCGCCGGCCGTGCCGCGTCGCTGGACGAATCGCTGGGCCGTTTTTTCGCCCGTGTTGCCAACGAGTTGATTCAGCAAGTGGGAATAGAACGGCGGGATGTAGCCGCCATCGGTTCTCATGGACAGACCGTTTGGCATGAGCCTGGAGGCGAGCGGCCGGTCAGCGTCCAACTGGGAAGCGGTTCAATGATTTCGCGCGCCACTGGAATCACCACCATCGCTGATTTCCGCCGCGCTGACCTTGTCGCCGGCGGCCAGGGTGCACCACTGGCGCCCCTGCTGCATCGCGTGTTGCTGGCCTCAGGTTCCGAACGACGGGCGGTCATTAATATTGGCGGCATCGCAAACCTGACATTCCTGCGTGGTCGGGATATCGCCGCAGGCTTCGATACCGGCCCTGGCAACTGCCTGATGGATGCCTGGATTCACAAGCACAGCGATCAGCCCTTCGACAGGGATGGCGCGTGGGCTGCCGGCGGACAGCCGGAGCCGCAACTGCTGGAAGACATGCTGTCAGAACCGTTTTTTCATACCGCGCCGCCCAAGAGCACCGGACTGGAACTGTTCAACATGGGCTGGCTCCAGCGGCATCTCGCCGGACGTTCAGTAGCCGCCGTGGCTGTCCAGGCAACGCTTGCCGAGTTGACCGCCCGCACGATCGCCGATGCCTTGTGTGGGCTGGACACCGACAGGGTGCTTCTGTGCGGTGGCGGCGTACACAACCGTCACCTGGTCGATTTGCTTTCCAGCCAGCTTGCGCCGGTTCCGGTCGAAACCACTTCAGCGCATGGCGTAGACCCCGACTGGGTCGAAGCCATCCTGTTTGCCTGGCTGGCCCGCGAGCGGCTTGCAGGGCGCACGCAGGACACGGCCCCGGTCACCGGGGCGCGAAAGCCGGTATTGCTAGGCCGGGTGTTCGGGCTGGAAGCTTGAGATCGACTAACTCGCCAGGGTTGGCCCTGAAGTTTCTTTGGCGCGCTCTAAACGGTAAGCTGCGCTTGGCTGA
Organism: Lysobacterales bacterium; assembly: GCA_013002505.1. GTDB lineage: Bacteria > Pseudomonadota > Gammaproteobacteria > Xanthomonadales > SZUA-36 > JABDJL01. Next base: position 794 of record JABDJL010000038.1, on the reverse strand, counting down.
TCCGAACCTGTAATTCGAGATTGAAAATGAACCTGATCCTGAACATCCTGTGGTTTTTTCTCGGCGGTTTCGTCGTGTTCCTGGCCTATCTTCTGGGCGGAATATTGTTGTGCATCACGATTATCGGTATTCCGTTCGGTATCCAGTGCTTCAAGCTGTCTATCCTCGGCATCGCGCCTTTCGGCAGGCAGATTCGGGAAACCGAGCCGCCCGGAGGCGCTATCTCGATCATCATGAACGTTATCTGGATCATTCTGCCCGGACTGGAGTTGGCGTTGTTCCATCTTTTGATGGCCTTGGTATTCGCCATCACCATCATCGGACTTCCTTTTGCAGCACAGCACCTGAAGTTTGCGCGGCTGGCGATCTTGCCTTTCGGCTTCCAGGTCAGGGAGGGTTAGCCTAGCCAAAAGCCCTGATTCGAAACCTGCAGGAGCGGCTGTCAGCCGCGATCTCTTAAGAAGAGAACCGCGGCCTGCCCTCAGGACACACCTTGATCAATGGCCGCAGTGCCTGTCCGGTTCCGGACCAGCCACTACGGCCCATAACCCTTCGCACAAGGATGTGCGAACGCGAAGCGCGTCAAGCTCATCTTGCTCATAAACGCACCAGCGCTCAGGGTTTCCGCCAGGGTGCCACCTTCATCAGCAACAACATCCCCGGAATTGCCACAAACGCACAAATTACGTAAAACTGCGTCCAGCCCACGGCCTCGACAATGAAACCGGTGGTGGCGTTGGCAATGGTGCGCGGCACGGCAATAAAACTGCTGAATAAGGCAAACTGAGTGGCCG
>JABDJL010000024.1 GCA_013002505.1 Lysobacterales bacterium | reverse complement strand
CAGCAGCAGGAAGCGGTTACCCGATGCCGGCACACCGTCCAGGTCGCTGAACGAGGTCATGACGGTGGCGACCCCGGCATCCAGCGCAGCCTTGAATGGCGGCAGGAAAATATTTCTCAGCTCGTTCTCGGGAATATTCGTGGTGTTGTAATCGCGGCCGCTTTCGCTCGCCCCGTAGCCTGCGAAATGCTTGGCACAGGCGGCAATGTTTCCGGGCATGGAGAAGTCATCCCCCTGGAATCCCCTGACCATGGCTGCGCCGAGCACGCCGGTCAGGTACGGGTCTTCGCCGAAACTCTCCGCAATTCGGCCCCAGCGAGGATCGCGTGAAATATCGATCATGGGGGCGAAGGTCCAGTTGACCCCGGTCGTGGCGGCTTCGAGGGCTGCCATCCGGGCGCCCCTCTCGACAAGTTCCGGATTCCAGCTTGCGGCCTGGCCCAGCGGAATGGGCAGCACGGTCTGGAAACCGTGAATCACGTCACGCGCGATTAACAGCGGAATGCCCAGGCGGCTTTCCTCGACCGCGATGCGCTGAATCTCATTGACCGTGTCAAGGTCCACCTCGTTGAGGATGGAGCCAATGCGGCCGGATTTGAGCGCCTCGCGAAGATCGTCCGGCACCTGGCCGCCCGCCCCATTCACCTGTGTCATCTGGCCGACTTTCTCGGCCACCGTCATGCGTGCCAGTAGTTCGTTTACCTGGCGGTCGACCTGGCGTGAAGGGGCCGTTTCCGTGGCCAGCGAGGATTCAATGCTCATCACAAGACCCGATACTCCCAGAAGGCTAATTAACAGTTTATTATTTAGATTAATCAATTCCTTACCTGCATTAGGGCCTGTCGCGCGGCAGCTAGGATCCTGCGCCGGCCTTCTTGCCCGTGGCGACCTGGGCCGGGGCTGGTTTTTGCCCCTGGGCGGGCGCCGCCGCCGAGGCCCTGCAAATCAACCTGGGATGAAACACATATTGAAGATCCACCTGCGGTTCCCGGTAGACATTTTTCAGTACCCACTTGGCCGCCATGCGGCTCATTTCAGCAACCGGATACTCCACGGTGGTCAGCTTTGGGTATAGGAATTTAGACCAGCGCACGTTATCGAAACCCACTACCGAAATGTCTTCCGGGATGGACCGGCCGCTGTTCCTGATAACTTCCATGGCACCCGCCGCCATCTCGTCGTTGGCGCACACCACCGCCGTGATGGGCCGGCCCAGTTCCAGCAGGCGCTGCATTGCCCGAACGCCGCCGGATTCATGGTAGTCACCCTCGACCAGCAGATCATCTTCGAATTCAATCCGCGCCTCGGCCAGGGCGCGCTGGTGTCCGGACAGGCGCGCCTTGGCGTCGCTCCATTCCAATGGCCCGGAGATGTAGGCAATCTGGTGGTGCCCAATGTCGAGTAACATGCGCGTGGCCTGGTAGCCACCCAGTTCGTTGTTAAGGCTGATGCAGTTTTCCTCCAGGCCCGGCGCGAAGCGGTTAAGCAGCACAAAAGGCAGCAGCCTGTTCTGCCGCTCCGCGAAGAATTCATTGTGTAGTGCTTCGACGTGCAATATAAGCGCGTCGCATTTGCGCCCGGCGAGAAACTCTATGCCTTTTCGCTCGGTGGCGGCGTCGCTGTGTCCGGCGGTGAAAATGGTGAATTTGCCGGCCCGTGTCAGCTCTTCCTCGATACTGCTCACCATGGTGCCGAAAATAGGTCCGTGCAATTCGGAGACCAGCACGCCGACGCAGTTGGAGCGATTGGAAGCCAGCGACTGCGCGATGGTATTAGGCCGGTAATCCAGCTGCTGCATGGCGGCCAGGACTTTTTTCTGGGTCTTTTCGCTGACTTTGCTGGGGTCGTTCATGACCCGCGAGACAGTGGCTAAGGAGACCCCGGCGAGTTTTGATACTTCGTAAATTGTCGCCATATCACGCCCGCTCTGCAGGTAGGTGGAAGCGCTTACATTCTAGCGACTATACCTATGCTTTTCAAAGTAATGTCTAGGAATCACAGAGATTTACGGTAAGTTTTTCCGATCAGTCAGGCTGATCGAGGTTTTATTGTCCTGGTACACACGAACCCAGTCTACGTACATGTACGAGGGAAATGGTGTCGTTTCGTCGGGGCGCCCGGAGCCTTGGCCGCCGACAGCGATGTTGAGAAGAATGAAGAACGGCTTGTGAAACTCTGAGAACTCGGCGCCTGTGATGGGCGACGAGGCATACGGCTGTCCATCCACCAACCATTCAATGCGCTCCTCGTTCCACTCGATTTCAAATACGTGGAAGGCGTCGGCGAACCGGCCTTCAGGCAGCTCAAATTTCTGTGCTCCCATTTGTGTGTGCTGGCCTTGCTCGTTGGCATAGTGAATATTGGCCTCCACCGTGCCGCCGCTCCTGGAGCCGTAGAACTCCATGATGTCGATCTCTCCGGACTGTGGCCACGGTGTATCGCCGCCATTCTCATTGATGTTGGCGCCCAGCATCCAGAACGCCGGCCACATGCCTTCACCATGGGGCAGCTGGATGCGCGCGGCGATCTTTCCGTAGGTCCAGGATTGCTTGTTGGCGGTGTTTAGCCGTGCCGAGGTGTACTGGCCCATGCCGTGTTCATCACCGGTGTGCAGGGCACGGATGACGAGGCACCCGTCCTCCACGTAAGCATTTTCGGTGCTGTCCGTGTACCGCTGCCACTCGTCATTGAAGCGGCCGGGCGGCTCCTGCTGCAAGTTCCAGTTGTCAGCATTCAAAGCAAGGCCTGTAAAATCGTCCGACCAGGCCAGCTCCCAGCCTTCACCAGCTTGGTAGGTATCGTTTTCCAGGTTGGCGGCAGGGTAGTGGGCGGGCTCTTCGGTGTGCACGGAGCAGGCGATGAACAAGGCCACCAGGGCAACATTGAACGAGGGCCGGAGAAATGTCAGCATCATTTGAGGCGAGGATAATCAGTACAGTTTTCGCGGAAGCCGTAACCGCAGGAGGAAACGATCAGGCAGCCACCTCGGCGGGGCAATATTTTTGCAGAAATTCTGCGTGCTTAGGCATGTAATACACCACGTACTTGATCGATTTTTCCATTTCACTGATCTCTTTGGCGAGTTTTTCCTGGTCGAGCGCATCGACAAGCGGGCTGTAGCTGCCTGGTTGAATGCCTTGCCCCAGCATCACCGCCGCCCAGCTGGTCGCGGTGAACAATTCGTCCTCCTCACGGAAGATCTGCCCGTTCAGTTTGAATAGTTCGATTTTCTCGGTCAGGCTTTCCGGAACGTCCATGGTGCGACAATAATTCCAGAATTCGCTGTCGTCCCGGGCGGTCGCGTTGTAATGCAGGATAAGAAAATCCCGGATTTTTCTGAACTCTTTAAGCGCCAGGCGATTAAAAATATTTTCCTGCTCAGGCACCACGCCTTCCAGCGAGAAAATCAGCATCAGCTTGTTGATGGCCGTGTGGATCAGGTGGATAGACGTCGATTCCAGCGGCTCCATGAACCCCGAAGACAATCCGATTGAGACTACGTTCTTGTTCCAGAATTTCTTGCGGTGGCCGGTGACAAAGCGCAGCAACCTGGGCTCTATCGTTGGCTCGCCATCCAGGTTGTTGAGAAGAATGTCCAGTGCCTCGTCATCCGACATGTATTTAGAGCAAAAGACATGGCCATTTCCAAGCCGGTGCTGCAGCGGCACTCGCCATTGCCAACCCGCAGCATGCGCCGTTGACCTGGTATAGGGTAGCGGGTCGCCCGGTTGTTCTGACTGGACAGCCCAGGCCCGGTCACAGGGCAGCCAGTGGGTCCAGTCCTCGTAACCTGTCTTCAGCGCCTGCTCGATCAAAAGCCCCCGGAAGCCAGAGCAGTCGATAAAGAAATCACCTTCAATCGTCTGGCCGTCCTTGAGCTTTACGGATTCGACGAAACCGGTTTCCGAATTCAAGGAAACGTCTTCGACCAAGCCCTCGATTCGCTTGACGCCGCGAGCCTCGGAAAACTTTCTCAGGTACTGGCCGTACTTCACCGCATCGATGTGGTAAGCGTAGTTTACCGGGGGCAGGTCACTACGCGAATTGGTGTCGGTAATGGCAAATTTGCCGTACTGTGCAGCCAGGGTTTCAACGTTAAAAAGATAGAGGGGCCTGGGGTCTCCCCGTTTTCGGAACCCGTGCCAGATCTGGTGAAACGGCACACCCTCTATTTCATAACCATAATTGCCAAACGGGTGGAAATAACTGTCGCCCTGTTTGGCCCAGTTGACAAACTGGATGCCGAGCTTGAAGGTTCCGCCTACCGCGGCCAGCATGTCGGCCTCGTCAACGCCAATCAATTTATTGAAACCCAGGAACGGCGGGATGGTCGCTTCGCCTACCCCAACGATTCCAATATCCTTGGATTCCACCAGCGTGACGTTGGCCACGCCTTTATTGGCAAACTGGGAAAATGCCGCTGCCGTCATCCAGCCTGCGGTTCCTCCTCCAACAATCACTACATTCTTAATGCTCAAGCTTTGTTCACTCTTGTGTTCGCCCAGATTTGCCGCTTCGTCAGCCCGTCGCCCAACTACCGGCGCACTTGTTGCCCGACCCGGACCCGGATCAGGCCCTGCAGCCAATAAAGCTACAGCCTACAACAAAAAAGCCGGGCTCCCCAGTCAGGGAAGCCCGGCTGCAATGCTTGGTGCAAAGCCGATCGTCAGAATGAGAAACGAGCCGCCAGGGTGTATCGGCGGTCGTTCCTGAATGCCGTTCTCGGGTACCTGGAGCCGGCAAAATCAACAATCTGAGACGTTTGGGTGACCTCGTCGAGGAGATTCACGACCTGCAAGCCGACCTTCAGATTTTCAAGACCCCAGACATTGTTGAAATTATAGAAAACGGAGCCATCAAGCTGCCCGGTACTTTCACCGACAATCGGTGAGTATGGGAAAATATCGTCTCTCGGTGTAATGATGAACCGCGACCGCCAATTCCAGGCGAGTCGCGCGGACCAGACGTCCGTTTCATAAAACGCCACCAGGTTGACCGTATCTTCGGAAATACCGCGCAACCCCAAATCTGCCGCAAATGGCTGACGGGCTGCCTGGTCGGTTTGGGTAGTCTTCAGGTCACCGGCGTCCACGTAAGTGTAAGTCGCCTGCACCCCAAGCCCGTTAAACGGCTCTGGCAGGAAATCCAGGGTTTGCTGGTAGGCCAGCTCATAGCCCTTCAAAGTGCCTTGTTCGAGGTTGGCGGGCCCACGAACCTCAACGGTTGCTTCAGTGCCGCTGTCGCTGGTGAAATCGCGTACCGTGGCGCCATTGGAAATCAGGTTTTTGAAGTCCTTGGCGAACAGGTTAAATGTGAGTGAGCCCACATCATCGAAATACCATTCAACCGACAGGTCGTAGTTCCAGGCTTCGACCGGTTCAAGTAAGCGGTTGCCGGTGTTAACCGCGAACAGCGGGCCGGTTTCCAGGGTCCCTTCGTCACGAAGTGCATTGGTGTTGTCGCCAAACACGCCGCCAGTTTTATAGAAAGAAAGGTCGGGCCTGGAGATGCCCTTTGAAACCGCAGCCCTGACAACCACTTCGTCAGTCACATCAAAACGCATGTTCAGACTGGGCAGCCAGTGCTCGTACTCAATATCGGTGTTATCCGGAATAACCTCCCCGGTGAAGGCGGCGAGGAATTCAGCAGTGCGACCCGGTGACAGGGAACAAAACCCCGGTATTCCGGCAGGCGTTGGCGTGTTGCACAACGCTGGGTCGGGCGGCTGCGAGGGGAACTGCAGTTCACCGTCGGATTCGATGGTTGTTTTAACGTAGCGAATTCCGAAGTTACCGGAAATTGGTATATCTGCATCGATCGCAAAATCAAAACGTGCATATGCCGATTCCGTGACTTCCGTGACATCCGAGATGTCGCCCGGCAGGAAGGGCGTCCCTTCGATCAGGCCGGTGCGGTCGGTTAGCGGCCCCCAGCCAACACCAAATTCCTGGGCAAATGACTTGGCCTGGATTGCAGCTGCCTGCTGAGCGGTCATGCCGCTCAGGTAGTCTCCCAGCATATTGGGGCCGCCGAAGTAGTAGGCAGCGCCGCCGGGCATCGGAACGCCTGCTTTACCGCGCTGAAAATCGGCAAACGGGTTGAAGATAGAGGCTGCGCCCGCGGCTGCCGGGTCGCTGACAAACACGGGTGCCTGTTTTTCTATCCAGTTCTCGTTCCAGCTCTGGTCGCCAGCCCATGGGAAGGAGAGTGCACCCCAGTTGCTTCCAAAAATCGTGTCGCGCGTGACCCGGTTGCGGTCTGACCAGCGTGCACCGAACTTCATGTCGCGGATGAAGCCGTCATCACTGAAATAATAATCAAGGTCAGCCCGGAAGGTGGTCATCTCTGCGTCGTTCTCGATGAAGTTATCGATCAGGAACGAATTATGAATCCGGTCGGGGTTGACGAAATAGTTCGGATCCGCAGAACCGTCGGTGGTGGTCGGAGTCCGGAACTGCACGTCGGGCGTTTCACCCGACATGTCAAGAAAGATATCAGAGTAAGTTGCCAGTGCGCTGATAAAGCCATTTTCTGACCGCTCTGCTTCGAGATGTTGTGCCTCGAAATTGAACTTTAGCCTGTCCGTCGCATGCCAGGTAACCGCCAGTGACAAATCCTCGGTGGTGGCTTCATCTTCACGCTGGAAGCGCAGCGTTTCTGTCGGGATGCCGACCTGCGGCAGACAAGGACGGGCACCCACAAATCCTGGGTCGGCCGGGGTATCGATCGACCCTGGCGCACAGTTATCGAGGCCGCGCCATGCAATTTGTGAAAGCACACCAGATTCAAAGCTGCCGTCGGGGGCAAAATTCCAGTTGGTACCGGTTGCAGGTACCGGGAAAAGGTTGTCATCATTGACCAGCGCGAGCATCGCGTGCTCGTCGACAAACAAATCAGCTTTGGCGCGCAGGTATTCTGCTGTCACCAGCAGGTCGGTATCAGCGCTTTCCCACTGCCCGATCAAAGAGATGGCCTGGCGGTCACGCTCGTAGCCGGTGGTTCTGACCCCGGCTCCCTTCGGTACAATGATGGCCCCGTCAGGCGGAAAATCATCAGGCGAGAAATTCAAGTCGCCTACGTTACCGCCTGAATCCACCGGGGCGACGCGGATACAGCCGCTGTCCAGTGCGGGATCGCGGTAACAGGGATCGGTCACCTGCGAAGCGTAAGAGCGGGTGTTCAACTCGGACTGTGCTACGCCCAGCTGGAAACCGAACGAGCCGTTATCGGTGCCCCAGGTGTTAGAACCGAGAAAAGAAAACGTCGGCGATGAATCTTCGGCGATGTCGCCATAGTTCATTTCAGCAGAAGCAGCCATTTTAAGGCCGTCCGAATCGAGCGGCTTGCGCGTGACCAGGTCAACAGTTCCGGCAATGCCGCCATCAATCATGTCAGCGGTGGCGTTCTTGTAGACGAGAACGCTGCCCAGTAACTCCGGTGAAACGTCATTAAAGCTCAGTACGGTGCCACCGGTTGCGGAGAATACGTCGCGCCCGTTCAGCTCGGAGCGAACAAAGGGCAAGCCACGGATGATGACATCAGCACCTTCCACCGAGAAGCGGTCAGGGTCTGTCGTTTTCTGGAAACGGCCAATATTGACGCCAGGAACCCGCTGCAGCGCTTCGGCCACAGACCGGTCGGGCAGGGCACTGATATCTGATGCGGTAATGCCGTCAACAAAGGTGTCCGCAGACTCCTTAATGACCTGCGCGGAATATAAAGACCCGCGAATACCCGTAACGACGACCTCTTCCAGGATCGCGGTTTCACCTTCGTTTTCGTTTTCATCATCATCTTGCGCCAAAGCTGGCGAGCTTGCATACATACTGAGTGCAAGCGCAACACTGATGGAAAGAGGTTTCCTGCTGAAGTTGGGTTTATTCACTGTCGTGGCTCTCCGCGATCCAAATTGAGAAGTATTTTCGTGTCTAGCGGTAGATGTAAGCGCTTTCATGTCGCTACGTACTAATACGAAACTGACGCGCTTTTTTTACACTATCTCAAAATAAATAGGCGAGTCAACCCATTCCGTGCTTTCAGAATCAAGGTATTTTGATTGCTTCAATTGAACCCGCAGCGAACATCAGCATGATGTTTGAAAGCGCTTACACCGTGTCAGGTGCCAGAACATCCCGGTGCACGCGGCTGCTGGGCAGTCCGACGAGAGCGACTTGGTTACTTCCAGGAGGTCTTTTCGAAGGGATTTAGCGGCTGAACTGGTACACATTGCGATTGAAGAATCCATCGTCCTGGTCGAAGCGCACATTTTTTTCAATGCGGAACTCATTTGCCGATATGAAATAGACCATCTGGATATCAGCTTTGCGATCGTCATCACGCCCGCTACCCAGTGTCGTCAGTAAAAGCACCCCATCGGGTTGCAGCTCGCGGGCGACCAGGTCATAGCCATCAACGCGCTTGCCGTTGCGGGATATCTTGATTTTCTCGGAGTTGTTGTACTCTTCTTCGCCCGGGTAGCGAATCGCGATTTGCAGAGAACGTTTTCCGCTAATCTCGATCGCCATTTTGACCGGAATGGTTGAACGCTTGTCAGAGCCATAGTTGAGATAGTTCAGGCTGCCTTCCCAGCCGTCGCCTTCCAGGGCCTGGAAATCCTCCATCGAGACTTCCACCTGGGCTTCTTGCCCGGATTCCGCGAACGCGGCGAAAGAGATGGCGGCAAGCAGCAAAATGCCTGCACTGGAAATGGCTGTGCGTACACGTTTCATCATTGGTTTACCCTGTGAGGATCGTGCAGTGTATCGATTGGGAGCGTTCTGAGCCAATCGGTAATTCTTAAGCCCTACAGCAAACTTTTCGATGCCTGCTATGCTTATTTTTGAAGCTTGATCTTTTTTGAAGATCAACCTTACGCCGCAGAGTGAGTTCACAAACTGGCAATTCGGGACATGTGACGCCGAATCGCCCCTCTCGCATTACCTGAAGAACCAAGCCTGAACGACAGGCATTCAGCCGTACCAACGGCAAGGCCGTTACACGGTAGGTGTGCCTTCTGAATTTGAGTCTGGCAGCGCAGATTTCATGCGCTCATGACGTGCATTACTTCGCACGGAAACTGTTGTGCATCTTTTTAGAAAAACGTGAGCAGAGGATTGGATTGTGGAAACTGAAAACTCAGCAAACGAAGACCGCTGGCCCCAGCTTCGCCAACTACTTGAGGACAGCCGGTTCAAGTGGAGGACCGTCAACGGCCTTGCACGCGACTCAGGACTGTCCGTGGCTGACGTGCTGGACCTGTTGCGGCAGCACCAGGCGGAGATCGTCAAATCGGCGATTCCATCAGAAAGAGGTGAGGCGCTCTATAC
>JABDJL010000007.1 GCA_013002505.1 Lysobacterales bacterium | reverse complement strand
TGTCAAAGGTCTCCCAGGTGTCTCCGTTCGCGTCCAGCACCAACGCCGGGAACAGGCTTTCGAAGCTGGTGGAGATATCGATTGGCGGGGCCAGTCCAATGTCTCCTCCGGGGAGCCAGGTATTGATCGCCACCTCGAGAAAGTGCTCGTCACCCAGGCTTGAAGTCCGGTTGTACACTACGTCGCCCAGACCATCCCCATTAAAATCAAGAACGGATACGCGGGCTTCGACATTCGGGTCCTCTTCGACAAGCGAAAATGTCGCATCAGACAAAATGAATTCGGGACCCAGGGAGGTTTCGTTGGATAGCCGCGCTGCCCAGTGATAGCTGTCATTGTTAATGTGCTTCCGATAGATCACGTCGTGAAAGCTGTCGGCATTCAGGTCAAGCCCGTACACGCGGGGCGGCAGTCCCTCCGAGGTTTTGGGCAGCGTGTAGCTGCCTCCCCAGGACGAGAATCTGCCACTGGCATCGGGTGCAAGGACCTGCAATTTGAATTGTGATCCTGCTTTCCGCGTATAAAGCACGTCGGGGCGCCCGTCGCCGCTTACATCGGCGACTTGCAGACCGTAGATAGCCTGGTTGCTCGCAATGGCATTGTTATGGCTAATCGCCGTGCTAACCGAAGTCGAGCTTTCCAGCCACTCAAACTGCGTGGCCGGGAAGCAAGCCTGGCGCGCTGCGTTGTTGCACTCCTCGATCGATCTCAAAGCCTGCCGTCCCCAGCCATCCGGGGCATAGGTCAGAAAGTAGGATCGGAGCGACTGGTACGGCCCTTGCGAATCTTTCCTGGCCCTGGAGTCGATTCGCGTCAGCAGCTTGGTGTGTTCTGTTCTGGCACCACCAACATAGGCCATTGTCGCGTCGGGCCGATTATCAGACCAAGTGAATTCCAGTACGGCATAAGGCGTCGTTGCCGCGCGGTCATTGCCGGTATATTCGATGCGGTCCAGCACGAACTCGACCGGGTCGGATTTAGTATCGTAATGCAAGCTGAAGTAATTGCCCGAGCTGTCGCGGTGCCGATTCTGCGCCCAAACCAGGACCTCGGTCCCGGCCAGGATCCTGGAGTCCGACGAGTTTCCGAACTCCAGTACAGAGCCATCTTTCTGCTCCACCGTGAACGATGCCGGGCCCGTACCTTGCTGGCCCTGGGACCGTATACGCATGATCGAATCAATTTCCGTGCGATATTCGGCACCATCGCCACCATAGGTTCCTGAAACCAGCAACAGGCGCTGGCCATCCAGGCAGAAGCGGTCGCTCTCGTCCAGGCTCACTTCGTCGCTGTAACCATCCTGCTCCAGCGTCTGGGGACAGCGGGTGATTGCCGAAAACCCTTCAAGACCCCAGCCCACGCCCAGCGGTCCATTACCCGAACCCGAGGAATAGGTCAGGTTCAACCTCGGCGTCAATCCCCCGGACCCGGGTGCAACCAGGATTGGAACCGAGTACCGCGCGTTGCCGGATGCGTCCACGCTGAAAGCACCCTCGGTGTGTCCGATCTCGGAAGACTGCACGGTTGCCGTCATCGAGGGCGGTCCCGCCGGTGCCGGCGGCGTTTCAGGCTGTGCGGAGGTTTGGCCTTCTGTCACGGTCCAGGCGAATTGCACCGCATCGTTCCCACCCCGGCCATCATTGACCGAGGCGCTGACCAGGTGCGTTGAAGCATCTCCCGTCAAGGTCCCGGCAATCAGTCCTGTCTCGGCGTTAATGCTCAGTGACGCAGGAAGTCCGGTCGCTGCGAACGCCAGGACATCGTCCAGATCGGGATCAGTAGCCACGAGTTGCAGCGAGACCGTTTCACCCAATTGGTCGGTCTGGTCACCCGGATGAGCAATCTGCGGTGGCTGGTTTTCCGAAACCACGGGTGAAACAACCCATGTGAATGACACCTCGTCAGCAAGCCCGCCAGCGTCGCTTACCGTCGCGGTCACGGCATACGGACTGAGTTCGGCCGCACCCTCAGCAACTGTTCCGGATATCAGTCCAGTCTGACCGTCGATCTGTATCCCAGCCGGCAGGCTAACGGCAGTGAAGCCGGAGATATTGTTTTCGTCATCCTCCGCATGGAGCTGGATCGCAACTTGTTCATTCTCGAGAGAGTTCACGTCAACAGGTGGATCGCTGGGTGCAATAAAGCGTGGTGCCGTATTCGGTAGCGCGTAATGACGTAACAACAGGTCATCAACTCCCGCTTCCACCGCAACACCGTAATCCGTGCCGTCCGCCGCCTCGAACCGAAGACGAACGGACTGGCCGGCGAATTCAGTCAAATCCACGCGCGTGGGTGTCCACGCGGCAGCCTGAATTTCAGGCAATCCCGAAATCTCGAACAGCGGCGCCGTACCGCCAGCATGCTCCAGGTCCAATCGCAGGTAGTCGTTGATGTTGCCGGAGCTGCTGTTGGAAAAGTAGTAGTTGAATTCCAATACCAGAGCGAACGGGTCGGTGGGGAGCAATATTGGCGCGGAGAGAATGCTGGTATGACCACCATCTACATCATAGGTAAATATGCTCGATCCCGATCGTCCGTCGGTGACCAGCGCCATGGACCCGCTCGTGGTCCACCCAAGTTGAAAGATATAGCCGCCACTGCTCGTCTGGCTCGGGTCGGCCACTTCCCACAGGCCGCGGTACGCGGTGTCCAGGCCATCCGGATTCGATGCCCAAGCTGATGCGGATTCCAGGTCGTCCTGCCAGACAGTGGTTGGATTGGCGTCAGCGACATACCAAGCCAATCGAGGCGTATATGCGCTACAGCCGGCACCGTTGCAGGCCCGCACACGGTAGCCGTAGTAAGCCTGACCGTTGGCGGGCTTGACGTAACCGTGGGACATGGCGGTCCCAGGCGAAACAAGCTGTGGCGGACCAGTTGGCGCGCCGTTCGCCAATACTTCTTCAATCTCGTAATGGTCCACGGAATCAGCATCTTCATGCCCCCAGTAAAGCTCGTACGAGTAAGCACGGCTTCCATCCCAGGTTCCGTACAGCCCTGCAGGGGTTGCCGGCGTGTCCTCGTCTTCACTTTGAACAACGACCAGCGGATTCGAAATGGCGATCAACTCTGAGGTCGCCTGCGCACCCATGCGCAGCTCAAACTGATAGGTCCCCTCTGTGGACAGGCTGTAGGAAAAGTCCTCCACGGCCGGTTCCGAAGATGTCAGGATTGAGGTTCTCGAACCCTTTGCCGGGTCGAACAGGAAGGCCGTTGCGGAAGGATAGTCACCGGTGCGGAACCACGTCAGGGTCAGATTGCACTCAGGCTGTGCAGCCGAGAGTTCGCACTCGGCACCGGTGGCATTTGCGTACCTGATGCCGTGGATCCCGGCCGATTTCTCCAGTGTATCGGGCGCGGACGCGGAACCCACCGCCAGTGCACCGGTCGCGAATGACCGCTCTGGCAAATTGAATGCCGCCCAGAATTCATTGCGATCAAAATCCGTAAACCCCCTGCCGCCATTCCGGTTTTCGGGTGATGTCGCTTGCGAGCCATCACAGCCGGAGTCGAACCATGGGCTTGGGGACAGACTATTGACCCAGCCGGCAGGCCGTTCGTGGTCGGGCGGGTACCCGGTGTCCAGATACCGCAAGCAGAAGTCCACGCCTTGCGGCGCCAACTCCGTCGATACGGCCTGGACCCAGGTCGGGTCGCCAGAGTCGTCCGGGAAAACGACATTGATGACTTCGGCGATATTTCCCAGGTTATGGTCAACCAGGATGTCTTCTCCGCCTGGTGGCCGCCATAGTCCGCTGTAGTGCGATGGATTCTGGGTGGAGCTCGAATCAGACCCAAGCAGCAACACGATCTGCTCATCAGATATGGCTGGGCGCGACTCCAGTTTGAAACTCAGGCTGCTCATTGAAATCAACGCAGTCGAGTTACCTGCAGTAAATTCGATCGATACCTGGCCAATGCTTGCAGATTGCCCATTGCGTCTAATCCAGACATCCCCCTGGTAAACAGATGTGCCCGTCTTGACAAGCCTCAGTTCCGCCGCCACCGGACGGTATTCGCCCGGCGAAGCCGCAGGTCCGCTGAAGACATATTTTTTGGCCTCGAACGTGTACCAGATTCCCACCAGGTCAAAAGCGTTCCCAAACATTGGATCCGACTGATCCAATGCAAGTCGATTGGACCAGTAGAAATTCCAGCCCTGGCCGTCGCGGTTGGCATCACCGTTCTCGTCAACGCTGATCCATGCACCCGGCTTGAGATGGTCCGCCCCCCCTGCTTCCTGGGTCGGTGCCCGGACAACTTCGGCGTTGGCCGCCGCACCATCCACTTCTGGTCGTGAGACCATGACCCGCAGTTTGCTTGAAAAATCCCCACAGACCGGAAGTCCCGCGACATCCTTCCGGCAGGCCTGCACGCGAAAGTCGTAACGGCCCGGTTCAATGCGAAATATGCGCAGGGATGGTTGGTCAACAAAACTGACCTGCTGGTCCCCAGGGCGACTCTGTGACACACGATACAGTTCGGGAAGTTCGCGGGTCGGCATACGCCATGCGAGCACGGCATAGCCATCTGGCGAGTCGATGTCGGTGGGTGAAGTCCAATTCGGTGCTGGAAACTGGGCCGCCCATGCATCAGACCAGGTTCCCGCCGACAGCCCCCAGGCCAAAACCAGGTAGGCGATGAACAAGCACAGTTTTGAATTGCCCGTGTCCGGGCGACCTTGATTCGAATTCGTGTGCCGCATGCAATCCCCCTTCGCACGCAATATGTTGAGGTGCATATTTGGCCAGACAGGTGCACAACAGCAGAATCCCAATCCACAACCAATTCGCGTAGGAATTCAGCGCGCATTGCTCGTAGTCACAACGTGGCTTTTCTATCTACTTGCATTCCTGGGTCATGGTGTTATACTTCACTACAACACCGAATGTGTAACACGCTTAACGAGACCAAGTGGACAGAAAAATGATTCGATTGAAACCACGCCGACGTATTCGCATACCGCACCTGTTTGCCGGGCTGGCCGCGCTTTTGCTGGTGGCGGTTTCGTGGGTCGGGGGACCCGCGGATTCCGCGCCGGGCAACGAGCCGGCGCAGGCCAGCGCGCCGAGCCTGGCGCAGGGTGGCGACCATGATTCCGCCGAACCAGGCCCGCGTAAGCGCAAGCTGAGCATCAGCCTGCTGTTGCTGGGCCGGGGCTGAGCATTTCGTGTCCACCCATTGGAATGACAGCCAGCCGATTTACTGGCAGCTCAAGGAACGCACCATCGCGATGATTCTCGACGGCACGCTCGACGAGGGCGATGCCCTGCCCTCGGTGCGCACGGTCGCTTCCGAGTTCCAGCTCAACCCGATCACGGTTTCCAAGTCCTACCAGGCGCTGGTGGATGAAGGCCTGGTGGAGAAGCGCCGCGGCGTGGGCATGTTCGTCCGCGAGGGCGCGCGCAAGCAGCTGATGGACAGCGAGCGCGAGAAGTTCATCCGCGAGGAGTGGCCGGCCATGGTCAGCCGCATACAGCAGCTGGGGCTGGACATCGAAGACCTGCTGAAGCGGGCAAAAAATGACAACGAGGACACAAGCACATGAGCAACGTGATCGAGGCACGCGGGCTGACCAAGCGCTACGGCCGCTATACCGCGGTGGACGCGATTGACCTGGAAATTCCCGCCGGCCGGATCGTCGGCCTGATCGGCCCCAACGGCGCGGGCAAGACCTCCGCCCTGAAAGCCATCCTCGGCCTGACCAACTTCGACGGTCACCTCAATGTGCTGGGCAAGGATCCCTCACGCGACCGCGCGGCGCTGATGGAAGAAGTGTGCTTTATCGCCGACGTGGCGGTGCTGCCCCGCTGGGCGCGGGTCTGGCAACTGATCGAGTTTACCGAGCGGGTACACCCGCATTTCTCGCGCGAGCGCTGCATCCGTTACCTGTCCACCACCAAGGTGACGCTGGACCACAGGGTCAAGCAGCTTTCCAAGGGCATGGTGGCGCAGTTGCACCTGGCCATCGTGATGGCCATTGACGTCAAGCTGCTGGTGCTGGATGAGCCCACGCTGGGGCTGGACATCCTCTACCGCAAGCAGTTCTACACCAACCTGCTGAACGACTACTTCGACGAGAACCGCAGCATCCTGATCACCACCCACCAGGTCGAGGAAGTGGAGCACATTCTCAGCGACCTGATTTTCATCAAGGACGGCAAAATCGCGCTGGACTGCACGATGGAAGACGTGCAGGAGCGCTACGTGGAGCTGATGGTGCCGCCGGAAAAAGCAGACGCGGCGCGCGCGCTGAACCCGCTGTTCGAGCGGGTGCTGTTCGGGCGCCACATCTTCCTGTACCAGAACGGCGACCGCGCGCAGCTCAAGGCGCTGGGCGAACTGCATACGCCCAATGTCGCGGACCTGTTCGTGGCCACGATGAGCGGAGGTGAGTCATGAACCGCCTGGCGGCCCTGATCAAGCGCGAGTACTGGGAGAACAAGGGCGCGTTCCGCACCACGCCGCTGGCGATCGGCGGGATCTATATCGTGGTGTTCCTGATGGGCCTGTTCACCTTCGGCTACTTCGACAACGAGTTCAGCACGCTGAAGGACCTGATCCAGTTCCTGGCCAGGGAGACCGACGCCGGTCACCGCGCCATGGCCGTGGAAATGGGGCTGATGTTCAACAGCTTCCTGTTCACCCTGGTGCTGGCCATCGTGGTGTTCTTCTACCTGCTGGGTTCGCTGTACGACGACCGCAAGGACCGCAGCATCCTGTGGTGGAAGTCCCTGCCCGCTTCCGACACGCTGACGCTGGCTTCCAAGCTGCTGTCCGCGATGTTCGTGGTGCCGCTGTTCTTCTTCGTGGTGTACGTGGCGACGATGATCGTCGTCACCCTGATCAGTACCATCGTGGTCTTGACGCTGGGCGAGAATCCCTGGACGCTGTTTCTCGGGG
>JABDJL010000185.1 GCA_013002505.1 Lysobacterales bacterium | reverse complement strand
TTGGTTTCGCAACGATTGACCACGAAGGTGGCGATCGTGAAGAAGGTTCTGTCGTATTCGGCGCTTCCAGCTCAACCTCCAGCCTGATCGGTGGTGTGTCGTGGAATGACCGTGACATTATCTTTGCGCGGGCGTTCCCATGGACCCCTGCTGGCGCTTCAACCTTCTCTAACAACTGGCGTGAAGTGAGCTCAACCGGCGGTGAAACCGGTGGTTTCTTCAGCACTCAGAGCGCTTGTGGTTCCAACTTCTCAGGCCGTCCGGAACTGCTGGCCCAGGGCTTTTCCCAGGTTGCCAACAGCGGCCCGACCGGTATCCAGTGTGCCTTTGATTTCACGCTGGTATCAGCGGATGAAGCTTCAACGTCCAACAAGGGCCTGTTCCTCCGTGCCGAGCACGAGATCAACAACGACTGGCAAATTTGGGCAAATGCCACGGCCAACCGTTCTTGGTCCTTCGGCCGTTACGCGCCGGTTCCCGATGGTTCCAACTTCGGCGGTGGTGGCCCGATTTCGGCTACCAGCCCGAACAACCCGACCAACCCCGCTTCTGCTGTCTATGATCCAGCACTGGGTGCTCCGCGCCCGATTCACTGGCGTCATCGTTTTGCAGCACTGGGTAACCGCGACAACGAGGTCGAAACGTTCATGGATGACCTGATGGTCGGTATGACCGGCTGGGTGGGTAACGCTGAAGTTGACTTCGGTGTGCGCAAGACCAAGAACAAGACCTACGACGTGGGCCGCAATTACACGCTTGGCTCACAGGCTGGCATTTTCATTGAAGATGGCACCTATGACCTGTCTGATCCGTTCGGCGCACCTGCGGCAGTGTTGAATGCCATGAAGGTCACCATCTCGCGTATTTCAAACTATGACCAGGACGAGCTGTTTGCCTCGGTTGCATTTGATATGTTCGAGCTGGATTCCGGTCCGGTGCAGTGGTTCTTCGGCGCCGAGTATCGCGAAGAGCGTTTCAATGACCAGTATGACTCTCTGTCAGAAGCAGGCGTGGTCGGTGGTTCTTCCGGTAATTCTGCTGGCGGTACCCGCGACGTTACTTCACTCTATTTCGAAACCCTGTTGCCGTTTGGCGACAACTTCGAAGTGGGCCTGGCAGCGCGTTCGGATGACTACAGCGATTATGGCAGTGACTTCTCACCAAAGGTCTCAGCCCGCTGGCAGGCTTCTGACGAACTGGTGGTTCGTGCCTCTTGGGGCGAAGGCTTCCGTGCTCCGGGTCTTGACCTGATCACGATGCTGACTTCGTTCTCCGCTGATACGGTTTCGGATCCGGTGACCTGCCTGAACTTCGGCCTGCCGGCTGACTGTGATGAACAGGTGACGGCTTTCCGTATCGCCAACCCATCACTGGGTTCTGAGAAATCAGACCAGTATTCGCTGGGCTTTGCCTGGGCGCCGACCGACTGGTTCAACGGCACGCTTGATTACTACAACATCGCCATCGATGACCGGATCAACTTCTTCTCATCTCCCGAGCTGCTGGCTCGCGAGTTGGCTGGAGATCCGATTCCGGCTGGTCTTGGTGTTGTTCGTGATCCGGCCACCGGCGCGATTAACTTCATTAACACCGGTTTTGGTAACGAGGGCGACCTCGAGACCTCCGGTATCGATATCAACGCGCGATTCTCGTTTGATCTCGGTGATGGCCGTCTGAGCACCAACGTACAGTATGCACACGTACTGGACTGGAGCGTGGACGGTGGTCGTGACCAGGTTGAAGATCCGGGTGCGCCAGAGTACCGCGCCACGATCTCCAACACCTACGAGCTTGGTGACTTCAGCTTCGGCTGGAACACCATGATCATCGGTGAGCAATGCGACGACATCGTTGCTCAAGCCTGTGTTGGCCACGTACCGACCTGGACCCAGAACGACGTGCAGGTCAACTACTTCACGCCTTGGGACGGCCGCATTACTGTTGGTGCACAGAACGTGACCAACAAGCAGCCGCCGATCGGCCTGGGTGACATTGGTTCGCGTGACTATGACTTCGACCTGTATCCGGGTTACGGTCGTATCATGTACGCCAGGTATGTCCAGACGTTCTAAGAACGTTTAAGTAGCGGTAAGAATGGAAACGGGCTCTTTGGAGCCCGTTTTCTTTTTCAGGAACGTCCAGCCGCCGTACGGCTTCGAACAACTGCAAAAGTACACGCCCAGCGGTTAAACTTCCTCACTGGATTTTGGGAGCAACCCGATGCCTGTCAACAGTTCGGATCACTGGAGTGAATACTGGGCACAGGGGCGCCTGACGTCGCTGCCCCAGGATTTCGCCGCCAACTACGACGGGGAGGTTGCAGAATTCTGGAGCGAGGTGTTTGAAAAGGTTCCAGAGGGCGGCCACGTACTCGACTTGTGCACCGGCAACGGTGCCGTCGCCTTGCTGGCGGCAGCTTATTTCAACAGCATGGGTCGCAAAGTCGCGATCACCGCCGTGGACGCGGCGAAAATGGACATGGCCGCGGTGGCGCAGCAGTTCCCGGTGCAATCCGGGCTGGCCAGCCAAGTTGATTTTGTGGCCGACTGCCCGGTCGAGAATCTGCAGTTTCCTGACCAATCCGCCGACCTCGTGACCAGCCAGTACGGAGTCGAGTATTGCGATTGGGAGCCGGCCGCAAGGCAGGTGTTCAGGGTGTTAAAACCCGCTGGCCGGTTCCAGATGGTTTGCCACACACCCAGCAGCGACATGCTTGCCTATATGAATCGCGAACACGCCGAGTACGCCCGGCTGGAAGAGCTGGGTTTCTTTTCTGCCGTGGATGATTACGTGGACGGCAGGACAGGCCATGAAGCGCTGAAAAACGCGTTCTCAACAATATCATCACGCCTTGAACCCGAGTTTTCCAGCAACGGTTCAGCCCTGTTTGGGTCTGTGCTGGGACTTTTGCGTAATGCCCTGGACATGACGGGCCAGCAACTCGACAGCAACCGCGAAGCACTGCAAGCGTACCGTTTTCAAATGCAGGCAGGCAGAGACCGCCTGGCCGACATGCTGCGCGTTAACCAGGCTTTGGACGATGACCCCGACTGGACCGGAGTATTTGTCCGCGCAGGCCTCGAGCAAGTCCGGCAAGGCCAGATCCGCTATCGCGGCCAGCACAATGCCGGCCAGTACTACGAGTTCCGGAAACCTCAAGAACCGGCTGACCAGCACCAGGATGGGTAATATCTGCTGGATTGCTTCGTATCCCAAGTCCGGTAACACCTGGATGCGCGCATTTATCGAGAACTACATCCAGAACCGGAATTCACCGGTCGATATCAACGCCCTGTTTCTGAATTCGACTGCCGAGGCGCGTGCAGAGCGGTTCCAGGTTTACGCGGGCCAGGGCAGGGCGACCACTGACATGGAAACCGAAGAAATTTGCGCCATCAGGCCGCTGGTCCAGGCTGACATCGCGCGCCAGGCGCAAGGTACGGTATTTGTCAAAACCCACAATTTCCTCGGTGAATACCGTGGCTGCCCGTTGCACAGCTCTGCCGTCACGTCCGGCGCCATCTACGTAGTGCGCAACCCGCTGGATGTGTGTATATCGATGGCCAGGTACTTCGATTACACCGTTGACGAGGCGATCGATTACCTGTCCGAGGAGATGACCGGCACGCCCAACGAAGTTCACCATGTACCCCAGGTCATATCGTCGTGGTCGGCCAATGTTGAAAGCTGGACCGGCACGCCGGATGACCAGATTCTCGTCGTTCGCTATGAAGACATGCTGGATCAAGCGCTGAAAGTCTTTCGCAAGGTGGAATCATTCCTGGGCATGAAGAAAGATCCTGCGAGGTTGCGCAAGGCCATCCGTTTCTCTTCGTTTGGCCAGATGAAGGCCCAGGAATCGAAAAGCGGATTCGTCGAGAAACATGAAAACGCCAATGCGTTTTTCCGCCAGGGGCGCAAGGGCCAGTGGCGCGAGCAACTGACGTCCGAACAGGTGGCCAGGGTGGTCGAAAAGCACGCTGCGCAGATGGCGCGTTTCAAGTACCTGCCCTAGGCGGACACCGCCTGTTTGACCAGCTTGGCGTCCGACACGGACTTGGCGCGTGCCGTCTCGGAGCGCAATTCCCAGAAGTACTGGTGCGAATCGTACTGGATGTAATCCATGTCAATGCTGACCATCGAGTCCGGATCGTCAACGGTGAACTCACCAGGTCCGTAACTGGCCAGTGGCTTGACCTCGTGCACCGGCTGGCCGTTATGTTCCCTGAACCAGGAAACCAGGTCGTGCGGCAGTTGTATCGTGTGCGGGTATTGCATCGTCTCGTCGGGCATGGCCAGTTCATTGACCAGCAATACCGTGTCGAAGGCCGGGTCACGTTCGACTCCGTACTGTTCGCGCGCGATCACTGCAATCTCGTCATAAAAGCCTTTCCACCCGCCCGGCATGAACTTGTCCGCAACGAAAAACTTCAGCACCCAGCTCACGCAGGGGAACCGAGACGATTCCTGTCGGGAACACGTCAGCATGGTATGCATGAAATCCAGCGCCTTGATGCCGTGCTCCCATTGCAGGAAGCGCAACACGTACCTCAACACCGAGTAACCATCGGCGATCATGAAAACATTGAAAATGGCTTTCATGTCCGCCAGTTCCTGCTCATTGAAGCTGTGGCAGGCAATGATGAAATCCTCGTCATCAACCTTGATCTGGTACTTCTCCATGTATTCCGGGTCAGCCATCGGGCTGTTGGGCAGCAGCTGGGTGGGATAGGCCTTGGCGCTTACATCCACGTCGAAATAGCGCTGCAAATCCCGGTCAAAAGCCTGCGGCGTAATACCGGGCAAGCCGATCATCAGGTCGGTCGATAGCGGCAGGTTGGCGTCGGCAAAAACCCGGGTCAGTTCGTCGTACTTTTCGGTCTTGATGTTACGGCGGTTAATGACCTCGAGTGTCGCTTCGTCGGTGGTCTGGATGGAAATAATGCCCTGTGAAATGATGCCACCGGCCGAAAAGGCCTTGATGATTTCAACCAGGCGCCGCGTCGTATTCTTCGTGTAATTAACCACCACTTCCTGCGGAAAGCCGTATTTCTTCTTGGTCTCGACGATGTATTCCGACAACTCGATATCACGGTCGTACATGCCGAAGTTGGCATCGGCGATCCAGATCACCCTGACCTGGTTACGGCCGATCCATTCGATCTCCTGCTTGACGCGATCAAGGTCGAACTTGCGCACTTTCTGGCGCGTTGCCGAGCCCCAGTCGCAAAACGTGCATCCAAATGGGCAACCACGGTTGGATTCGATAATGGCGGCTTCGACGGCACCGTCGTAGGAATCGAAAACGCCGGTCAGGTATGGCGAGGGTATGCTGTCGGGCTCCTTGAGTCTTGTGCGTGGTGGGGTGTTGACCAACTGTTCCCTGGCGTCGGGGTCGCGGAATGTCAGGCCCTGCACCTCCTGAAGACCGCTGGCGTCGTAGACGACCTGCCCCTGCTCTCCGGCCGACACGTGATCCAACAGTTCGGCTATCGCGACTTCCCCTTCGCCGTGCACGGCGATATCCACGGCTGGATTATCCGCCATGAAGCTGGCGCAGGCTGCGGCGTAACCGGGAACACTGGGCCCCCCGAATATAATCAGGTTGGCCTGGTCCCGGGACTTCAGCAGGTTGGCGATTTTCAGGTTGATATCCAGCGACCAGATATAGTTGGAGAACAGCCACACACCCGGACCAAACTTCCGCGAGATGCCTTCGAACAATTGCTGCGGTGTCAGGTAGGAAATCGGCATCGGATGAAACCGTTCCAGCAACCTGCCGTCCTCATGACTGTTGATCGCCGCGGCGATCATGCCCAGCGCCAGTGGATAGTGATTTTCCATGTGCGGCGTGAAATACACCGGGATACGCCCATCCGGCTTGATGTCCTGCCACCGGGGCCCGTTAAGCCTGCGTGCAGTAATGACTGGCGCGCCGCGCCGCTGGGATGTTCCTGTTTGCGCCATCGGCCGGTCTTCACACCTGACCAGCAGGCCGGACTCCAGCAGCTTGGCAATTGACGCGTAAGCAGAATCTTTGGAAGCGAGGCCGGGGCGCGAAGCCAATGCTTCATCGGCTGTACCCGGCGTGACAAAGGCCAGCAGCAGCAGCGCCAAACCCGTGTCAAATCGATACCAGTTACGGGTTCTCGGACTCCAGGCCACGAAGCTGTCGGAGCGCGGCTCCAGCGCAATGTTTGCGCCGATGCGCAGCGCGCCACGGCTTGCAAGTTCCTGCCGGAATTCAGCATCCGGCAGGGAAAGCCGCTCGTCAGTTTCAGGGTTCTCCAGATCCTGCGCTGCTGCGTCTACCAGTACACCCGCCTGACGAAGCTGGTGGATGCGTCCAAGCAGCGCATTCTGGCCAGGTACCGATACCAGCATTTTTCGCAGCGTACCCTCGGTGATTTTACGGGCGGCATCGCCTGGCGTGCGAGGTTTGAGAAACAGGCTCAGTAGCGCAACATCAAACTCGAGGACCTGGATCGGCTGACTGATCCCCGACAACCAGCCGGCAAACAGCACGCCCTTGCGGTGAAGTAACCGCACTTCGGGATTCATGATCAAGGGCCGGGTGTCCATCAGGACCCTATTTTACCGCCCGGCCGGTCGAGAAGGGCGGCTATTTCAGAGCGCGCCGAAACCAGCATGGAATCACGGTCCAGGCTTTGCAGGATTTGTCGCACGGTTTCCTTGGGCCCGCCGTCACCCCAGGATTTGCCACGTGCGAACCACGACTGCGCCACGCTACCGGTGACATAAGTGGCATACCAGGCCAATGCGCCCTGGGCGGTCGCGGTCAGCGCCGTGGACAAGCCGGCACTGACCGTCTTGAGTGCGGACGATACAAGGTTGATGCCCCAGTAAGCGCCCATCAATGCGACGAGATTGGTGGCAATGGTCAACAACAGGCGGCTGGCTTCGCGGCGCGACAACTGGTAGCCATAGACCTCGCCGAGGTGGATGACCAGCGCGACATCGATACTTGCTGCCGCCAGCAAGTCTGCCACGGGCACCGGGTTGGCTGCCACGGCCAGGCCCTTGCTCAGGCAGTAGTTCCTGATTAACCGTTCAGCCACGCGTTTGCGCGCCTCCACGATTCGCCCGGCAACCTTGGAATCGAGCTCGCTTGCAAACAGCGCGGCATTCAGTGCGGCCAGGGTCTTGCCTTCTTTTTCAAGCACATTCCAGAGCAAAGCCCGCAGCGCATCGACATCGGGACGGCTTGCGCGCTGTTCTTCGATCTGTGCGCCATCCGGCGTCTCGCGGATCACCGTTTGCGGTCTGGGGTCGGCCGACACCGGCATAATGTGATCGGCCGGCAACAATCCTGCGCAGCGTTCCCGGAGGCGCTGCAACAGTAGTTCCAGTTCCTCGCGGGTGTAGCGATCAGACTTGTTCAGGACCAACAACAGGGGACGTTTACGCGCGGCCAGGGCCTTCAGTGCGTCAAACTCCCTTTCCGTGAGATCACCCTCGCAAACCATGACGAGGATATCGGCGCGACGCGCGACCTGCCTGGCCAGTTGTTCGCGTTCCTCGCCTTCCAGCTCGTCAATACCCGGCGTGTCAATCAGGCGGACATGGTCTTCACTGCGGGTTTGCCAGCTGATCCTTTGCGCTTCGCGTGTTTGGCCGTGCAGCGGGCCGGTTTCAAACACCTTCTTTCCCACAAGCGCATTGAGCAGGGACGACTTTCCGGCGCTGACCCGGCCAAAGGCGGCAATGTGAATTTCACCGTTGGAAAGCTTTTCCAGCAGCATTTCGATTTCGTCAAACTCCGCCTGCAATTCTGCCCGCACCGGGGCCGGAATGGCGGTGTCCTCCAACAAGTCCCGCAGGTTGCGGTTGGCCTCGAGCAGGTGGTGATCAGGAAGCGTCGGCTTTGGCTTTTTGCGAAATAGCAAGTTTCGCAAAACGGCCTGCGCCTGATTCAAGATTTTCACGCAAAAGTTCCTCGAATGCCTGGACGGCGGGATAGGGGCGCAGTTCACCCCTGCTGGCCAAGGTCTGCGCCGCTGCGCGCCCCAGGCTGTCAAAAATCAGGCCGTATGCGACTGCATGCATCAGGCCGCCGGACAGCGTGCCCATGCCGGGAAAAGCCTTCAGCGCATTTCCGGCGATGGCCAGTGTAATGGCGCTGGCATTCTTGATCTTGCCACCTGCCAGCTTCAGGAATGACTCAATCTGCACTTCCTTGACCTCTACGTCATAGAGCTTGCACAACTCCTGGACCAGTCGCGTTGCAAGCACACCCTGGATCACAATGTCAGAGCCAGGCGCGACTGCAGCCATTGCGCCGACCACTGCGCGGCGCGAATAGCGATGGACCAGTTGTTCTGCTTCCGTTTCACGGTGTTCATGTTTTGCCCGTTCGAGTTTCTCGGAGGCCAGCAACAGCACCGCCGTGTCACGCAGTGACTCCATCAGTTCCAGGTTTTCATCGAGATGGCGTTGAATGGCAGTGCGAAGCGAACGAATGTCGGCCTCGCGCTCGCGTGTGTCAGCGCGCTCAGTTCCGTCAGACAGCATGCGCACAACCTCCTCGCGTCCACCGGTTTTGACCTGCACGATATCGCGCAAAGGCAGGCCGCTGTTCCCGGCAATCCGGTCAACGATAGACTGCCGCTCCGTATCGCTGTAGCGATCCATCTTGTTCAAGGCGATCAACAGCGGCTTCCCCGACTCCTGCAGTTGCCTGAGTTGCTGAAACTGGCTGTCGGCCAGGTCGCCGTCACACAGAAATATCACCAGGTGGCTGCGCCGGGCCTCGTCCATGGCCTCGGGGTGGTCGCCTAGGTTGAAGCCCGGAAGATCTGAAATAATCACCGAATCACCATCGCGTGCAGTCCAGCGGTAGTGCCTGACTGTCAGCGTGGTGCCTGCACGCGGGTCGCTTTCTGTCCGGGCATCAGGCAGCAGGGCATTGACCAGGCTCGATTTGCCCGTGCTGACTTCGCCGAATAGTGCGATGTAAACCTCCGAGTGTGCCTTGCGCCTTCTTTGTTCGCGGATCTCGGCAAGCGCCGATTCTACGTCTACGCCAGAACTTGCCGATTCGAGCAGTTCATTCTGCAAGGACGCGTCGTCCAGCGGTCCGGACCGGGTCGCGCGCTTGGTGCGGGTTTGCCTCGGTTTTAGCCAGCGCCAGGCCAACAGCACCGAGGCGGAGGCCACCAGGAACACGATCAGCAGGTAGGCAGCCTGCAGCCACAATGGAGCCGCTGAAAGGCGCTGCCAGACCGATAACGCGGTTTCAGTAGCCAGCAGCGCAAGGAACAGCGCCAGCATCGCCACCATGACCAACACAAGGATTATGAAAAAACGAACTGACATAAATGGCCTATCCGGGATTCCTCAACGGTGATTCACACTCAGCATAGTGTATCAATGCAAAATTCACGCCAGTGCTGCCGCCGGCAATATCCCAGGCTGCACTTTTCGAACAACGGATTACCACTCCAGTTACCGCGCCACGTAATTGGCTAGGCCCGGTCGTGAAATGCAGGGCTCAGCTCAGCGACCGCCTCAACCAGTGCGCCGAGATGCTCCGGTTTGACGTCGGGTGTGATGCCGTGTCCAAGGTTGAACACGTGGCCGTGACCACGGCCGAAGCTCTCCAGCGCGGCCTGGACCTGCCGGCGAATCACGTCCGGAGATGCCTGCAGCACGGCCGGATCAAGATTGCCCTGGATTGCGACCCTCTCACCGACGCGGCTTCGGGCCTCGTTCAATGACAGGGTCCAGTCAATACCCAGCGCCTGGCAGCCACTATCGGCCATCGCTTCAAGATGGCCATTGCAGCCTTTGCTGAACAGGATAACGGGTACCTGCTCTCCATCCGGGCCGGCGTTCAAACCACTCACGATGCGTTGCATGTAGTCCAGTGAGAAAGGAATGTATTTATCGTGACTCAGAATACCGCCCCACGAATCGAAAATTTGCACGGCCTGCGCGCCGGCCTCGATCTGGGCATTGAGATAGTCGGTAACCGAATCCGCAAGTTTGGACAGCAGCGCATGAGCCGTTGATGGTTGCTCATACATCAGGCCCTTGACCTTGCTGTAACTCTTGCTTGGACCGCCTTCGACCATGTAGGTCGCGAGCGTCCACGGGCTGCCGCTGAAGCCGATCAATGGAATCGTGTTGTCCAGCTCGCGGTGGATGCGGGATACGGCGTTGACAACGTATGCCAGCGAATCACCCGGATCGGGCCTCGGCAGGGCTGCGACATCCGAAGCGCTGCGCACGGTACGCTTAAACTTTGGCCCTTCTCCTTCGCTGAAATACAGCCCCAGGCCCATGGCGTCCGGAATGGTCAGAATATCGGAAAAGAGGATGGCAGCGTCCAGGTCAAAGCGACGAAGCGGTTGCATCGTAACTTCGCACGCCAGCTCGGGATTGGTGCACAGGTTCATGAAACTGCCGGCTTGTTTGCGTATTTCCCGGTATTCGGGCAGATACCTGCCCGCCTGCCGCATTATCCACACCGGCGTGCGGTCTACAGCCTCGCGCCTCAGTGCACGCAGGAAACGATCATTTTTCAGTTTAGTCATCAGGCTTCGGCCCCGGTAAATCCAGGAGGCCACGTTATCGGTGTCTGTGGCCTAGGGCAAGCGTTGTATATCGAGATCATCCACCCACCATTTTTTTGATAAGGATCAGGTTGGTGCGGTTCCAGTGGCCGATCTGGATTGCGGCAGAAACTCCGGGCCTATTTTTCTGCCGCAAGCGCCGGCGTGTATTCGATTCCTTCCAGCCGCAACCCCTTCAATGGCTTAGTCCACGCCTGGGAAAACCGGCTATCGGATTTCAATAACTGCAAATCGCCGCGCGCTGCATCCTCACTCGCGTAAGGCCCGGCAATACAGGCCCACAACAGCTTGTCGCCACGCTGCATTGGCGACAGGATCGCATTGACCCCTGATTCAATCACGCTCAATCCGACCCGCTCAGCAGTTTCCCGTGATGACCAGGCGCCAAGCTGGATACCGTAACCGCCCTCGGCCACCACCGGTACCGGGATGGTTTGGCGCACCACCACTGCGGGTTTCCGTGCCGGAGTTTCAGCAGGTGGTTGCGGACTGCTTCTGCGTACAACACCGGGCATCATGCTTTCCCTTCTGAATGGCGTGGCTTTGGGAGTGCCGGCCTGTTCAGGCTCGGATTCGACAACCTTGACGCAATATTCGCCGATGTCAATCTCGTCTTCGGCACATTGCCAGACCTCTGTATCCTGCGCATCCTCGACCTCGTTGGCCCAGGCAGTGCCTGACAGCATGGCCGCCAGGCCGATGGCCAGAATTAGCCCTGCGCGGCGGCCGCTGGTCATGAATTGCAGTCCACTATTGCCTGCCTTATAGCCTCGTCACTGCTGCCGGTGTCGATACGCGCCTGGCCTATCGATTCAAGCAGAATGAGGCGCCGTGTACCGGAACTGTTCTTCTTGTCGAGTGACATGGCCTCCAGCAGGCTGGATGCATCGAACGGTTCCGGCACGGATGTCGGTAAACCGAATGCAGCGAGCAGCGTGGTTATCCGTTGGTGTGTACCGGGTGCGCACAGGCCGCGTTGCTCGGACAGGCGCGCGGCGATGGCCATTCCGATTGCAACAGCCTCGCCATGCAGTAGTTGTTCAAAGGCACCCAGCACCTCCAGGCCGTGGCCGAAACTATGGCCGAAGTTGAGCAACGCCCTGCGTCCACTTTCCCTCTCGTCGGCAGCGACCACCTGCGCCTTGTTTTCAACGCAACGCCTGACCATGGTCGTCACCGTTTCCGGGTCCTGGCCGGCAATGCTGTCTATGTTGGACTCCAGCCATGTGAACAGATCGTTGTCCATTAACGCGCCGTACTTGACGACTTCGGCGAGTCCTGCCCGGTATTCACGTCCAGGAAGCGTGGACAGGGTTCCCGTATCGGCAATCACGAGCGCCGGCTGGTAAAACGTGCCGACGAGGTTCTTGCCGGCCGGGTGATTGATCGCGGTCTTTCCGCCTACCGAGGCATCTACCTGGGCAAGCAAGGTGGTTGGAACCTGGATATAGCGGATTCCACGCATGTAGCATGCTGCTGCGAAGCCGCCGAGGTCGCCAATCACGCCACCGCCCAGCGCGATCAGGGTCGCGTCGCGTCCGGCGCGCATTTCAACCAGCGTGTCCAGCACCCTGGACCATTGGTCCATCGTTTTGAATTTTTCGCCGTCCGGCAGAATCAGCGCCTCGCTGGGAATATCTCCGAGTGTAATGAGCAGGTCGTCCAGGTAAAGTGGCGCAACCGTGTCATTGCTGACGATCAGGATGTTTCCAGTCGACAGGTAGGGTTTCCATATATTGCCGTCTACCAGCAAATCCGGCCCGATATGGACGGGATAGCTGCGGTCGCCCAGTTGGATATCAACGACCGGCATGTTTCACCACGCTGCTGCCGTCAGAGCGCCAGTAATCCCGGATCAGGGCCGCCAATTTAAGGGCCGCGAGACGCGAGTTCTGGTTCGGAGACTTGAATTCGATATCGGATACAGCGCGGTACAAGGCATTGCGCTCAACGGCCAACTTGTTCAACCTTGCCTCCCGGTCTGTGGTTTGCAGCAACGGCCTGCTCTTGTCATGGCTGAGCCTCCTCAATTGTTGCTCAACGGTGGTGTTGAGCCAAATGACCAGGCCTGTGCTTTGAAGTATGTTCCGGTTGGCCTTGCGCGTGACGACACCACCGCCGGTAGCGATCAAGACGCCGGTTTTACGCGACAGGCGGCGCAACAGTTGGGTTTCCCTTTTACGGAACCCTGCCTCACCTTCGACGTCGAAGATCAGGTTAACGCTGGCGCCGGTGCGCTGCTCGAGTTCCTGGTCGCAATCATGAAACTGCAGGCCAAGCTCGGCAGCTACCAGGCGGCCAATGGTGGTCTTTCCGGACCCCATGGGCCCGACCAGGAAAATGATACGCTCAGTCAAGCTTGTCATTCCATTCTGGAAGCTGGATTGAAGGTGCATGCCGCAAGCCTATTAGGTAACATGAGCGGCGTTTTACTGGAGCTTGACCCTGAAGCGATATGTTGCGATTTTTTGTCATATTTTCAGTGCTTTTGATCGGACTGTTTACGCTGGAGATTCTACAGCCGGCGGAGAAGTACGTCATCTTGCCGTTTACATCGATGATAGCGGACATCAGCGTCTGGCTGGTCAAGGCGTTCGATGAAAACGTCATTGCCACAGGAAATGTCATCCGCGACAAGGCCAGCGGTTTCGGGGTCAGGATCGAGCGGGGTTGTAATGGCCTCGAAGCGGTGATCATCCTTTTTTCAGCCATTTTTGCTTTTCCCGCGCCGTTGAAGAGCAAGTTGATTGGCTTTGTCATCGGCTTTTTCGCAATCCAGTTACTCAACCTCGTGCGAATCATCAGCCTGTTCTATCTTGGCCAGTGGAATTACACGGCCTTTGAATGGTTCCACCTCTACCTTTGGCAGGCCCTTATCATCCTCGATGCGCTGGTCGTTTGGCTGATCTGGCTGCGCAGGTTGCCAAGGATCGATAACGGGCCCGGGGGCGATGGGCCACAGCCCGAGGCCGCCTGAGCGCCCGTGAACTTGTCACAGGAAATTGTTGAACGGTTTTCGGATTACCTGGACGCTGCGCGCGCGGCGGGCGAAATCGAGCCCACTGCGATGACCATTGCGACACGTGCACTCAACGATGGCGTTTCAGCCCGAACGGTTTTGCTCAAGGAATTCGACGAGCGTGGATTCGTTTTTTACACCAACCTGGAGTCGAATAAGGGCCGCCAACTGGCGGAAGACACGGCAGCCGCCCTGGTCTTTCACTGGAAAGCGATTCAGAAACAGGTGCTGGTCGAAGGCCGGGTCGAGCGCGTTAGTGATGAACAGGCAGACGCCTATTTTGCGTCGCGGCCGCGGGGCAGCCAACTTGGCGCCTGGGCTTCCAAGCAGTCACGGGCCCTGGGCAGTCGCGCTGAACTGCTGAAGCGCGTCGTCGCCACGGAAGCCAGGTACATTGGCCGCAAGGTTCCCAGGCCGCCGCACTGGTCCGGGTTCAGGGTCATACCCGAGATGGTCGAGTTCTGGGACGGCAAGGACAGCCGGCTGCATGATCGTTTTCGTTATACCGCGGGTCCGGAAGGCTGGAGCCGCCAGCGCTTATTCCCCTGAGCCGGCCACCGCAGCACGCATTCGACGCGCCACTACGTTGTCCAGCCAGGCTTTCAGGCCAGCGCCCCGTTGCGGGTCTTTCTGGTACCACGCCCATCCCTGAAAATGGTCCGTGTCCGGCCAGGTTTCCATCGAAACCTCGGCGCCCAATAATGCATAAAGCTTGGCGCTGTTGTCTGCGATCGGAAAATGACGTTGATCGTTTTCACCGACGCCGACAAATATTGGCCAATCACTGATCTGGTTTTCGTCCGGCAGGTACATTTTGGCCAGGCGGCGGCCGGACCCCAGCAGAACAAGGCCCGCCACTTCGTCAATACGCTGTTCTCCCAGCATTGAAATGGCATAACCACCCTGCGAATATCCCGCCAGGAATACCACGTCCTGGTTGATTGACCTGCAGGCCGCTACATCCTCCAGCGCCCGGTCCAGGTGCGCCTGCTCCTTGCGCAGGGATTTGCGATCCAGCTCCTGGTAGAAATGCCGGCTGCGATAGCTCATGCCAATCAACAAATAGTCTTTACCGCCCGTCACTGCACGCATGATGCGCAGGTTTGGTTTCAGCCCGGTGCTCCAGCCATGGTAGTAGGCAATGACCGGGTAGCCGGCTTCCGGCGGTGGCTCAGCCGGTACGAAAACCCGGAGGCTGCCGTGAAATCCGGAGAATTTATGCTCGGTGATTTCGCCGTCAACCAGGGTGAAGTCGCAGGCGTTGTCCGCGCCCACGGTCTGGCTGCAGGCCAACAGGGCCGAGGCGATCGCAAACCGGCAAATGGAACGGATACTGATCATTGCTGAATAGAAGTTGTTTAACCCCGCCATCTTCGCTAATTGTCAGACCATTGCAAACATCACTGCGTTCAGCGGGTGCCTGGCAGTGACAAGGTGAGGGATGACCCTTCAGGTTGTTTATAAACTCCACGGCCGGCCGCAGTGCCTGTCCGGCCCCGGCAGGACGCCGTAAACCCTTCCCTGTGGGAGCGATCTGAGGCCGCAGGCCGATGGTCGCGATTCTTCAGCCGCAGTGCCTGTCCGGCCCCGGCAGGACGCCGTCAATACATCCCTGTAGGC